>NZ_JBOZWO010000041.1:0-54945 GCF_050864975.1 Paenibacillus sp. GXUN7292 | reverse complement strand
ATATTTCATATACATTTGGCCGAAAAGGCCCGAAAATCGCGATTGTATATGAAATTTCATATAGGAATGGTCGGTGCCGCCTGGAAATGGCCAAATGTATGCTAATCGAGCTCTCACGCATCAAAACTAACTACATTTTCTGTACTTAGTTTTGAGAAATATGACGTTTTTATGATACTAAAGGGAAAAACTGCATCTAGTTTGGCGCAATTCGCAAAATTCAAGGTAATTTAGTAAAACTAGATGCATGAAATACATTTAGAATCGTTTTTTCTATAAAAAGGATGAAACTAGATGCACAAAATGTACTTAGCCACCACGAGCATTTGCCCATTCTTCATTGTATACTTTTCAACAAACCCGATTTCTCAAGATTAATTCTTAAGAAGTTGACTAGGCCGCAGTAGGTTGACTAGGTGTTCTTTAGGCTCCACTTGTTCAAATTCGCGCCCAAACTCTCTTTGTGCACCTATTATTACTCCTTCGCAGCCAGCAGCCAACATACTATATCTAGCACGCACATAGCACACAACAGGCACCTAACACCCAGCACATAACAAGCACCTAACACTCAGCACACAACAGGCACCTAACACCCAGCACATAACAAGCACCCAACACTCAGCACACAACAGGCACCTAACACCCAGCACATAACAAGCACCCAATACTCAGCACGTAACACGCAACACCGAACATCCAACTACCTATACCAGCAGTGAAAAACTAAATTATGAACAAATGCAACACCAATTACCTTAAGATTTATCTTCTGAAATTAATCCGCGAAAGTTGAGATAAAAGAATCTTTAAATTTCTTCTTAAAATTGATATGTATGAGGTGAATGCCAAATGTCGATTTATACAATTGAAGTAACTACGATTGCAGGACAAAGAGAGACGCTGGAGAAGTACAAAGGAGATGTGCTGCTGATTGTGAATACCGCTACAGGCTGCGGCTTTGCACCACAGCTGCGCGGCTTGGAGGAGCTTTACAAGGAGTATAAAGACAAAGGCTTTCGCGTGCTGGGCTTTCCTTGCTCGCAATTTGCCAATCAAGAACTGGCCAGCAATGACAAGATTGCAGAGGTGTGCGAGCTTAACTTTGGCGTAACGTTTCCGATGCATGCAAAAATTGACGTGAAGGGCGATAATAGCCATCCATTGTTTCAAAAGCTGACTGATGATGCGCGCGGAGTGCTCGGTTCGAAAAATATTAAATGGAACTTTACGAAGTTTCTAGTCGATCGCAATGGTTCTGTTGTGAAGCGATTCGGCTCCACAACAGAACCAATACGCTTGAAGCAGGCAATAGAGAAGCTGCTTCAAGCGTAAGCGGATTGGGGCTGACTGCTCATAGTAGGCAACGGCTCATAGTAGGCAACGGCTCATAGTAGGCAACAGCTCATAGTAGGCAACTACCCGTTGTAGGCAATTACTCATTGTAGGCAAATGTTCATTGCAGACAACTATTCATGATGCAAAAGAAAATCCAAACTTGCTCGCTGTCTTTTTCTTTTGCTTGTTTAATCTGCATGATTCGCCGAAGTATGCTTTCTATTGCTTGTTAAGTTGCATTCGTAACAGCTGCTGAATTATCTTTTACTTTTAGCAACAGCAGCAAAGCGATGACCATGCCGCATGAGGCGATAATGAACAGCGCAGCATAGCTGAACCAGTCAATCATTAGACCCATCAAGACAGGAGACAGTATTGCCGCGAGAGATGATGCGATATAGTAGATGCCTGTTCTTGCGCCAATGCTTGATTCTTTGCCGAGCGATACGACAAACGGGTAGGAATTAATATTGATGCAAGCCCAGAATATCCCGCCGATCAGCAGCATTATGCGCAGCAGCAGCAAGGAATCTATCAGACTGATAAGGCCAAAAACAATAATCAAGCCGCACACGCCGATCATAATGATTGGTTTTTTGCCGAAGCGGTTACCGAGCAAGCCGCTCGGTATAGCTGCCGCTACAAAGGCGACGGAAAAAAAGGCGAGCGAGAAGGTCGCCTCGCTATCGGTAAGCCCCAGCTGATTTTTGCCGTATAAAGTAAATAGCGCTTCAACTCCTTGATAAGAGAAAAACCAGAAAAAGATCGCGCCCAGCAAAAATAATGTGGGACGGGTCCATTCCCTTTTGTACGAGCCGAACGAAGGTTGTTTGGCTTCTTCAGCGGGAGTATAGTTAATGACATCTCTTTGTTCTTTAATTACTTTAAGCAAAACAAACAAGCAGATTAGCGTAATAATTGCTGATGCTAAAAAAGGCAATGAAATATGCTTGTCGTAGAGTATCGCGCCCCCGCCAAAGGCAAGAATAGAGCCGAGCCCGCCCATGAAATTAATAATGCCGTTAGCCTGTGTCCGTTTGCTCGGGATCGTTATATCAGGCATCAAAGCAACGGTAGGAGAGCGGTATAAGCTCATCGACAAGTTCATAAGCACCATAAAAATAATAAGCAGCAGAAGGCCGTTATGCCAAGGAATAAGCGCACCAAACAAGGCGGCAAGCGGCATCCCAATCAAGAGAAAGGGCATTCTTTTGCCAAATCTTGTTCTTGTCCGATCGCTTTTGCGGCCGATAAGAGGCTGAAGAATTATCGCGAAATAATTATCGATAGTCATCATAAAGCCGATAAGTGCTGTGCTCGTTAAAAATTTTTCAAGAAATAAAGGCACAAATGCGTTATACAAAGCCCAAGTAATGCTGATGCTGAAAAAGCCAAGCCCTAACAGCCAAGTTTTTTTCATACTATCCCTCGCTTTGCTTCGCTATAATATTGGCCAGCCGATCAGGATAATCCGTAATAATGCCAGCTACTCCTGCTTGCAGCAAGCTTTGCATTTCTGCTTCGTCATTGACGGTGAAAGGATGATAGACGACCTGATGTTCCTTTGCTTGGGCCACCCATTCTGGGAGAACCGCATATTTAGGAGCATGCAGAGCGGTTGCGCCAAGCGATTTGGCATACTTCCAAGGCTCATATAATCCTTCCATATACAAAATGCCTGTTTTTATATCTGGTGCAAGCTGATGGCAAAGAAATAAGGAATAATGATTAAAGCTGGATATAATAATTTGTTTTTCCATGCCGTAGTTGTGGATTAATTCAATCATTTTGCTCTCTAGATCAGGATATTGCACGAAGCCGTTTTTTAGCTCGATATTAATGATGATTTCAGTGCCTTTTGTGAGCTCAAGCAAAGCTTCAAGTGAAGGAACTCTTTCTCCGGAAAAGTCAGGGTGGAACCAGCTTCCTGCATCAAGCGTCTGCACTTCCTCCCACGTAGTATGGGCAAGCAGCTTATTCAAGCCCGCAGTGCGTGTAAGATATTCGTCGTGCATAAGCACCAGCTGGCCATCCTGTGTCATCTGCAGATCAGTTTCAATGCCTGTCGCTCCCATTTCAAGCGCTTTCACAAAAGCGGCCATTGTATTCTCAGGACAATATCCGCTTGCTCCGCGGTGAGCGAATATAATTGGTTTTTTCATCGTATGTAAGCATCCTTTCCCTTTTACTGTAATATCCTATAATTTTAGTTTATGGTTCTGTAGTTGGATAATAGCACAATCAGTTACATATTCCTAGTAAAGATATCGTAATCAAAACGGGCAGAAATTCGGCTGAAAACTCACTTTACATACCTTGGGGGGTAAAGTAAAATGGACGTATTACGATACCCCATGGAGGTATAATAATGAATTCAAACATGAAGTGAGACAGTCCTTGCAGTATGAATGAAGAACAAGATTGTCATACTAGCTCAGAGAGAATGAGTCATCAATTCCGAGTGGACAAAGCAAAACCAGGCCAAACGATTGAATCGGATTGAAGGCCAAATTCGCGGATTGAAGCAGGGGAGCATTGAGGTCATTGATGAATTGATGACAACTGTTAATCGCTTAATGAAATAATGAGAGGAGAGTTTATCATGAGTCAAGCAATATTGAAGGTAGAAGGCATGAGCTGTGGACATTGCGTTAATTCAGTGGAGAAAGCAGTAGCAGAGGTTGGAGCAAGCGCTAAGGTTGACCTTGCGGCCAAGCAAGTTACGGTTGACTATAATGAAGCAATCGTGAAGCTGGAAAAAATTGTAGAAGCAATTGAAGAACAGGGCTATGACGTAGCCGGATAATGCTTTATGAATTGGACAGGGCTTAGCATTCGCTTATGATTAAGCGAGCGCTAAGCCCTTATTGTATTTAACCTTTTATATATGATGCGCCATGATGCTTCCCATAGCAGCAGTATGTTGCAATGCGGTGAGACTTGCACTCCAAAACAACGAAAGCCCTGCCTCTCTTCCGTCCTTACGGCTCCAATGACCGCGCCAGTATGAATCAGAACTGCTACATAATACGATTGTGAGATGTTTCGAATTGACAGTAAAATCAACAAAGTGGGATAAATTGAATATTACTGAGGGATTAAGTATTCGAGGTTAAATGATCTAATAAATAACTATAGCAGAAAGTAACGGAAAAAGCAATTGTTATATTTGTAAATTTGTAAAATTCTTATGTTATTGTTTTGTAGAAATGTCAGCCCTTTCACGCTTTCGCAGGGCGTTAAATGAGATTTGTTAAGGAGCATGTCAAGATGGTCAATCTGCTAGTAGAAGATCTTTGGGAGAAGCTTCAGGAATCGCCTCGTTATCAAGCCGCGATTGCAGTAAACTCTATGGAGGAAGCAAATAAGGCGCTCCTCAACCTTGATTTAACAAAATGGATGTTATCCTGAATGATCATAGAAATTACTGGATAAGATAAATGTTAAGAGGTGAACCCTGAATGCCAGATTGGTTAGAGGTTATTTTAAGAACATTAGTAGCGATTGTGGTATTGTTTTTTATGACAAAAATTTTAGGTAAACGACAGCTGTCACAGCTATCTTTGTTTGAGTACATAACGGGTATTTCAATAGGCAATCTTGCAGCCTATGTTTCGTTGGATTTGGACAACCTTTGGTTTTTGGGCTTAGTGTCTATTGCTGTATGGGTAGCTGTTTCGGCCAGCATGGAATTTTGGACTATCAAAAACAGACGAGTCAAAAACTTTGTTGACGGTAAAGGTACCGTTTTAATCAAGGATGGTCAGCTGATTAGAGAAAATTTAAAAAAAGAAAAGCTGACGGTTGACGAATTACTAAGCCAACTAAGGCAAAAAGATGTTTTTGCTATTGCAGATGTAGAGTTCGCAGTAATGGAATCGTCTGGGGTCATCAATGCTATGCTTAAAAAAGAGCATCAGCCACTTACAGGTGACATGCTTGGCTGGAAGATGAGCAGTGAGCAGCCGCCACAGACAGTCATTATGGATGGCATCATGCTTGACGGTCCGCTAGGCATTGCTGGCTACAGCAAAGAATGGCTTGATTATCAACTTGACCAATACAAAGTTAACATGGAAAATGTTTTAATTGCTCAAATTGATACAGATGGCCAGTTAAATATCAAAACGGCGGATGGTAAAACCTATCCTGAGGATCAAAAGGTAAGGCCGCAAAAAAAAATTCAACAGCTTACCCACCAGTTAGAGCTCGAATTGGAGCGCTTAGGGCAATTTGCACGCAATGACAGCGATCGTCAGCAATACGAAGCAGCGCTTAATAAGGTGCGTTCTATGAGCAAGAGCAAGCTGTGAAAAAAGCAAATGTTAGATCAGGTCCTTAAAACAGGTAAGGATCTGATCTAACTACATCAAACCGCATATATAATAGAAAGAAAAATTCTGCGTTCCAAATGTTGTCTTGTTTTACTGAAAAGGCGCGGGCTCTTTTACACCATCGGCAAAATAATATTGTACAGTTGTGTTGAAATCGTCAAGCCAAGGCGTAAGCGGTCTGCTGCCCCAAGCTTCCCGGGCGAACTGCACAAATTTATTCACAAAATCCATGTTGGCGGAAATATGCACTTCTTGTACAGTCGGAGCTAATCTGCGCACTTCCAGAGCAATCGTCTGCTTTAGTTCTCCGGAAATGTTTTTATGGTCCTTTACCGTAAAATCAGAATTGTAATAACGAGCCAATGCGCGCGGCTTATCGGGCCTGCTGCCATTGCTTAGCCCATATATTCCTGAATAGCTGCTGTCATTGTTTTGTACACGTTTGTCATTGTCTTTTGCAGTTCTTGTGCCGACAGCGCTTTGATCAAGCAAGATTGCAACATAAGCATTTTTGTCAGTCAGCATAACCGTAGCGGAACCTACACCGTACAATGTGCTTATTTTGGAGGAAATTTCATTGCTGTATTCGAAAAATGCGTTATTATGCTGATCCGGCGAAGGGTTGGCAGAGCCATATGCTTTCCCGCCCTGCACTTTAGGATCATTTGATTTCCGGCTGCCGTAATCATAATTTGTATTTTCAACCTTCACCTTGTCTGAACAGCCAATGAGGCCAGTGCTAACTGCCAAAAGGATGAGTACAAGCGATGCTATTTTTTTCATGATGGCTTATGCTCCTTCACAAATAAATGATGCAGTTAGTTTTCAATCATCAGCATGTAATTATACACATCATGTCTATACATAATTGTCCATACTTTTGGCGAACAATGTAGGAGTGAAGATGAAAATGAGAAGAGGATATGAAGGATTTTGCAATCGGATAAGTCACAGATTAATTTAAAGAAAGGAAATGCAAGCAGCTATATATTTATGAAGCGGTGTCAAGCTATCCGCGGTATAAGGGAAACGTGCGTGAAATAAGCCATAATTGCAGTCATAGCGCGATTTTGACAGCTTTGAGAACAATTTGTGAACTCTCCGTGGAACATTGACAAATAGGGGGTTCAACTTTATATTTAATAAAGTGATTCAATATGCAGAAATTGCAGAAACAGCTGTGTTAGACGCAACTGGCCGCATGCCACGATTAGAATTGGCAGTTGCGAAAAAGTCAAAAGTGGGGTTGATGAATGATGAAACGGTGGCAGTTTGTAAAACGGCTTGCGCCGCTAATGGCTCTTATGACATTAGTGCTAGCGGCATGCGGACGGGAAGACTTGTCTGCGCTTAATCCGCAAGGACCTGTAGCGCAAAAGCAATTTGACCTGATGGTGCTGTCCATATCTATTATGGCGCTAGTTGTCGTAGTCGTGTTTGTGCTTAGTATTTATGTTATTATTCGTTTCCGCAGACGCCCTGGAGACAAAAAGATTCCTGTACAAGTCGAAGGGAATCACAAATTGGAGGTTATCTGGACGGTAATTCCAATTATCTTGCTTGTAGTTCTTGCTGTTCCTACCCTTCAAACGGTATTTGGTTTGGGTAAGGATTATAGCAATGATCCAGATGCAGTTAAAGTAAAAGTAATTGCTCACCAATACTGGTGGGAGTTTGAATATCCTGAATTGGGTATCACGACTGCACAAGAACTGGTAATCCCTGCAGGAAAAAACATTGCGCTTGAGTTGACATCTAATGACGTTGTTCACTCCTTCTGGATCCCTGCGCTTGCAGGTAAGATCGATACGAACCCTGGAGCTAACGTTAACAAAATGTACTTCTCCGCACCAAAAGAAGGCGTTTATCTAGGTAAATGTGCTGAGCTTTGCGGTCCTTCGCACGGTTTGATGGATTTCAAGGTGAAAGTAGTAAACCAATCTTCATTCGATCGTTGGACAGCAGCTATTCAGGAACCGGTTGCAATGCCAAGCGACCCAGGAATCGCTACAGCGCTTGAAAGCCAATGCTTGACTTGTCATGCTATTGGAACAGAAGGCGGTAAAGCATATCCTAACCTTACAGGTATCGGAAGTCGCGAAAGCGTAGGCGGTATTCTTGTGAATACAGACGATCCGAAGTATGAGCATGAAGGTTCAATTTATGACAACTTATACAAATGGATCAAAGACCCAGAAGCAATCAAGCCGAAAAACCACATGAGTGGGGCATATGATTTAACTGATGAAGAAGTTAAAGGCATTGCCGACTACTTGTCGAAGCTAACGCTTGATTTTGAATAATAATTCATCTTTGATCGAAGGAGGTAGCTACCTTGGCTCATGCACATGCTATGCCAGCTAAACGGTACACAGGAATTATGGATTGGCTGACTACAGTAGACCATAAAAAAATCGGTATATTGTATTTGATCGCGGGAGGTTTGTTCTTCCTAATCGGCGGTTTGGAAGCCATTCTTATACGTATTCAGCTATGGAAGCCGCTCAATAACTTTGTAGGTGCGGAAACATACAACGAGCTGATTACAATGCACGGAACAACAATGATATTCTTGGCGGCGATGCCAATTATATTTGCGATTATGAACGCAGTTATTCCGCTTCAAATCGGCGCGCGCGACGTTGCGTTCCCTTTTCTTAACTCACTAGGCTTTTGGACGTTCGTATCAGGCGGGGTATTGCTGAATGTCAGCTGGTTTACAGGCCATGTGCCTGACGCAGGCTGGACTTCATATGCTCCACTTGCCGGCACTACATACAGTGGCCATCATGGTATGGACTACTATGTGCTAGGACTTCAAATTGCAGGTATCGGTACACTAATCGGAGGTATTAACTTCCTAGTAACAATTATCAATATGCGTGCTCCTGGTATGACATTTATGCGTATGCCGATGTTTACTTGGGCAGCATTTACAACATCTGCTCTAATCCTATTTGCTTTCCCTGCGCTTGCAGTAGGCTTGGCAGCACTTATGTTTGACAGATTGTTCGACGCTAACTTCTTTAACCCGGATATGGGCGGTAACGTTGTACTCTGGGAGCATATTTTCTGGATTTTCGGACACCCTGAGGTTTACATTTTGATCCTTCCGGCGTTCGGTATCATATCAGAAGTAGTAAGTACATTCTCCCGCAAGCGTTTGTTCGGATATAGCTCCATGGTATTTGCAACATTGCTGATAGCGTTCCTTGGCTTCATGGTTTGGGCGCATCACATGTTCACAACGGGTATGGGACCAGTAGCGAACTCCTTGTTCTCAATAGCAACGATGCTAATTGCAATACCAACAGGTATTAAAATTTTCAACTGGATATTCACCATGTGGGGCGGTTCGATTACGTTCCCTACAGCAAACCTGTTCGCGGTTGGATTTATCCCAACGTTCGTAATGGGTGGGGTAACAGGTATTATGCTATCTGTTGCACCAGCGAACTTCCAGTATCACGATTCCTATTTCGTTGTAGCTCACTTCCACTATGTTATCGTTGGGGGTCTTGTGTTCGGCTTGTTCTCAGGTCTGACATTCTGGTGGCCAAAAATGTTCGGCCGCGTGCTTAACGAAACGCTTGGAAAATGGACATTCTGGACTTTCTTTATCGGTTTCCATTTGACATTCTTCGTTCAGCATTTCCTTGGTCTAATGGGTATGCCTCGTCGTATTTGGCAATATCTCGACGGTCTAGGATTGACTGAAATGAATATGATCAGTACTGTCGGCGCATTGCTGATGGGTGTTGGTACAGTTATTTTTGTTCTAAATGCTATTATTACTGGCTTCAAGCCAAAAGGTGTCGAGAATGACCCATGGCATGATGGCCGTACACTTGAGTGGTCTATTCCATCTCCGCCACCTGAGTACAACTTTGCTCAAACTCCATTGGTACGCGGCTATGACGCTTACTGGAAAGAGAAAATGGAAGGTCACAAAGGCATGACGCCTGCGGAACCAATTGGCGATATTCATATGCCAAATCCGTCCATTCTTCCTTTCATCATGGGTATCGGCTTGTTTATCGCAGGTATTGGCTTCATGTATGCTCCGGATTGGGGTACTTTGTTCGGCAACTTCAAGAGTGGTCACGCTGTAGGCGTTTTGGGATTGGTCATTACTTTCGGATGTATGATTGCACGTTCTATGATCGACGATCATGGTTTCCATATCCCGAAAGAAACAGTACTTAAAGATCAGGAGGGGAAAGCATGAGCGCACATACGCATGTAGATGGTCAATTGCCTCATGAGCCAGAAAAGGCGACCCTCGAGGGTCGTAATAAAATTTTGGGCTTCTGGTTGTTTCTAGGTGGAGAAACTGTGTTGTTTGGAACATTGTTCGCAGCGTTCCTTGCATTGCGCGGTCAAGTTCTTGACGGTCCTTCACCTGACAAATTGTTTGACCTTGGTCTTGTTGCATTGGCAACTGGTATATTGTTGACATCCAGTTTGATGAGTGTATTTGCAGTTAATGCGTTGCATAATAGAAATGAGAAGTCGCTTATCAATTGGTTGATTGTTACGGTTCTTCTCGGTCTTGCCTTCCTTGTGTTGGAGATTTATGAGTTTAGTCATTATCTAAGTCTTGGACACGGATTTACGACAAGTGCCTTCAGCTCCTCCTTCTATACATTAGTTGGTTTCCATGGAGCACACGTTTTGCTAGGTATTGTTTGGATTTCACTGCTGATTTTCCAATTGAAAACACGTGGTCTGAACACGACTACAGCACCAAAGGTGTATGTAGCTAGTATGTACTGGCACTTTATCGACGTCGTATGGGTATTCATTTTTACCGTCGTTTACTTGATGGGAAAGGTGGGTTAATGTATGACAAGTCAATCGGCTTCAAATGAAAACAGAAAAGAGCAGCATCGTGTTGAAGGCCCTAAAAAGCATATTGTCGCTTTTATCTTTTCTGTATTGCTTACACTAATCGCATTCGTTACAGTAGCGAGCGGCGAGATTAATACCGATTTTGTTTACATTATTCTTGTTGGTACAGCTATACTTCAAGTATTCATACAGCTAGCCTTCTGGATGCATATGAAGGATCGCGGACACACATTTGCTATTATTGGAATTTTGGGCGGCGTGTTTGTAGTTCTGCTATGCGTAGTTATGGCTCTTGCTTGGGTATGGTGGTAATAGCTCTTCAAGAAGATGTGCCGTCACAAGAGAGGGTCCCAAAGCTTGGGTCCCTCTTCTTTTTAGGAAAATGTATAAGTTTCAGAGCAATAGTTGTTTAACTTTGTGAAAATTGTAGTTAGTCCTCAGGCGGGGACCTATAAATGCGCAGCATTTAACTCATCCTCGTTGCAATAGAAAGGAGTCTTCATCATGCTTGGCTTACAATATTTCAAATGGGAAGAGCTTTGGTCACCGCTGTTTATTTTCGCTATAATCGCAGTTAATATTTTGTACTTCTACGTGATAGGCCCGTGGAGAGAGAAGCATTACCCGCAAGAAGAGCCTGTATCCGGCAATATGAAATTTATGTTCGTTATTGCTACTGTTCTGATCTATTTATGTCATGGCGGACCTATTAAATTGCTAGGGCATTTGATGTTTACTTTTCATATGGTCAGTATGGCAATTTCCTATTTAATTGTACCGCCGCTAGTATTGCTATCCATTCCAAGCTTTGTATGGAAGCATATATTCGCAAAACGTTTTTGGCAAAAGCTGAGCTTTTTGATGCATCCTATTTCGACGCTAGTATTGTTCAATCTACTGTTTTCCATTTACCATTTGCCATTCGTACATGATTATGTCATGACCCATTTTACGATCCATCGCTTGTATTATATTGTTTTGTTTATTGCCGCACTTATGATGTGGTGGCAAATCGTTACTCCTGTGAAAGAGTGGACACGTCTTACCGATGTGAAGAAAATGGCCTATATTTTTGCTAATGGAGTATTATTAACGCCTGCTTGTGCGCTAATTATTTTTGCAAGTACACCTTTATTCGCAACATATAGCGATCCTAATGTGTGGGCAACTGCAATGGGCTATTGCTTGCCTGGCGATACCAGCTATTTGCTTGATGAATTTAGCGGCCCTCAGTTTTTTAATTTCCTTGATGTGCTTGAGGATCAGCAGCTAGGCGGATTAGTTATGAAAATCGTGCAAGAGCTAATGTATGGCGTAATTCTTGCTTATATATTTAGACAGTGGTTCAAACGTGAGCACGCAGATGATGATGATAGCTATACGGAGGTTAACTCCAACCCAGGTACTGTCTAATAAATATGCCATTGAGGCGAGTTTTGGAGTGTGCATCGTATGAATACTTTTAATTTATTGCCAACAATAAGCACATTTTTTATTGCGTTAAGCGCTGTATTAGTAGCTATTGGCTGGAGGCTGGCGATTAAGCGCAGGCTGGAAGAGCACCAGAGAATGATGGTGTATGCGGCTGTAGCGGCTATTATATTTTTCATCGTGTATTTGTCAAGAACCGTATTTATTGGCAACACGCCTTGGAGCGGTCCGGACAGCGTAAAGCCGTTTTATATTGTATTTTTGCTGTTTCATATTGTATTAGCGACCGTGGCAGCCGTATTCGGCATCATGACGTTGACGCTTGGATATAAGGAAAAATTTGCCAAGCATCGCAAGCTGGGCAGAGTCACTTCTGTTATCTGGTTTATTACGGCGATTACAGGCGTGTTTGTATACTCGCTATTATATTTGATCTATCCGGGCAATGAGGTAACTCCTTTGCTGGATGCCATTTTCGGCTAATCAATTCTAGTCGCGACATATGCAGCTCAATCTCTTTGGAGATGGGCTGCATTTTTTTGTTTTATGTCGAAGGTATTGAGGAGGGGAGAGCAAGATTGGAACTGGAGAAGCGGCAGCGTCCGCCTTTGTATGACAACTTTAACCGTTACAGGTTTTGCATATTCTAAAAAGTTGGCGTACAACAGCGGTCGGAAGTCCAATCTGCAGCGCAGTGACGATTTTTACCTTCTTGTAAAAAATAGATAAAAAAATGTTTGACAGTGTATATAAGTGTGAGTATACTGTGTATAAAGATATATACAGTATATAAACATTAAATAAACAGTAACAAGAGAACGACTGTGAAACAGAACAGCTGCAGTCACTTATGAAAGGAAGAGCGCTAATGATAGGAACATGGCGTGGAGCATTGATTCTTACAAAGCACGAGTTGAGCAGAAGCTTGAAAAGCTACATACTCGTTTTATTTTTTTTAGTATATCTCATCTTTTTCCTGCTTCCGATGCTAAAAAGCATACTGGAAGGCGAGAAGCATATTGCATTAGAGTGGGCGGTGGACTTTTTATTTTATACAATGCTGCCAACGATTGGACTCCTTTGCGGCAAGCTGCAGCTGCAATATTGGAAGTCAGATCCTTATTCTAAAAAAATGGCCATTTGGCGCACGATGCCTATTAGCTCCAAGCAAATTGCACTTGCCCGTTATTTACAAGTATTATTCGGAGCAGTTGTGACTCAGGTTCCTTTATTTACAGCCTTTTACATTATGATTCATTACAGCAGCATTCAATTGCCAATCTCAACATTTATTGTATTTTCCCTTACATGGTTCAGCATCAGCTTAATTATTACTTACTTAATTATATATTTGGAGCTAGGCTTTACTGGAAAAATGTATAGTGTCATTTATAGCTTGTTCATGGTTGTCGTAATGGGCTTCACAATGCTGTATGTAGCTCTTTTTAGAGTGAGTATGGTAAAACTGAGTATTAACACGATCAGCAACGGCAATTATTGGCCAGCTGTTATAGCGGCAGCAGCTGCAACACTGGTATATGTTTTTGGATTAAAAGCGTTAATCAGCAGATTGAATAAGAGAGAGTATATCGGTTGATAGAAAGCAGGTGAGGCAATGCGGCTGCCGATTCAAATCAATGAGCAGAGCGCTGAGCCGCTCTACCATCAAATCAGTGTACAGCTGCGCGCGCTTATCGTAAGCGGCCAGCTGGAGGAGGGCATGCTGCTGCCTTCCATACGCGAGCTGGCTCAATCGGTAAAGTGCAGTGTGATTACAATAAAAAGAGTATACAGCGATCTTGAAAATGAAGGTTTGCTGCGTACAAGGCAAGGGATGGGCACCTACGTAAATAAAGTTAATCCTCATGAGCTCGACAAGCAAAGACTGGCGGCAGTGAGGGAAGAGCTGGAGGAGGCTGTAAAAGCTGGGCAGCGCGTGCAATGCACAAGACAAGAGCTGGAGCAGCTGATGACAGAAGTGCTCGATAAATATTTTTAATAAAGACATGATAGCGGAAAAGAGGAGGTGGATGAATTGAGTTCTGAATTCGCAATATCGTTCCATAATATAGAGAGGAAAAAGCCGAATTTTAAGCTCGGACCGATCACACTGCAAATTCCAAAAGGATACGTTACAGCTATTGTTGGCCCGAATGGCAGTGGAAAAAGCACCTTGTTTCGCATATTGCTTGGTATTTCCAAGCAGGACTCTGGAGAGGTAATATTGTTTGACGAACCAATAAAGCCAGAGTCTAATGAGGCATATAAGCAGCGGATAGGCTTTCTGGCAGAGACGCCCTGGGAATATGAGGACGGAATGAAGGGCAGGCAAAAGGCTGAATTCAATCAGCACTGGTACAGTAATTGGGATATTAATTACTATCAACAGCTCGTTCATCAGCTGCAGGTAAATGACCATTTGCAAATGGGTAAAATGTCAAAAGGCATGCGAAGAAAGCTGGAGCTCGTTATTGCAATGTCGCACCATCCAGAGCTGCTGCTGCTTGATGAGCCGTCATCCGGTCTTGATCCGTTGGCATGGAAGCAAATGATCGAAATATTGCACCGCTATATGGACACGGGTGATCGCACCTTGCTTATGACGACCCACATTATCGATGAAGTGAAACGTCTTGCCGATTATATCGTATTTATGGATCAAGGCAAAGTATTAGGCACCTACGAAAAGGATGAGCTGTTCAGCAGCTGGTTCACGTTTTTTATAAATGGCGAGCAGAATATAGGATCGCTGCTTAAACAAATGCCTGGCGTTCGAAAGATCGATCATGCTGGCAATGGTTATTTTACAGTTACGACTGACAACGCGATGGAAGCTGAGCAGTGGTGCAATCAGAAGCAGATCCCGATTACCAGCAAACAATCATTGGAGCTTGACGAAATTATGAGCATGCTGCTTCTGCAAGGTCAGACATAATAGGCAATTATTCCGAATTAGTAAAGAGTACATGATGCGAAGGGAGTATTACAATGAACCCATTAGTAGTTGAAGGAGTAGTAAAGCAGTACGGGGAGAAAACAGCAGTCAACAATATTAGCTTCGAGGTTAGCGCAGGCGAGATTTATGGCTTGCTAGGGGCAAACGGCGCCGGAAAAACAACGACGATGCGTATGGTGCTCGGACTCATCTATCCGGACCAGGGAAAAATTCTATACAACGGCAAGCCGTTCACGAATGAGAATTTAAGACTGCTCGGCTATTTGCCGGAGGAACGCGGTCTATACCCCAAAATTAAAGTGAGTGAGCAGCTTATATACTTAGCACAGCTGCGCGGCATGTCTCGCAAGGAAGCTGACGATAATTTAAAGTATTGGCTTGATCGCTTTGAGGTGCCTGAGTATTATAATAAACGCGTTGAAGAGCTGTCAAAAGGAAATCAGCAAAAGATCCAGTTTGTCGCTGCTGTCATTCACAAGCCGCAAATCGTTATTTTGGACGAAGCATTCAGCGGGCTTGATCCAGTTAATGTAGAGCTTCTCAAATCTACTGTTAAAGAGCTGCGCGACTCTGGCACAAGCATACTTTTCTCAACGCATCGTATGGAGCATGTGGAGGAGCTTTGCCGCAATATTACGATATTGGACCGCTCTAACACCGTGTTAAAGGGCAATATCCGCGAAATTAAAAAGCAGTTCCCTAGAGAACGTGTCGTATTAAGCACAGAAAAAGAAGTAAGCGGCCTTGAAGCAATTGCTGGGGTCAACAACGTTGTTCGTAATGAATCCGGTTATGAAATTATGATTTCGAATGAAAATGTCGCTGGCAACATATTGCGGCATGCACTTGGCCAATCAGAAATTTCTAAATTTGAAATTAAAGAGCCAACATTGAATGAAATATTTATTAAGACGGTAGGTGAGCGTAATGAATAGTTTTTGGACAGTTGTCGGGTTTACAGTTCGCAACAAAATCAGAGCAAAAGCGTTTCTTATTACTACATTAGTCATTGCATTAATTTTAAGCATAGGGATTAATTTGCCGTACTTTTTCAAAGAGTTTAATATTGGCGGCGGCGATAAGCTGACGACAGTCGGGTACGTTCAGGATGCAGCCGGCAGTGAAACAGGCGCTAGCCTGCAGAAGCATTTTGCAGCAGCTGAAGGCTCTAATCTCGAGCTAAAAGCATATGCGGATAAAGGCTCAGCAGATGAGAACGAGAAGCAGCTTAAAAAAGCAATTGCTGATGGCGAAATTAACGGATACCTGGAATTCGGCGCATTAGCTGAAAGCGGCTTTCCGGAAATGACCTACAAAACTGAAAAGCTTTTGGAATATGAAGTGCAGGGCAAGCTTCAAGGTGCTTTGCAGCTGATTCGCCAGGAGTCTATCCTTAAGGATGCTGGCCTTACTGCAGAACAAATGGCATTGCTGAATGCGCCGATCAATATCGCGACCGTACAAATTTCCGCTACTGAAGGCGCCGGCAGCATTGGCGATGGCAAGACGGAAGGCGAGCAAGGCGTAAATATGGGCATTATCTACTTCATGATTATTTTGCTCTTCATGGCTGTCATGATCTCTGGGCAATTAATTGCCTCGGAAATAACAGCGGAGAAAAGCTCACGCGTTATGGAAATTCTCATAACAAGCGTAGCACCGCTTAAGCAAATGTTCGGTAAAATTTTCGGTATGTTCGTTGTCGTAATTTTGCAAATCGCTGTATATGTTGCAGTTATCGTTATCAATTTGTCACTGCCGCATAATCGTGATGTTATGAAAGGCTTCAATATTAGCCTGGATATGATTGATCCAATGCTGTTAATTTACTCCTTGCTGTTCTTCCTAACCGGCTTCTTCCTATTTGCGACCATGTTCGCAGCAGTAGGCTCGCTAGTAAGCCGTACAGAGGATCTTGGGCAAGCAGTAATGCCTATCACTATTCTTTCGCTAGCTGGCTTTTATATTTCAATCTTCAGCATCAGCTCGCCGGACAGCATGCTCGTAAAAGTAACATCATTCATTCCATTCTTCTCGCCGTTTGTTATGCTGCTCAGATTGGGATTAACAGACCCGCCAACCTGGCAGGTGCTGACTTCCATCGGGATTTTGCTAGTATCGATCTACATCTCCGTATGGATCTCTGCAAAGATCTATCGTACAGGCGTATTGATGTATGGCAAGCGTCCTAGCTGGAAAGAAATCCGTAAAGCGATGAAGGCCTATAAGGTTTAATTGCAAATTAATAAATAAAATGTGTTGAGCAAAAACAGCAACCCAAAACAGCTGATCATTATGATCGGCTGTTTTTCTTGTTTTTATATTTTAATACATCACTACGTTAGAAAGATAATGGCAATTCGTATAAATGGATGGTGTCACTTATGTAACGTTCTAATGGAGATAAACAAAAGAATTATGAACTCGTTTCGATTGAAGTATCTTCTTCTGCTCCCCGTTGAAAGCTCAGTTCATTTCTTTAGAAATTTCTGTACCATTCCTAGATGAGGTTCGCTTCCATCTAAGTCGTTTTCAAAAGCTCGATCAATGAATCTGCATTTGGTGGGTGCTTCTTGTGTTTTTTGTCTCATTCCTGAACATTTTCTCTAGTTTCATGCATATTTTTCAGATTCACGCATTGTTAGAATGATCACAGATAGATAAATGAAGACTACTAATTAAGGAGCTAATCTAAATGGGTCTAGTTAAGTCTTATCAAACTCTAATATGCGGGGCGACGTTTGCAGGTATCGGGATGGGTATCTCCGAGAATTCCTCTTGCCTGATTGTGGAGCCTTCCTCAGGAGTAGGAAATGAGTTTATTGCTTGTATGAATTCTGGGGAGAGCTGGGGGCAATCTCCACTGGAAGATCATGCTCTTGATCTAATTTCAGACATGACTAGTCGGAATCTATTGACGTCTGATGGCAGGGTTCATCTCCCAGGTCTACATCCGCTATTATGCGAGCGCATACATAGGCATAAACTGAATGTTCTATTCCTAACCGATATCGTTAAGGTGGAGAAACTGCAGTGTGAATATGAAGTCACTCTCCATAATGTAGCAGGATTTAATAAGATTCGTGTAAAGAGGATCATCGATACTACTTCTACTTGTTTATCCAGAACAGATTGGAAAGTGCCGATCATCTCGAAACGGATCAATGCTTATGTGGATTGTTTAGAACAGGCTGCACAGCCGCCAGACTTATCACGTCACCCGGATGTTGAGATTCATCAGGGGAGATTTGATACTGAGTTTATCTTTAAATTGTCGATATCCCCGGATGACGATTGGCCTAGCGCAAGGCGTAAGCTGAATGAATATTGGGAGAATCGACCAGAGATTCTACAATCATGGCGATTAACAACGATCGCGAGCGCGTTCGAGTTCAAGCAAGAATCACTTGAGTGGAGCAGCGATAACTGGTTTTGGAGGCCATCTAATGCATTCGTTAATCCAGTTCTGGCTTTCAATTCACATGTGAATTCATTCGTTAGAAGGGAAGGGCTTCAATGATTATTTCGCATAAGATTAACGATCAAATTGTTCAGACACCATTCGAAGACCAGTCTTCGCATTGCTACGACGTAATTGTAGTTGGTCTTGGGACTGCGGGAGCAATATCGGCGATAGTGGCTGCGGAGAAAGGACTTAAGGTACTCGCTATCGATAAGCTCAGTAGCATGGGCGGTTCCGGTACAGCTGGTGAGGTATTATCATATTATTTCGGTTCGAGAGGCGGCAAATTCGAGGAGATTGACAGTAAAGTTACATCATATAGATCGGACCTGTATACACCATCGGTTGGAGTAAATGGTGAGATAAAGAAGTATGTCATGGAGCAGATGGCTCTGAAGGCTGGGGTGGACATTCGCTATGAGTCAAGTGTAACTGGAATGCTGCTTGAAGGCACTAAAGTTCTCGGGATCGAGTATTTCAATGCAGATGGCTTTCATTATCCACGCAGCTCTGTTGTCATTGATTGTTCCGGTGACTCGTATGCGTGCGATCTTGCTGGATGTGAGCTTCGCGAAGGAAGAAGCGCCGATGGGAAGCCGCAGCCATATTCAAATGTGGTTGTATGGCACGAGAAGGGGCGTGTTCGCAATTTTTATACTGATTCTGGCTATGTCAATCCTAGTAGCGCGGAGGATATGTCCCGAGCAATCGTGGAATCTGCTATAGTGAGCACGCATCTGAAGGAAACCTATACAGACGAGAAGAGGTGGCTGCGCGTAGCGACCATGCTCGGAATACGTGAAGGACGATGTATTGTATCGGAAGATGATATTACATTTAAGAATTTCCTTGATAATTCTGAGACAGACTGCCCCGTATTTCATGCTTATTCCAATCTTGATACACATAGTAAGGACATCGCATTAGAAAGCGAGCACGTACAAGATTGGCTAGTCGCTAGCGGATTATGGTCGCAGAAATTCTCGGTTCCTGTTCCGTATGGAGCGTTCATACCAAAGGGCTACGACGGAATTCTTGTCGCTGGACGCAATATAGGAGTCGATCATGATATCGCTAGCCATGTCAGAATGAAGCGCGATGCTCAGAAGTGTGGCGAGGTAGCTGCACTCGCTTCCTATCTAGCCATTAAGAATGGCAGCTCTATCCGGGATGTAAGCTATGTGGAATTACTGGAGCTTCTGCAGGACAGCAGTTGTTATGAAGAAGGCTCGATTATAAGCTGGTTGATTGATCCAGCGGAGATTATGGAAGGACTATCGGGGGATAAGCCAGGGATTGCAATCTGGTCAGCTCGCAGATTGGGTGAGCCAATCGTAAACAGTTTGTTGAATTGGGTGAATACAGAAAATGAGAATCTTCGTAAGCATGCTGCAATTGCTCTTGGATTGATTGGGAATTCGCAAGCTCTACCGGTGCTGAGACAAATTGTTAGAGAGAGAGACCCATATGTTCCGCAGACCAGCCATCTATATAGTCAAGCACGCGGCTTCGCGGCAATTTATCTGATAGGCAAGCTAGGAGACGCTCAAATGATCTCAGATTTGATCGATATCCTAGAGAATGCTATTCCTTACGAGTATGAATCAAACGACCGCTCACTCGTCTATGACGACCAGGACATTCACTTTCAGTACTTCTCTTATGTCTGGACAGCCTTGCTGAGAATCGGGGAGTGCCATCCTGATTCTAGAGAACGCATTGAAATCGCGCTGCATCGAGTACTGGGGAGAAGCGACTTGAGTCTGCAGTTTTCCTTGCATGGTGAGTCTGGAATTAAGCATAGCATGCAAGATTCGCTAAGGAGTATCGCACAAAACTATTTTGAAAGTTGGAATAGAAATTGATATCGATAAATAAGGGAACTCTACATCGTTTGCTGATTCAGCCATTACCCCTATATTTGATGCTCTTACCTGGAATTATCTACTTAATAATATATAAGTATATGCCGATTTACGGAATCATCATTGCCTTCAAGGATTACAACTTCGTCGGAGGCATCAATGGCAGTGATTGGGCGAATCCGTGGTACAAGCATTTCGCAACATTCTACCATTCACCCTATTTCTGGCAAGTCACAACAAACACTTTGTTGATAAGCGTATACAAGCTTGTGTTCAGCATTGTTCCGCATATCTTCGTAGCAATCTTATTCCATGAAGTTCCACTAAAGCGATTCCGCAACATCGTTCAGACCTTAATGTATATGCCGCATTTCCTATCGTGGGTCATTATATATGGAATCCTGATAGCGTTCCTGTCACCGAATAATGGATTGCTCAATCAATTCATTGTCGACTTTGGCGGAGATCCGATCTCATTCATGTCCTCGAGTGATTGGTTTAGAACAGTTCTGATTAGCTCGGATTTGTGGAAGGACTTGGGATGGGGAGCCATCATCTATCTAGCCGCAATGGCAGGTATCGATCCTTCATTATATGAGGCTGCGAGAGTTGATGGAGCAGGAAGATGGCGAATGATCTGGCATATCACGCTGCCGGGTATCCGAAGTGTCATCGTCCTAATGACTGCACTTAAGTTGGGCCATATCCTAGACGCGGGCTTCGAGCAAATCTATGTCATGTATAACGTTCAAGTATATCCTGTGGCAGACATTATTGATACCTGGGTATTCCGAACCGGGTTGGAACAGCTCAATTTCAGTTTGGCTGCAGCTGTTGGGGTGTTCAAATCAATCATTGGATTCATTTTGGTTATCATGGCAAATCAAGTAGCGAAGAGGTGGGATGAAGCCATATGGTAACGACGAGAAAGAACGAAGGTCGAATTTTCAATTTGATTACAGTCGTATTGCTGTCACTCTTTGGATTAGCCGCATTATTTCCAATGCTATATGTATTGTCTGTTTCTATTACGCCATATACAGAGGTGTTGAAGAATGGCGGCTTCATCATAATACCTAGATCCATCACCTTTGCGGCCTATGCGGAGCTGTTCAAGCATCCTTATATCTTCGATGCTTTCAAGGTCACGGTCTTTATTACTGTAGTAGGCACAGCAGTCAACTTGTTTTTAACGTGCCTAATGGCATATCCACTTAGTAGGAAGAACATGCCAGGACGGAATGTTGTGCTAATGCTGATCGTCTTCACCTTGTTGTTCAGCGGCGGAATCATCCCTACCTATCTAATAGTTAAATCGACAGGGCTATTAGACACAGTATGGGCAATGATCATACCGACAGCAGTAAACGGATTCTATCTGCTCATCATGAAGAGCTTCATTCAGAACCTGCCGGAAGAGATCTTTGAATCCGCGCGGATCGATGGCGCGAGAGAGTTTCGTATTCTTCTACAATTAGTACTTCCACTCTCAACTCCTGTGCTATTCACACTCGGACTGTTCTACACCGTGCAGCATTGGAATGAGTATTTTCAAGCGCTTATCTATATTACAGATCCGACCTTGAATCCCATACAGATTGTTATTCATAGAATCCTTATGAATAGCCAAAATGCGGATATGCAGGCGAGTCTAGATGAAGTCATTCCGACATTGAGTCTGAAGATGGCATCAGTTGTCTATGCGACATTGCCAATTATTGTCGTGTACCCATTCGTTCAAAAGTATTTCTACAAAGGGATGGTCATCGGGGCAGTTAAAGGTTAATCGTTCGTTGTCATACGGCGACATGATACAGTATGATTGTAGCAAGTAGTATCCAGCAGTATGACCATGAACTTTTTACATAAATATACTACTAAGGGGAAATGAAAATGAAAAAGGGTCTTACCATCTTACTAGTGTTAATATTGAGTTTTTCAATGCTTCTAACTGCATGCGGTTCAAAAAATAATTCGAATGAAGGATCACAAACGACAACGAAACCCTCAAAAGACAAGGCGACTAATGCGACAAACACTACACCTGGCTCACCTATTAAAATTGAAGTTGTGAAGAATGCGTTGGGATCGGGCAGTGTTCCTAAGCCTGCTGATGATCCGGTTATTCAGGCGTTGAATGAGAAATTAAACATAGACTTGACGGTTAATCTACTGACTGAATATGATACCCAGCTTAATGTCCGCTTGGCAGGCGGTAATCTTCCTGATGTATATGAACTGCCATTGAATCAAATCTCGGATTACAGTGAACGTGGACTGCTCTTGGATCTGACCCCTTATCTGGATCAATTGCAGCAGGTTGTTGATTTCCAGACGCCAGATAATTTCGAGAAGGGCAAGATTGGGGACAAGCAGTATGCGATTATCCGACATGCGGATATCCCATTCAGCACCTATATGATTCGTCAGGATTGGTTGGATAACCTTGGCCTCCAAATGCCAACTACGCCAGAGGAATTACTGAGTGTCGCCAAAGCGTTCACAGAGAATGACCCGGATCAAAATGGGAAAAATGACACGATTGGGCTGACCGGGTTCGGACTGAACACATTCGGGCCGTTGTATCCAGTATTCGGTGTTGGGAGTCCTGGTGATATTTATGTGAAAAATGGACGGGCAATGAGTGCAGCACTCGATCCAGATATGAAATCAGCACTTGCATTTATCAATAAGATGATTGACAGCGGTGCTGTGGATAAAGAATTTCTAGTGAACAAGAACAATATGCATATCGATAAAGTAAAGCAAGGAAGTGCGGGTATTGTCTACGCTGCATGGCATCAAATTCTAAGAGACACCACTTTCGCAGAGATTAAGGCAATTAATCCGGAAGCGGAATGGTCACAAGTTCCAGCGTTAACAGGACCTGCCGGAACATGGAACGCTTCCTATGACTACGGTAAGGCTCCCTCTTATCATGTTATTTCGAAGTCCGTAGAGAAGGATCCAGAGAAGCTTCAGAAGATTTTAGATTTGTTCAGCTACTTGGCAACGGATGAGGGGCTGAAGTTAGTAGGCTTCGGAATTGAAGGAACGCATTATGAAATAGTTGACGGCAAGATAAAGACGTTGCCGGCGAATAAAGATATTCAGCATATCTCCTTCTACCAGCTTTCTGGACGCGATGAGCTGGAGTACTTATCTTCTAGATTCGCTTATGTGGAGAAAGAATTCATGTTCGCGTATGAGCAACCAAGGTTAAGAGCATTGAATGGTCTCATTTATGAATATCCTGACGGGTATAGTATAGCTGATGTGGAGCGATTCACAGAGGAAGAACTAGTGAAATTCATGTTTGGTGAGAAACCACTGGATGAATTCGAAGCATTTACAGAAATGCTAAGGAAAACCTTCAACTATGATGCATACATGGAGTTAGTTGAGAAGCGCTTGAAGGATAAGGGAGAGCTATAAGACCAACAGAACAAGCAACCCTCTGGCTATCAGGCTGGAGGGTCGCTTATCATCATTGAGGGAGTGTTCAATTGGTGGATAAGCTTCGAGTGTTAGTGGTTGATGATGAGCTTCCTATTCGCGAGTGGTTAAAGCACCTGGATTGGGGCAGCTGGCAAGCAGAGTGGGTAGGCGATGCGGATAACGGTGAAGTCGCGCTTGACTTCTGTGCGGATAATCCTCCAGATGTCGTAGTGGCTGATATTACAATGCCCATAATGGGCGGGCTTGAGCTATTCCATGTGCTGCAGGATGAATTTCCGGATATTAAGGTAATTCTATTAACTAACCATAATGATTTCGAATATGCAAGACAGGCTATTAAATTAGGAGCG
Source organism: Paenibacillus sp. GXUN7292 (assembly GCF_050864975.1). NCBI lineage: Bacteria > Bacillati > Bacillota > Bacilli > Caryophanales > Paenibacillaceae > Paenibacillus > Paenibacillus sp. GXUN7292. The sequence continues at coordinate 30,898 of NZ_JBOZWO010000041.1, read as the reverse complement.
ATTGATTATTTGCTGAAGGGCGGTTTCTCTCCTGTTGAGCTCGGCAGGGCATTGAAGCTGGCCCGTGAACAATTGACCAAGGATTTCTCCCATAAATGGAATAAGCGACAACAGGAACGCATTAGGCTTACAGAGCAATTCCGCAGGCATTTGGTTAATCCGGAAGCAATGGAAAACATCGATTTTCCATTGCTTCGCAAGGATACATCCATTCATACTATGGCTCTAGGACTAAGGCTAATGGGAGAACCAGAGGATCTATACTTCGCTGATCCAATTATGCAAGAGTTACTGGAATCTATGGAATCGGCATACCAGTATCGGTGGTTTCCAGCATCGTTCGGACAATATCTCCTCATCTCGGAGGATGCAAGCTCATATATGTATTGGTTTAATAAAATGCAGGAGTTCGTCGCTGAAATGAGAAACAAGATCCAATCGAATGTGAATTCCGCGCTAGGTGAACTTTTTCTGTTTGCGTATGGAGCACCTATTCAATCCAATCAAGACTTGTTTACTTTCTACGAACATGGCGATGTTTGGAGGGATGCTTACTTCTACGAAGAATCCCTGTTATTCGTAGGGAAACCACCAAAATTCTCAGATGCGGACGGGGAACTGGTTACTCGGATTAAGACGGCAATTCAGATGTATCACGGAGATGCGATGCTCAAGTCGCTTAAGAATGATGTTCTGGTCTATGCGAAGGATCAACATATATACCCACAAGCCTTAATTAGAGAATTAGTCGCAAAACTAATGAGTACCGTTACTCCGAAGGAGTATTCCACCAAATGGAATGAACAGGTACGTAATAATTTAGAAAATGTGAGAACAATACGCGAGCTGCATGCGGAATTAGTTTATCTGATCTCTGGCATGCAGGTGAAAGAAAGCAGATCTGAAATTATTTCGATTAAGAATTATGTAGTTACAAACCTGGACAAACCATTATCTCTATCCGCGATTGCAAGTGAGGTAGGGTACAATGCTCAATATCTAGGGAAGCTGTTTCTAGAAGCTACGGGAGAGAATTTCAAAGCATACGTTACCCGTATACGCATGGAGAAGGCGATGGAATTGATCTGGAACACGAACAAGAAAATTTACCTGATCGCGGAAGAGGTCGGGTTCACTAATTATCGGTATTTCTCAACTTTGTTTCAGAAGCATACAGGTATATCGCCTACTGAATATAAGAAGGGCTGAAGTGATGAGAGTTGTGCTACGATATTTCCATCATATGCGATTAGCTACGAAACAATTTATCTTCCTAGTGATATGCAGCAGTATCCTTTTCGCGGTTGGAGGATGGTATGCGCTGAAGAACGCTGAAGTTCTTCTTAAGAATCAGCTGGAAGAGAATGCGCAAGTGGTGTTAGCGCGTACAGATGAATACCTGAATGTTTATTTGGATAACATCAATGGTTTACTGTTAACGCTGGCAGAGCGCAAGGAGTTATTCGATCTATCAAACCAGGACGATACTATCGAAATCCTGCGTTCATATGCCGAGAACTATACTGGGGTAAATATGCTCTATATCCTTCATCAAAAGGGCAATGTCATTACGAACAAACAAGTATATTATCATCTGCTCGGCAATCCGCATCTGCAACAGGTTATAGATATATCCATGCAGAATTATGGTTCTATCAATTGGACGGAGCCTTATGTATCGCCACTTTCTCAGAGAACGATTGCATTTGCAATTCCTGTTTATGGTGATGATAAGGTGTATCTTGGCACGATAGCGGTTGAGATAGACTTGTATCTGCTGCAGACGAAGATTTCTAATCTTATGGAAAATAAATTCCAAAGCTTTGTTATTTATTCGATCATGGATGAATTAATTCTGATGGGCAGGAATAATCAGTTGCTGCCGATTGATTTCAAGAAATCCTATGCGCTTGATGAAAGGGTTCAGACGTATCTGGCTGAAATGTCGAATGGCACTCATATTCTCTCTTTCTCAGAAGACGGCGAATGGGTGGCTGTTAAGACATCGCAGAGTATATTCGGCTGGCAACTGATAGCGCTGATCGATAAATCGTATTATTTCCGAAGTATTACTTATTTGTATAAAATATTTATTCAAGGCGCTGTAATCTGGTTTATGATCTTGCTTATTGGGTCGTATATTTTCTCGCGTTACTTCTCCAAACCGATATTAACCCTTGTGCAGAAGATGAATCGGGTGCAAAGCCTTGAGATTTTCTCGGAAATTAATATTCAACGCGGCGATGAGATCGGCCAATTATCCCTAAGCTATAACAACATGATGAGACGGATTCAATTGTTGACCTCGGAGCTAAAGCTAACGGAGCAAGCCAAACGGAAATTCGAAATGGAGCTGCTTCAAAGTCAAATCGGACCGCATTTTCTTTATAATACTTTAGCCTGTATTGAAAGTCTTTCGTTCCAGAAGAGGAACGAGGATGTCCAAACCACGATCCGATCATTAGTTGGCTTGCTCTCTTATAGTGTAAACAATCAGGATGAGAGAGTTACATTCAAGCAGGAGATAGACGCGATTAATCAATATGTTCAGATACAGAAGGTTAGATTCGGAGATAAATTTGAAATGGACATCCATATGGATGAATCCGTAATGGACTATGAGATTCCTAAACTGATCCTTCAGCCTTTGGTGGAAAATGCGATCATTCATGGATTTGCCTCTACGAATAGAAAAGGCGTGATCTGCATTCGCGGCAGACAGAAGGGGGATAGGATGATCATCATAATTGCGGATAATGGCCTTGGGATGGATGATGAGACGCTGCGAGGCGTATTCACTAAACATAAACGAAAGTTTCAAGAGGACCATTCGAATCATATTGGAATTGTAAATGTTTATGAACGATTGGTGTTATATTTTGGAGAACGGAGCCGTATCCGGATTAGGAGCCGCATTCGCAAGGGGACCCTGATTCGAATTGTACTGCCTCATGTGGATTGATACTCACCTCGACATTCAAATTTCGTTCCTGAGGATGATTATATTTGCTATCATGGAATTACACAAAATAACTACAGAAGGAGGTAATTAGCGAAGATGGATAAAATAAAAATAATTACTCGTTTACAGAGCATTGAAATGTATGCATATGAATTTATAAATTTTTGTAAAGAGATTGTTGTTAGTATAAAGGATGAACTTCATCAGGACGTAACGGTATCTACGTGGGATGACAGTGTGAATGCAGTTTATCATTTCCAAAATAATCTGTCAGATTTTAATGTTGAAAACCTTGAAAAAATAATAATTGCAAATAAAGAAGAAGATGTTTTTAAAAATGAAAATGAAAATGATAAAGAACTGAGAAAGAACTGAGAAAGAACTCTAAAAGCTGGGCCGGCTTTAGCTCTTTACTTTACATTAAAAAAATAAAGAAAGTGAAGAAAGCGAAATATCAATAAGCATTACACAAGGGGCTTACGAAGCCAATAAAACAGCATGTATCAACGTTGAATTTTCAGATAGCTTTTTGAAGTTAATATCAAAAGAGTTTTTGATAAAAATAATTAAATGTATAGAAATGACCGGCAGCCTAAACTATGCTGTTGTTATTTCCAATGATTTTAGACGTAAGGTTAAAACTAATGGTCAAAATATATGGGTAGGCTACTTAACTTACTTTAAAAATCAAAAGATTCATAATATTCTTCCCGGCATTGTTAGTATTATTGAACTCAAAGATGGTTTTATTATAGATTTAAATGAGAAATTAGAACTTTCAGCTGAAAGTATTAATAAAGCAATTGAGGTAAGAAATAAATTCGATGTTGGCTTTCTACATTAATTCATGTAGTATTCGTATTAAAATGCATTAAAAATATCACGGTATACGAAGGCTATTTGATTCCAATATTGGATGTGAAACAAAGGTAGGAGGAAAGGATCTTATATGGGAAACCGGACATTCCTGAGCGTTACAAATGCCGATACAGATTCGGTCGATTATGAAAATACAGCTTTTGAGACCAATAATTTTCTAGCTCCAGTATGGTTTTGTCTGGTCAGCCAAGAGCAGTTCCAGCGTTATAGCAGGCAGCTTATGCAAGCATGGAGCAAGATTCAACCCCATATGGACCAACCGGATGTGGAGGATCTGCCTGAGTGGGAATGCTTTTCCGAAGCATTCCAATGGCAGATTCCATGGGCGGATGCTGCAGAGCAGCTGCGCCTGAGCTTACCCGGCACGCTGGCCCATTTCCCATCGCTTGCCGCTCCTGTGCAGGAGTGGCTAGAAACCTTATCAACCCATGTACAGAGGTATTCTGCTGCTGTTATTCATCTGGAGCTTTCACAATATTTCTCGTTCACGGGCGATCCAGCCCTCTATTTGAAAGACATTCAAGAATACGTTACCCTCTGGCATTCGCCGCATCCCTCGCAGGAGAAGGTCTGGCAGAGAGCAGCCGATAACTGCTATATGCTGAATGGGGAGCATTTGCCATGGAGAGAACGTAAGGTATCTCAACAGGAGCAAGCTTCGGAAATCCAGCCAGCACAGTCCATTCCTCCAGCATCAGGGAAGCGCCAGTCCAAATGGCGGCAGGAGCTCTACATATGGTTTGCTGCGATTCTATCTGCAGCCCTCTCTCTTACTGTCTATGTCAATACCTCCAGTGTTTGGTTGGCGGTGCTCGGCTTCCTTATCCCCTCTCTGTTTATTGTTTTGTGGAATATAATTATCGGTCCTAAAAAAAACTCCCGCCATCGGCTGGAGGCGGCCGCGACCTTGAATAGGAACAGCCCTCCTTCTTATGCTGTCCTCAGGATTAAGTATTTCGATGGGCATTCACCTATTGGTGTGAATGGCATGGAAACCGGCCCTTCGGAGGATAAATCATTACCGGATCTTATCCCTTGGCTGCAAATCACGCAAGCGAAGGTGATTTCAACTCATGAGGTTGAGCTCATGATCTCTACTAAAAATCCACCACTCTCTACCTTACAACTTTATTTGAAGCTGGATGAGCAGCTGGTAGCCAAGGATACCGTAACAGCGGTCAATGCCATTGTGTTGGCTCATAAAATGTCCGTTTAACTGCAATAGCTTCGGCATCAACCAGAAAGCCGTTCTTAAGGTAATTGCACAGGCGTGATAATGTAAAGATTATTATTATATCGAGCAAGTTAGACGATCAAGTCTCACGGTTGCGGTATTCGGTCGGCGTCAAGCCAGTTCTTTTTTTGAATAGCGCTTCGTCTACCGGAGTGGAAGTCGGATGCTTCAGATTGACATCGAATGGAGTATTTCTTTACTTTCATATTGACAACGTTTTCCTACAGTCCTAAACTAACCTCGAGAAATACAAAAATTGGACAGGACAGGAGAATCAATGCCATGAAATTTGAGCAAAACGTTGATGTGCTATTTCAAGGGGATTCTATTACAGATACGTCGCGTAATCGCAATGATCTGTATTGCTTGGGAAAGGGATATGCGAATCGTATTGCTGGTGTACTTGGGCATGAACTGGCAGAGGCAGCACCTTTATTTATTAATAAGGGGATTAGCGGCAATCGGGTATCTGACTTATATGCCAGATGGAATGAAGACGCTATCTATTTGAATCCGAAACGTTTAAGTATCCTAATTGGAATTAACGATGCTTGGAGAATTATGAATGAGCTTCCTGAAGGGGCAGCTGATCGTTTCGAGAGTGCTTACCGCCATTTGCTTGACATTACAAAACAGTATTTGCCTGACACGGGACTGATTTTGTGCGAGCCGTTTATATTGAAATGCGGTGCAGCAGAAGAACGCTGGGAGGATTGGCGAACTCTAGTAGCAAACTATCAATCTATTGTTCGTGAGCTTGCAAGGGAATATGGGGCAGTGTTAGTTGAGCTGCAGAAACCGTTTGACGAAGCATGCAATCGCACAGATGCCACTTATTGGGCAGGAGATGGCGTGCATCCGACTGCCGCCGGTCATGAGCTGATTGCCAGAGCCTGGATTGAGACTGTGAATAATAGCAACTTGAAAATCGGCTAAACAATACGATTAAAATAGATACTGATTTAGAGATACATCTAATGAATGTTAATAAATTAGATTGGTAACAAATTAACAATCCCTAAAGAAAATCCGACTTAATTCTGGTTGTATGAATAACACAGCCATGCAATTATGGAGAAATCTTTGGGGATTTTTTTTGTATGCTTTTATTGATTAGATAATGGCACAAAATTTAGAGTAAGTCTTAAAAAGAAGGTTCTGTCAGGCTTCTAGTCCTGTAGAACCTTCTCTTTTCAAAATCCGATGCGCGGATCTGATTGGTATTTAAGGCCATCGTGCCGAATGACTCAACCCTTAAGCTTGCTGCGGTATTGACCTGGAGTCATGCCGGTCGATTTTTTGAAGGCTCGCATAAATCCCTGCAATGAGGAATAGCGAAGACTATCGGAAATATCCTGTATTCGCAAGTCCGGATTGGCCAGAAGCAGCTTGGCTTTTTCCATGCGGAACTCAATCAGGTAATCAATGAAGTTAACTCCTGTGACTTGTTTAAACATACGACTTAAATCGAAGGGGGCTAGCCCTACTCTTTCTGCGCATTGTTGTAAGGAGAGATCAGTATCGTAATGATTCAGAATAAAATCCTGCACCTGCTCAACCAGACGGATGCGATGAGACACAGTGCTTGTTTCCTCATATTCTTGGCGCAGCACGTTAAAGATCTGGTCTCGAAAAAATATTCGGACTTCTTCAAGGTTACGACACTTTGCCAGATGGAGCAAAAGCTCTTTAACAATATCGGCATCAAATAAATCTCGCGGTGATGTCCTGACGGATTTTACGATAGTGCCAAGTAATTGGGAAAAGTAACCACGCAGCAGATCCTCCGAAATATTGAAGGATTCCTGGAGTGTTTCAACGATATCCTGAAAAATCCTTTCTGCTTCGTTCCATTGACGCGAACGGATGGCGGCAGCAATTTCATTTTCACTTTGAAACAATACATCCGCTTGCATGGAGACGGAAGTCTTCAGATCGTGAACGAGCATCACTTCATTGTCACCTACAAGAAAACGGTAGCGCAAAAGGCCGGAGGCCTCCTCATAGGCTTCGTGCAAGCCATCCGCTCCTGTATCGGAATAACTGGCGGTGATAAATGAATTAAGCTTTAGATAGCGCAGCAGCGCATCTTGGAGTTTGTGGCCCATCCCGCGGAGCTCCTCTGGCGTGATTCGCTTTTCCATAGGGATAATGGTGACGAACATACCGGGCTGGACCATGATAACCTGAGGTTTAACTTGATCCCCTAGCAGTTCCATAGTGATATTATCTACAGCGTAATAATACAGGGAGCGATCCCGTCGGGAGTAACTCTCCATCATCCTGTTCCGATTCAAGTCTACGATCAGAAGGGGAATAAAGAAGCATTCATTAGGGAGCGCTTCCTGCTCGCCAAGAGAAATGTTTTGATGCGGAATGCTTCTAACGAGCAATTGGTGCAGCAGAAAATGCTTGGCATGTTCGAAATAAATGTTCATTTCTTTAGAAAGCTGCCTGTTCTCCAGACTGAGAAGGTCCAGATAGCGATCCAACAAAGCTAGCTCATCGCCATCTGAGACGATATTTATGTTTGCAGCCGCAGGTCTTAGCTTGCTGGTCAGTTTCTGGAGTGGGCGATATAGCGAACGGGAAGCGCCATAGCCGATAAGTGAGCCGATCACGACAAGTCCAAGGCTGATGGCAAGCATGATATTTCGTTGGGTGTTAGCTTTCATAGTGAACGCTTTCTCCGGTACATTCGCAAAGTAAAACCAATTTTTCGATTCTGAACGTAACATCACAGTGTTTGAATAAACGCCGTCCAAATTCAACTTGTCATGAATAATCCAGTCTGCATCGGCGGTATCCTTGATTTTTGCCAGAGCAGCTTCGTCAGCTCGGGTGCCGATTCGGGATGTCTCAGAATGCAAAATAATAGTACCATGCTCATCTGTCACGAATAGCGAAGAGCCTTCATACGGAGCAGGCGGGGTCAGCTTATAACTGCTGATCGATACAGCATCCAAATATACGATAAGGGCTGCATTCACTCGGTTGTTTTGCAAAATAGGCTTAATAATCGTTAATACGGGCCTCGTCAACGTCTCATATTCAGAGGCAGGCATGCGGAGATTAAGGAAGCGGTTGGTGTAAGTCAATTTCTTGGCTGCATTGATGACCATAGGATCACCAAATTCCTCATCTGTATAAAGATTGCCGTGAGAGCTTAATACTTTGCCGTAAGGAACGGAATAGAAGTCAAGCTCCAGTACATGCTCCATCCCGCTTTGCAGCTTGACGAGAATTTCGCTCAGATCCAGGACTGTTTTCCAATTATCTACAGATAAATCATCCTCGACAAATCGTTTTAACAGCAGGGTTGAGTTAGAGGATGCATGAGTATATTGGAGCATAAGATCATCGATTTTTTTGAAATAATTATTCAGTTCTTTTTCTGTCTGTCTTAGCAGTACAGCATTGGATTCGCCCGCCTGCTCGCGGATGATAGTAGAAGTACTGTATGCCGAGTAGATGCCCATGAGAGCAACCGGAATGCTCGACATAAGGAGTAGATAGGCCAGCATTTTGGTTTTTAGTGTAGGTGTGGACGACAGTCGAAAAAAGCGCATTACCTTGTGCTTCACACAGACACCTCCTTAATCCAAATATTAATCAGAATAATCTTTATTCGTTGGACAAGTCAATATAGAAAGGAAGGATAGGAGTTGTTAAGAGATGAACATCTTTTGCAGTTAGTGAACCTTTTTTGTAAATGCACTCCGAATCAGCCTGTATATGCCGACAAAACAGGTTCATTGCCTGTCACTTACAAGTCTGGGTAAAGTTAAATTGGTTCTGTAAGGAGGTGAAAGGCTGGCAGACCAGAGCGGACGGATTCAACTAGTCTACTGAGGCATGAAGCAAAAAAAAGTGTTTTTGCTTAACTATTCATTTGAAGGAGGTAACTGTTCCAATATGCTGAAACCTATATCTTTATCCAGTCCGGCCAGTATAAGAAGCAAGTTAATGCCTGTTCTATTCCTTATTTTGCTGTCGATTGTTTTGTTAGCGCTTCCACAGATGGTAGAGGCTGCAGGGCAAAACTACTACATTGACAATAGCTTACCAGCTGCTTGTTCCGATAACGGAAGCGGCACAGATCCCGAAGCCCCCTGGTGCAGTTTTGCGCCACTTGCTTCAGTGAACTTGGAGGCAGGCGATCGGCTTCTCATTGCCAGAGGAACCCGCTTTGCGGAGCAAGTCAGAATCGACAATCCCCAGGGTACTGCTTCCGAGCCCGTGGTCATCGAAGCTTACGGCGAAGGACCGCGTCCACAATTCGTCGCCAATGGCACCAATACAGCCATGACCATCACCAATCCTAGTCATGTAATTGTTCGGAATCTGGACATCGGCGACACAACCGCCGAGGGAAGAGGAGCCTTCCACTATGGACTGCGTGTGGATTTTTCCACCCTTGGCAACAGTAATGTTGTGTTTGAGGACCTTTTCCTTCACGACAATCGTGTAACCGGCATGTTTGTCCGCAACACAATGTCGTTATCGAGGACGGACACCGTGTTGGATGGCATAACCTTGCGCAATATCGAGACCACCCGTAACGCTCACGGCATCGTGTTTGCTAGTCAAGGCACCGTCACCAACCCTGCGCCTGTGGCATCGCCTGAGACCGCTGCCAACCGGATCTTTCGCAACGTGCTTATTGAAAATCTTTGGCAACATGACGACAACAACAACAATCCTGATCCGTCCCAAGTATTCGCCCAGATTGATGCCGGATGTCCCGACAGTCTTGCTATCGGCTCCGCTTCCTCCGTTATGATTCGCAACTCGATTTTTGACGGTTCAGCAGGCTGTCGAACCAACTCGGGAACCGCCGCCCTCTATCTGGGAGGGGTCAAGGATGTTGTGATTGCCAACAATATCTTCACCAACACTCCTAATACAAGAAACCCGGATATGGTAGCCATTGACCACGAGGCAGGTACTAACAATGTGCTGATCGCGGGCAATTATTTCGCTGACAATTACGGAGGCGGAATCGAATATTTGGCGATCCATGGTTCTAACGACTATTCCACCGGCAACGCCATTCGGGCCAATGTTTTCGTTCGCAACGGCTACATTCATAACATCCCGTATCTTGGTGGCGGCTCCATCTCTACGCTTGGCAACGGCTTTGTGCCGGATGCAGTCATCGCCGATAACATTGCCTATGAACCTTACGCTTTCCTTACTGCACACTTAAGAGGGAACGCCTCGGGGCTCACCGTCACGAACAATCTCCAGCTTGAAAACGGCGATTGGATTTCGCAATCCTCCGCGGATTACCTAAACGAGAATAGTTCGTGGTCCTACCAACAATGGACTGCCTCAGGCTGGGCAGATCTGCCTCTGGACTCCTTAACCGGGACATACCGAGACGGCGATGTGGACATCTCCCGTTTTGAGCTTGCTCCTGGAGCAAGCTCTGACGCCGGGCTTGCATGGACGGCTCCACGCCTTGGCAATATTGCGATTCGCAGTTTCCCGATCTCACGAGCAGGAACAGCGAATGTAAGCATCACCGTAAATGGAAACGAGATAGCATCTGCTGCCGTGGACGAGCAAGGTGTTGTGCTGCTGGCTGACGACATCACAGTACAGGCGGGAGATGTCGTTCGTTTTGTTGTGCCGGCTGGAGAACCAGCAGTCAGTTGGACGCCTTCAGTGAGCTTCACAGGTGAATCCGAGTCGCTAGACGGTCTCGGGGAATGGAACTTTTCTGTCGACAAAGACGCCCAAGGTTGGACTTCGAACAGAGACTTTCATGTGAGGGCGGGCTCGTTAGTCGTCGGGACAACTTCTACTGGAACCCAATTGACCTCCCCGCCTTCCTTGGGTATTGAGGCTGCGTCGAGCAGTGCTATCCGTCTTCGACTAGCCAATCGCAGCGGCATAAGCTCTGGACGGCTGCTGTTCCGGACAGATGGGGAAGATTTTTCGGAAAACCGGTCGGTACGCTTTCATGTGAATCCACGAGAAGAGAAGGGATTAGCCGAGGGCTTCACGAACTTGCTTATTCCGGTTACCGAAGCAGACGGTTGGAGTGGAAGAATCGATCAGATTCGTATTGAACTCGCAGGGGGCGAAGGCGAAGTGAAGATCGATTCGGTACAGTTTGCGAGCCCAGCGGGGCCTCGTTGGGACTTCAACAACGATGGCGGGTGGAAGATCAACCCTGACGTCAGCTGCGCATCACCCGGGATTCGCCCGCTCGATCCGGAAATCGACATTAACAACGGGGATTGGAATACTAGCAGAGTAGCGGATATCAACTGGAACAAGGCCCGTTCTCAAACCTTTAAGGTATCAACGGGCACGTTGGCACAATTGGACGTGTGGGCGTACAAAACCGGAAATCCAGCCGGCTGTCTCTATATCCGGGTCGCGGACGCCAATGACAATGCTTTGTTCACAGGCGCTGTTCCGCCTAGCGAGGTATCAACCAACGGGAATTTCATCAGCGTATATCCACGGCTTACGGGACTTGATCCCAATGAACTGTACAACTGGCAAATTTTCAGCCCTTATGTCGTCCCGAACGGCGGCAACTACGGCGTCGGTTATGACGATACCGGCCGCTACACGGATGGGAACGTTTACTATAGCATTGACGGACGGGGCGTCTGGCGCGGACCGGAGGGATCTTCAAAACGGAGCTTGCGCTTCCGCACCTATTCTGCCACACAATTCGAATCAACCCCGGTTGACGAAGGTTATACACCTGTTACGGTAGCCGACGGAAAGATCGTTGGAAGCGGACGTTACGAGCCGGCCCTTCTTTCCCCCGACGGTCTGGGCATCGATGCGGCAACACAGCGCTACGTGCATATCCGCATGTCCAACCCCGATAACCGGTTTACGGCGTTTCTATTATTTACAACCAGCGAAGCTCCGGCATTCGACATCCCGGAAAAAGGCTTTCCTCCCGCTAATGAAGTGGATGGGAGGGGAATCTCGATCCCGCTTGTACCTGGTGGAGGAATGGTTGATTACGTTTTGGACATGTCGACCATTCCGGCATGGACAGGAACCATTGAGCGTCTCATGATACAGCCATCCTATCGCTGGAATTATCGTATTGGTTCTCTTGCAAGCACGTGGAGCGGCTCCATCGATTGGGTTTTTGTAGACGATGGCGAGACTGCTGCCGTCACCCCTGCTGCGCCTGCGGCTGAAGGCAGTGTAGAAAGTGTTGATGTCAGCGGCTATAGTCCGGGAGCAACGCTCAAGCTGTATCTTGCAGACGATACGTTGAAAGCCCAGGCGGAGAATGTGACAGGGACTACTTACACCTTCAGCGATGTGCTGCCCGATAATCTTCATTATTATGTAACCCAGACGGTAAACGGAAACGAGAGCTTGAACTCCAATTCAGTATTGGTTAGCCTGCGGGAGCCGACAGTCCATGCAGGAATCGGCTATGTGGATGTAGGCAATGTGTATCCGCAAGCGACGGTCCGTCTATATGGGGAGGACGACGAAATGATCTCCGACAGCCCGACGATACAGCCGGACAGAACTCATCGATTCGCCGGTCTGACAGCCGATGCTTCCTTTTATGCGATTCAAAGCGTGAACGGTGTTGCAAGTGCTCCATCGGCTCTGATTAAGCTGCCTCCGCTTCCGAATCTGCCGGTCGTTCAAGTGCCGATCAACGACAAGCCTGACTCTATAGGAGACGCATCACTCACAAGCTTGAACGGTCAAACCGTATTAACTTTAAAAGTAAACTCAAAAAAGTTGGCTGACAAGTTGGCCAGTGAAGGCCCCAGTACAGTGGTGACCATTGCCGGGGAAGAAGAGGCCGATGTGTTCATTGGCCAAATAGATGGCCGAATGGTGAAGCAACTGGAGGAGAAATCAGCCATTCTGGAAGTCAAGACGAAGCAGGCCGTGTACACCCTTCCTGCCAGACAGCTCAACATTGAAGATCTGGCCATGCAGCTCGGCAGCTCTGCGGCTCTTGAAGATATTATGGTACGGATTGAAGTTGCCCAGCTTCAACAAGATAGCTTTTTGTCGTTCGAAAAAGCCGCCGATCGTGGAAGGTTCACTCTTGTTGCTCCGCCCATCAGCTTTAAAGTAACAGCTTCATATGGAGATAAGTCCATTGAAGTGGATAAATTCAATGAGTATGTGCAAAGGTCTATCGCAATTCCCGATCATGTCAATTCCGATAGGATCACGACTGGTGTCGTGCTTGAACCAGACGGTGTCGTCCGCCATATTCCGACCAAAATTGTACGGAAGGGTGAAATATATTGGGCGGAAATGAGCAGTCTCACCAACAGCATTTATTCAGTTATTTGGAATCCGCAGAATTTCGCCGATGTTGCAAATCATTGGTCCAGGACCGAAGTGAATGATATGGGTTCGCGGATGATTGTCAATGGAATAGGGGAGGGCAAGTTCAGCCCGAATCAGCAGATTACCCGGGCCGAGTTTACCGCCATTATTATTCGCGGATTAGGTCTAAAGCCGGTGCATGGTAATTCGGTCTTCTCGGATGTGGATTCATCCGATTGGTACAGCAGCTACATTCTTACCGCTAATACGTATGGGTTGGTCAGCGGATATGAGGATGGACGCTTCCGTCCTCATGATTTCATTACCCGCGAGCAAGCTATGGTCATTTTGGCCAAAGCTATGGCGATGACCGGACTGAAGAATAAGATAGACGATCAGGCGGAGGGAAGCCTTGAACGTTATTCGGATGCGGCAGCATTATCTTCCTGGGCCCGATCTGCGGCTGTTGATTGTGTGAAATCCGGTATTATTGGCGGCCGCGCCAACGGTGAACTTGCTCCCAGTTCGGCGATCACCCGGGCGGAAGCTGCGGCAGTTATCCGAAGACTGCTGCTGGAGTCCGCTTTCATTCAATAATATCTAGGTGCAAATCTATGAACAACTTTTGCAAACGAATGAACCTTAATTGCGAGGATTCAGCAACGCAAAGGAATCAAAGGGGCAAAAGAGTTTCATTGCCTGCAATTTAAGCTGTAAGGTAAAGTTAAAGCAACCATTCGGCCGATGGTGAAAGTCACCCAAAGATAAACGGTTACAATATATTTTATTATGGGAGGTCTGTTGAGCAAATGAAGAAAATGATTACGCTGTCGCTAGCGTTTGTGCTGGTCACAACGTTGCTTACAGCAGCATGCAGCAACAACAGCAATAACAACAAAAACAATAAGCCTGGATCGGAATCCACGCCGACTCAAAATCAAGCCAACGAAAAAGACGATACAACAAAAAAGATTAATGTATCAGCCATGACCATACTGTATTCAGCTGCTCCTCCAGATAAGAGCTCGGGAATGAAAATTTTGGAGGACAAATACAACATGGATTACAGCTTTATTCCCGTAGCAGCTGCCGATTATTATAACAAGCTGGGGGTTATGGTAGCATCCGGCGATCTTCCGGATCTTACAGTTTACCCCGCACTGGATGAAAATTGGTACAACTATGTGGAGAATGGTGTGTTTATGCCTCTCGAAAACTACATTAATGAACAAGATACACCCAATCTGGCCAAGATGCCGAAAGAAATTATGGACTTGATGACGTATAACGGTCACATATACGGTCTCCCAAGGCTCCGTTCCCAAGCAGCTCATACATTAACTATCCGCAAGGATTGGCTGGATAACCTGGGCTTGGACATGCCTACGACTTACGAAGAATTGGAATCGGTCATGAAGCAGTTTGTGGAGCGCGATCCAGATGAGAATGGCCAGAAAGATACCTATGGTCTGGCTTTCAATGCGGGATCCGGTGCGCTTGGCGCGGTTTCTCTTCTTGGTTCTTTTAACACGCCCATGAATATAAATTGGAACAAGCATACGGATGGAAAAATATATCCTGTCCTTGCGCATCCGAATTTCCGTGATGGTCTTGCATACTTGGCCAAATTGTACAGCGAGGGTATCCTTTCAAAGGATTTTGTCATCATGAAAGGCAATCAGGCAGAAGATGATTTTCTGAGCGGCCGTGCAGGGGTAATCGGGGATTTCGCTTGGAACGCTTACAATGAAGACAGATTGAACAAAGCCAGGGCCATTAATCCCGATTTTCAATGGGAGCCGATTCCCGCGCTTAAGGGACCAAATGGATTCCAGGGTTATGCCAAGGGATCAGGCTTCAATGGTTTTGTTGCGATTCCGGCGACTCAAGCCAAAGACGAAGCAAAGGTAAAGCGCATGCTTAAATTCCTGGATGATCAGATGGAATCGGATATAAACTCTGAACTGTATCGATTGCTGAAACATGGAATAGAAGGCGAGCATTACAATATGCAAGATGGAAAAGTCGTTTATACCGACTTGGGCAACAAAGAGAGACCATCTTTATATCTCATTACGAATCCACCGACGGATGTTGTCGACTTGAATAATCCCAATGACAGCCAGGAAATTAAAGATGTAAAAAATGCCTCTTATAAGGCTGCCTTGACAGGAACGCCTTATTCGGATCCTGCGCTCAAGCTTGTGCCATCTCCTACCTTTAAGGAAAAAGGAACGGAATTGAACAAAATGTTGTTTGAAAATATCGTAAAAGTCATTACCGGAGAGCAGCCTTTGGAATTCTACGACAAAGCGCTTGAAGATTGGAAGGCCAAGGGGGGCCAAAAAATTCTGGATGAAATGAACGAAACGTATCAGGCAAGCCAAAACAAATAAGACGGGCAAACGAACGGAACGGCCCGCGGTCGCGGGCCGTTCCATTTTGGAGAAACAGCTTATTATCTAGCATTTCATACCTGATCTTGATAGGCTCGTTTCGTTTAAGAGGAGACACGACAATGAATACAAAAAAGCTTCCGGCGTTAAAGGTTGCTCCTGCGTCAACCAGACGAAGAAAAATCTGGAAGACATTAAAGGAAGAACGGTATTTATGGCTAATGGTTCTGCCGGGTGTCCTGTTTTTCATTATTTACAAATATATTCCCATGTTTGGCATCGTAATTGCTTTTCAAGACTATAATCCGATTCGAGGCGTTACGGATAGTCCATGGGTAGGACTGAAGCATTTTTTAAATCTCATCCAAAACGATGAAATACCGCGTGTGCTTTGGAATACCCTTGTTATCAGTTTTTATCAAATTGTGTTAGCCTTTACATTTCCCATTGTGCTGGCCATCATGATTCATGAATTGAGTAAAAGCTGGCTGAAGCGGCCGATCCAGACGATAGTTTATTTGCCCCACTTTTTATCGTGGCCGGTTATTGCAGGCATTTTCTACCTTATGTTCAGCAGCAACGGAGGAATTACGACACTCCTCGGGCAAGTAGGTGTTCATGATTTCAATTTATTATCCGATCCGGATCATTTTCGTCTGATGCTTGTGCTTCAACTGATTTGGAAAGAATCGGGTTGGGGAACAATCATCTATCTGGCTGCCTTGCTGAGCATTAGTCCAGAATTGTATGAAGCGTCCAAAATTGACGGTGCCGGACGGTTTCGACAAATATGGCATGTTTCTCTCCCGGGTCTGCGCGGGACCATTCTGGTGCTATTCATTTTACGTTTGGGTAATGTCCTTGATGTGGGTTTCGAGCAAGTATTCCTCATGCTGAACGCACGGGTCAGCGGGGTTGGAGAAGTATTGGAAACCTATCTGTATTCGACCGGTCTGGTAAGCGGCAAATATAGCTTTGCCACTGCCGTAGGGCTGCTCAAAGGATTGATTGGCTTTGTGCTCATTTATGGCTCAAACAAAATAGTTCGGAAAATAAACGGACAGGGACTGTATTGACAGGTCCTGAGGTTTGGAGAGGAGCTAATACCTTGACTGAGAAAGCGGTTTCCCGATGGTTTGACATTTTAAATGTGGTGTTTTTATCTATTTTCGCTTTGCTTTGCATTCTTCCTTTCTTTCATGTTTTCGCTATGTCTACAGCGACAGTGAAGGATCAAATGTCCGGCGATTTTATTCTTTGGCCACGAACTTGGGATTTTACCTCTTATATATATATATTTGACACTGGCATCTTTTTTCAGTTATTTCGCAATTCGGTCATTGTTACTGTGCTAGGTACTGCGCTTAACATGCTGCTTACAACGTTTACAGCTTTCGCCTTGTCTCGGCATAACTTCTCAGGAAGACGTTGGATTATGCTGATGATCATTTTCACCATGATGTTCGGAGGCGGACTTATACCCACTTATCTGGTGGTTAAAGCAACCGGTCTCATCAACTCCTTGTGGGCCATGATGATTCCCAGTGCGGTTTCGGCCTTCAATGTTATTATCATTCGGGAATTTTTCCGAAGTATTGATGAAGGGATTATTGAATCGGCAAAAATTGATGGATGCTCTGATTGGGGAGTTTTCTGGCGGATTATGATGCCTCTTTCCACGGCTTCTCTTGCCACATTCACCTTGTTTTATGCCGTCGGCAACTGGAATCAGTACTTTTCCGCCGTTATTTACATTAATAAGCCAACATTATGGCCACTGCAAGTTCTTCTCCGGCAAGTGGTAACGGTCGGGCAGTTCGACATGTTTAATCTCAATGACTCGGACCGCCCCCTGCCTCCGGCGGTTTCCATTCAGATGGCAACGGTCATATTGACAGCTTTGCCGATTGTAGCGCTGTATCCATTCTTGCAAAAATACTTTGTCAAAGGGGTTACGCTGGGGGCGGTTAAGGGATGAAAAAGAATATGATTAATGATAGTACAAACGTGACCGATTATGAAATAGAACGATATGATGCGATGCGGGATCTAAATCTGAAATTATATAGAAACTGTCTGCATTACAATGGAGACATTCCCACTGCTGTCGGTTCGGCGGATGGGCAGCACGCCTTGTCGGGAAAAGGACAGTGGACCGACGGTTTCTGGCCAGGGCTGCTTTTGCTGGCATACTCGGGAAATCAGGATGATCTGCTGTTGCGAGAGTATGAGCGGTATATGCCGTTTCTGGAGGAGCGGGTAAATAATGATTCATTGGTTAATAAAAGCAGGGGATATATGGATCTGGATCATGATGTAGGCTTCATATTTCATCTCACTGCTGTTTACCACTATTTATTGACTGGTTCGAGGTCTTCAAGGACGGTAGGGCTGAGGTCAGCGGAAGTGCTGCTAGGTCGTTATCAGAAGAACGGCAGCTATATCCGTGCATGGAATGACTGGGAAACAGATACACCGCAATTCCGGCAGGAAAAAAAGGGGAAGGCCATCATTGACAGTCTGATGAATGTGCCGCTCCTATTCTGGGCAGCCAAAGAAACAGGCCAATCCTGCTACCGGAATGCTGCGGAGGCTCATGCCACCCAATTGGCACGCTGCATCGTGAGGGAAGACGGCAGCACTTACCATACCTATAATTTCAATCACGAAACTGGAAGTCCGATTGGCGGGAGCACTGTGCAAGGCTATTCCCATACTTCTGCTTGGTCCAGGGGCCAAGCGTGGGCCATATATGGATTCGCGCTAGCATACCGGTATACGGGCAACAAGGATTTCCTCCTGGCTTCACAGCGCTGCCTGCAATATTGGATACAGTCTACGCTACCTGAAGGCGATGCTCCTTGGGATTTTGCCGCACCACGCAATCAATGGCTCCCTGTGGATACTTCCGCCATGAGTATTGCAAGCTGCGGGATTCTAGAATTGGGCTTGCACGATTCTGTCGACGGAGAATTGCAGGAGGTGGCGGAGCGGATTATATCCCGCTTGCTTCAAGCCCATCGCCCCCCAACCTCTCCTTACGTTCATGCTTTTCTTTTGCATGGAAGCGTGGGGCCTGCGTACAAGGAGGGCAGCCAGGAAGAAAAAGATCGGAAGTACATCTATTCCAATCAAAGTCTAATCTATGGAGATTACTTTTTGTACGAGTCTATTTTGCGTCTGCAGCCCAGCAACATCCTTCTGCCTTGGGATTTTTGACAATTTGTTTACGGAGGTTTGTCATGAGCACGAATCTTAACTCTACCATCGCATCATACATGGATCGGATGACCTCTGATTTGGAGGCCAGAGAAGTGCGATCCTTATGTAAGGATTGGAAATTTTGTCCGCACGATGTTCCCCATGCATTTCGGGAAGACTTTGATGATTCCTCCTGGCGTACGCTGAATATTCCACATGATTATTCTGTTGAGGGACAATTTTCTGAAGAACATGAGGCCAACGGATTTGTGCAAAGCGGTGTGCTCTGGTACCGGAAGCATTTGATATTGCCCACCGGTCACAGACAGGAGAAGTATTATATACTGTTTGACGGCGTTGCCATGAAGAGTCAGGTATGGCTGAATGGACAATTTCTGGGACAGCACCCTTACGGATTTACCCCTTTCTGGTATGACATCACCCCTTTTATTCATCATGAAGAAGGGGCGGTCAATATTATTGCTGTTAGGGCGGACAGTTCCCTGCAGCCGTATTCCAGATTTTATACGGGGGCGGGCTTATACCGCCAAGTTTTTCTTATCTCCATGAATGCCCTGCATATCGAGCAATGGGGAATCAGGACGGACATCGCAGCCGCCGATGAAGACCGTGCTGAACTTACAATTCGCACCAATGTCCGCGTTGAGCGCTATAAGGATACAATATGGAACGCCTTTAACTGGCAAGGCACAGGAATAAAAGATAATCACGAGGTACAGAAAAATGCGGTATTAATCACCTCCATTATCGACAGCAAAGGGCGCATCGTGGCAGAGGCGCAGGAATCGAAGGTGTTTCCTGAGTTCAGCAGGCATGAGTTCACACAGGAGCTGCGGGTAGACAAGCCCTCTTTATGGAGTCCGACACATCCGGAAATGTATCGTATTCGTTCCAGACTGCTGGCGAATGGAGAACTGGTGGATGATTGCATGACACCTTTAGGGATAAGGACGCTTTCGTTTCACCAGAATGAAGGCTTCTCTATTAATGGGCAAACGATGAAGCTAAAGGGTGTCTGTCTCCACCAGGATGCGGGAATTTACGGAGGAGCGGTGCCTTATAAAACCTGGGTAAGGAGGCTTGGTCTGCTGAAGAAAGCCGGAGTCAATGCGATTCGTACGGCACATCATCCGTTCCCGTCCGAGTTCTATCATGTCTGCGACTTTTTAGGTCTCCTGGTTATGGATGAGGCATTTGACGAATGGCAGTCCGGGTGGACAAGGGGATACAGCGACCAGCCCTATGGTAAAAACAGATATGGGTATTACCTGGATTTTCAACAGTGGCACGATACCGATCTGCGTGCGATGATCAGTCGCGGACGTAATCACCCAAGCGTCATCATGTGGAGTGTAGGAAATGAAATACCGGAATTATATTTTAAAGATGGCATTGATATTCTAAAAAGACTGGTGAAGATTTGCAAGGAAGAGGATAACACCCGACCTGTTACGGTATGTGCGGAGGGCAGCCACATGCTTCCCATTTATGAAGGGATCATGGATCAGGTGGATGTGGCCGGGTACAATTATGTTTCCAATCGTGAAGGAAAGTCCTATTATGCCAACATACATCGGCAACGTCCCAGTCAGGTAGTTGTAGGATCGGAGACAAGCTTTGATCCGGAGCACTGGCAGGCTATCCAGAAGCAGAACTACGCGATAGGTCAGTTTCTGTGGGTTGGGTACGATTATATAGGAGAGGGTATAGATCGTTTTGGAGAGGACGCCTGCTTGGGAGATACCTTCGATATTTCGCGATTGGCTAGTTCCAATAAAAGCGCGGATCGGATATTGCGACACGGCTATGCTTACGGTATGGTGGACAGCATTGATACACCTAATGGTGAATATTTCTACAGAGCCAGTATTTGGTCTGATACCTCCGTCCTTCAGTTGGCCGTAAAAGCAGAAAACGAGGAAGATTACGGACATTACCGTTATTTGAAGGCTGACTTGCATTGGAATTTTCCAGACAAAGGAGCCAACAAAACTGTTTACTGCTTTACAAATTGTGAGCAGGTAGAGCTCGTCTTAAATGGGATATCACTAGGCTTGCGCAGAACGGAGCCAGACAATCCTTTTGCTATGGAGTGGAATCTGGAATATGCGCCAGGCATCTTGCAGGCAATCGGATATATAAAGGGCAAGCCTGTATGCACAAGCGAGCTTGTGACCTCCAGACGTGCTTCGCGGATTCAATTGAATTGTCAAGACAACGCTATTCAGGGAGCGAGGATGGAGGATACCGCAATTGAAATTGCTGTTGTAGATGAAAGTGGAGTTGTGGTACCCGATGCTTCAAACAGGGTGACTGTTAAGGTCAAGGGCAGTGGAAGTTTGCTGGGGGTGATATCCGCCGATCTGACTAGCAATACAAGCTACAGATCCGACCGTTGCCATGCATATAAGGGCCGATGTTTGGCTGTGATCCGTTCCAGCGATGAGCCTGGACCTATTCAGGTAGTTGTGGAGGGAGAAGGGGTGGCAACTGCCCGTTTGATGTTGACAAACTGCTGAAAAAGGGATTGTGGGGAATGATTTATAATGCTGACTGAGCGATATGCAAGTCAATTAAAGAATCTGCTTGTGCCTTTGGAAAACTTCCTTCCGTTCGACTCAAAATGGTCTGCGCAACGGGGAGTTTCTGATGAACTAGAGTCATTTATTCTGGAGCGTGCAGAAAAATATTTGCATTTTGACTGGCCGTCCTTGAGCGCAACATTGTTCATGGATTTTGTTAGAACGGGCAACAGAGCACGTTATGAAAAACCTTATTTCATCCGTCGTCATGCCCTCCATGCTTTGATTATGGGGGAGTGGATCGAAGGGAAAGGGAGATTTCTGGACGATATTATCAATGGTCTTTGGGCGATTTGCGAAGAGACGACATGGATATTGCCTGCCCATCTTTATATGGCGAGTAAGAAGCATGAACCAATTGCGGATGTCTCCGAGCCCATAATTGATTTATTCGCCAGCGAAACGGGAGCCGAGCTTGCATGGGCGCTTTATTTGCTCGAGCCAGCGCTCGCAGGAGTAAGCCCTTTGCTGGTAGAGCGCATTCAGCATGAGCTAAAGCGGCGAATCATAGATCCTTATCTGAAACGTAATGATTATTGGTGGATGCTGGAAGTTAACCCTTTTGGAATCAATAATTGGGCTCCCTGGTGCACTTCTAACTGTCTAGGCGTTATTCTGCTGCTGGAGGCGGACGAATCCAAGCGCATGAAGGCTGTATCCAAAAGTATGCGTACGCTGGATTTGTTCATTGCGAGTTATCCTGCCGACGGCGGCTGCGATGAAGGCAGCTCGTATTGGTATCGTGCAGGAGGATCGCTGTTTGACTGCCTTGAACTTCTCTATACGGCCAGTGGTGGAAAAATTAGTATATACAATGAACGGCTGATTGGTGAGATTGGGCGTTTTATGCTGAAGACATATATAGCTGATGATTATTTTGTGAACTATGCGGACGGCTCGGCACGTCATTTGGGTACACCGGTTTGTCTATACAGGTACGGTGAGCGGATTTTAGATGCGGGATTAGCCTCGCTGGGAAGACGTCTTCATCGAGAGGGGCGCAAGCAAGGCGAACTGTTACAGGCAAATTCCCTGTATCGCGAGCTGCAGGAACTCGCTTGTTACGAACGTCTGACAGCTGATGAGGAAGGAGAGATATTCCTTCAAGATACATGGATGCCGGATTTGCAGATTGCAACAGCAAGAGAAACATCGGGATCGGCCGAAGGTTTCTACTTGTCCGCCAAGGGAGGAAACAACGCAGAGAACCACAATCATAATGATGTGGGGCAGTTCATTGTTTATCTTGATGGCAAGCCGCTTTTAATAGACCCGGGAGTAGGGATATATACCGCGCAGACCTTCTCCGACAAGCGTTATGAGATATGGTGCATGCAATCTTCCTATCACAATCTGCCCGCGATCAACGGATTTCAACAACAGGCCGGACGAGAATACGCAGCTCGTTCCTGTGACTATGAAGTAAAACAGGATCAGGCCAGCTTCACTGTGGAGTTGGCAGGTGCGTATCCGGTGGAGGCAGGAGTGGAACGTTGGAGGCGAAGTTTAATACTCGACCGTACGACAACGCCGAAAGTAACTCTAGAAGAAAACGTCATCCTGCGTGAAGAAACGGCTAACATCGCCATGCATTGGATGACTCCCTGTTTACCAAAGGTTGTAACTAATAATGAAGTTCGATTGTTCTTCGAAGAACGGGAGGTTGCTCGAGTTCAGATTAGCGGACCGTCCCTGGAATGTAAGATTGAACCGATTGAACTTGTCGATGAAAAGCTTAGGCATATTTGGGGTCAGCAATTATATCGCATTGTATGGATGCCCAAAGGCGAAGTTAAAGCGACAATGTGGCAGTTCTCAATCTTTCGCAGTTAAAAACAAAAAGAAGGCATCTATCCAAAAAAGGAGCAGATGTCTTCTTTCAACTTGAGGCTATGATTGATACTCCGATAATTATTCCTATAATCATAACCGGTCTTTTTAATGTTTTAGATAGTTTCTTTCCCAAAAAAATCTGCCTCCTTTATTAAAAATACCTCTCGAATGTAACGGAATGGACAGCCGCAGCAATATGCGATAAAATTCTAATTAATAATGATTATCATTTTTGATAAATACGCACGAAATTTTCGAGTAAAAGGAAAGTTAATAAAAATTATCAATCACATATATATAGGTAAAAGGAGTAAAGCGTGGTGGCAAATTTGTTTAAATCGGAAGAGTTACATGTATTAACGAAGGATTATCGATTAGCGCTTGAACAATCGGCTGACCATTCCTTTACCATACATGCGATTGATTTATTGGAACCGTACATTTTATTAGATTATTTGAATGAGGTATCGACGCTGTTGAACGCCTCTACCCGAGTAGTGGCTGCCTCACTCTTTTCTAAAAGATACAGTTATTTGATGATCGCTTCAAGCCTGTATGCGATGACCATGTTCGATAAAGCATTTGATTATTCCATTGAAAATTGCTATATCGATTATAGCAAAGATGAACAATTATGGCTCCCAAATCTGCGTTTGGCCAACTGGGATGTATCCCAGCCTGTTGATGGCAAACGGGAAGAATGGCGGGATCAAGTGATCCGTCATATTTTTGCAGAAAATATCGCGGTAGTATGGCGTTCGATGTCTAAAACAGCTCCTATTTCGAAGTCTGTGTTATGGGAAAACACTTCCATTTACGTATACTGGCTGTACGAGAAAAGAATGAGCGAGGGTGCTACGGCCGAACAGAAAATGAGGATCGAAGATGACTTCCGATACTTGCTCAAAGCTGCACCTGCGCATCTGTTCGGTGAAACCCTAAACCCGCTAGCTAAGTTCGATCAACCTAAAATGCTAACAGCGAAATCCGACGAGCCGATTCGTATACGGAAAACATGCTGTCTTTATTATCAGACCTGCGTTGAAGAGGATTATTGCTCTACTTGCCCTAAGTTAAAGCAAGAGGCAGTTTCAATTATTAGTTCATAACTGGACATGGGCTTTTGAAATCAAAGCTCATTTGATGAGCCGAGTGCTAAATGCACTCGGCTTTTTAGCGTTCCTAAAGAGGAAATGATAAGCGATATAGTTAATGCTCATATTCTGTTATTATAGAGAAAGGTCCATCATAACAGACAGTATTTTTAACTTTGAAAGGAAGATTGTTAATGAGTAAAAATGATGAAATTATCGTTGTTATAGAAAGAGAAAAGCTTTTTCAAGAAATTAATGAATTTCAAGGGTTTACAGCTGATAAAAAGAATGTTGAGTGTATGAATAAGAATTTGTCTAGGCATTTTGAAGAAATGAGAAGAGGAGATGCTGAAACAAATCCGCTCTATAAACAACCGATTCCCTATGTAATCGTGAAAGTCGGGGCTGATCTATTTACGTATAAAAGGCTTAACAAAGGCGGAGAGGAAAGACTCCATAATATGATCTCCATTGGCTTAGGCGGACATATGAATACAATAGAGGGCAAAGGCTGGGACGAGCTTCTTCTAGAAAATCTTCAAAGAGAGCTAAATGAAGAGCTGGAAATTAAGTCTAATGTCGAACCTAAACTAACCACACTTGGCTTTATAAATGATGATTCTAATGAAGTGGGGAAAGTACATATTGGTATTTTGATTCAGTTGGAATACCCAGAAGGCACTGAAATTCGTGTAAAAGAAGTTGATCAATTAGCCGGAAAGCTTTCTTCAGCTGAAGAGTTGAAATTGGATTACGACCATTTAGAAAATTGGTCTAAAATTGCTTTAGATGTGATAGTGAAATAAGAGTCTAGCATTAATAATCTAGTCAGATAATAGAAAAATATATTCTTAAGTGCGCCGAAAGAATCGGAGGTTTGCAAAGGTCCAACAAGACTGAACTGCAGACCTCTTTTTGTTACCAAATATTAAAAATAAAGGTATAATGAGGAGGATATGTATGGGAGTTTATTTGTCAAAGTTAACAGACTCATTACTTGCAATTCAATTTGAATATAGTGGAGAAATTGTCACAGCGATTAAATTGATTCAAGGCAGACGATGGCACCCTGCAGAAAAATTATGGACAATACCCTATAAATATATAGCTATCTCTCAATTAATAGAAGCATTGCAAAATTTCGAGCTTCATGTTGACTCTGAGCTTAAAGCTGAGTGTCCTCAGCTGAAAGATTTGAAAACAACAGGAGTACCGCAATGGAATCGAGAATCCAAACAAAAATTAAAGGAAGCACTGCAAATTCGCGGGTACAGCATAAAGACAATAAAGACCTATAGCAGCCATGTTGAACGTTATATTATGTTTATAAATGAGCTTGAATTTAATTAAAAACAGAATGGATATATCAATGAATCCGAAAGTACGAACTCGTTTGAAGATAGCTATAAGGGTGAGAACAAGCTTGGACATAAGTCAAATCGCAAGAATGAGAAAAACAGTCAAAACCTAGCTATTCAATCTTATACTTTAACTTTACTTAATAAAAAGCTGTCTCATTCCTACGTCAATCAAGCCATTAGTGCAATCAAATTTTATTACGAGAAAGTACTGAACTAACAAACTGCTCCTTCATACATTCGTCCCAAAAAAGAAAAAAAACTGCCCAACGTATTAACCCTTCATGAAGTAAAAAACATCTTAGAATCCCTACAAAACATAAAGCACAAAACATTACTATACCTTACCTATTCATCAGGTTTGCGAGTAAGCGAAGTGGTACGCCTCCAGTTGCAGGATTTTGATCAAGAAGCTAAAACGATCCGAATAAGACAAGGAAAAGGCAGAAAAGCTCGCTTTGCCTTACTTTCAGAAGCAGCATTTGCAATGGTCAGGCAGTATCGCGTCCAAGAGAATCCATCAAAATGGCTTTTCCCTGGGCAAAATAAAACAAAACACCTAACTGAACGTACTGTACATTGAGAATGAAGTCACAGAAAGTAATACTAAGTACAAACAAAATTGAAGATGTAATTGAATATACTAATAAAAAATAGTTCAGATCGAGTAGCTCTAAGATGCCACAGACTTCATATAACAAACATCATATTTACGCGTCGATCCTTTCGGATCTCGGTCCGTAGAGTAAATACGCGGACACATCTGTTTCCCTAGGATAAGAGCTATCTAAGGGGAAAAGACGTCGTGAATATCTGAACGAACGTTAGATGACAGAACGAAGAAAGATGTGATTAGTAAGTGAATACATTAAAAACTTCTATTGTGATTGCAATTTTTATTGTTCTGATTTTATTTATTGTAAATATTGAAATTAACAAAACAATTATGAAATCAGACAAAGTCTGGGGGCATGAACGTAACCAAGACTCTTATAAGATATTAAACATGAAACAAGAGGGAATAGAGAGGGAATTTCCTGATTTTGATTTTGAAATAACTGATACTATGTATTATAGGCTGGTTGATGAAATTATTGAGGATATTGATGAAAATTATTCAGTATTTATAAGATTATATGAAAAGTATGAACATCATCATAATTTGTGGAGTTTAGAGCCAATATCAATAATTATTCCTAAAGTTGAAACGATTATCGAAGGAAAACAAATAATTAAGGAAATGAATTCTGACTTTCTAAGATTGCTACCAATTACTATTGTTGAGAATGAAATGCTTAATAGATGGAAAAATGAGAACTATGATCCTAGTAATGAATTTACAGATGAATCTCCTGAAGGATTATCAATTGAGGATGTAATAAATACAAAATATTATTAATGCAGGTAACTCAGAGTTCCGCCATATAACACAATATTCACGCATCGAGCCATTCGGCCCTCGGTTCGGCAGATGGATTTCGGGGAAGCAGGAGTTACCGGACACATCCATCCCCCTAAGATAAGAGCTATCTAAGGGGGATAGACGTAGTGAATATAATAACATTATGTGAAATACCTGAAATCCAAAATAATTAAATAATAACGAGGATTAGTGAAATGAAAACCATTCAAATCATTAAGTGTGATGAAGGTTTGATAACATTAACACTTTACTCTGAAATAAGAAATTCTGAAGAGAAGCTCTACTATGAGACAATTGACACTGCAGGAATAGAGATCAAAAGTGGTAATTATTCAGTTTCAGGTGTTCTTTGGATATCAATTGAAGATATTAGATTATTCTATATAGGATTAATAGAGGCACATAAAAGATGTAAGGGAGTAGCGAAATTAATTAATTATGAAGGGACATTAGAATTAATTATTGAGTATAAAACCAGAGGGTATATAGAAGTAAAGGGAACATTTAGAGAGAGACACGATAAAGACAACGAATTAACTTTCAACATTGAATCAGATCAAACCTATTTAAATGAACTCGTAAATGAATTAATTAAGATTTTTGATTGATATTCCAAGATGTCAGGTACTTCACATAACAAAATATTCACGAATCGATCCTTTCGGATCTCGGTCCGCAGAAGGGATTGCAAGAAGTATAGGCTGTGGACACATCCATTCCCCTAAGATAAGAGCTATCTAAGGGGAATGGACGTATGATAGCATCAAAAAACAAGATAACGGATGAGCTTCAAATGAAACTAGCATTGTATTCATTTTGTTAGAAGCTCTGTTGTTAGAAATAAAAAAGTAACATTAAAAGTTCTTGAAGTATTAATCAATGATGAGGATGAAGAAATAAGATCAATTGCAGAGGAAAGAATAAATATAGGAAAACATATATAAAAAGTGTGAGTAATTCAAATGAACTTCGTCTAACACCATATTCACACATCGATCCATTCGGATCTCGGTCTACAGAAGCTGATTCAAGAAGTAAAGGCTGCGGACACATCCATTCCCCTAATATAAGAGCTATCTAAGGGGAATGGATGTCGTGAATATATGAACGTTAGCAGAAATTCCTAAGTGATTGAGTTTAGGAAAACAAGTTCAAGAAGGAACAAGTACAATCGATTCCAGTAAGGGGATTAGTAAATGGATATCTTTTATCTTTATCTACTTTCATTCAAAAGTCGAAGTACCGAAAGATGTTATTGAAGATGCGATTGAAGAGGTACTTCAAGGGAAAGGTGAGAGAGGTACGGGAAATCTTGATATTGAAGTTTACGATACTAATGAAATTGAGGTTAAAGACCTTGTAATAAATACTTTGAAAAAACTAAAAGTTCCAAGAGATACAATCATTGATGTTAATGGACATAGAACAAATCTATACGGATTAATGAATTTATTTAAGTGTTGTATATTTGGCAATTTAAGAACAGATGAAAGAACGGATTTAAGAACAAATTTAATGAAGCATTCGAGAGTATTTCAGGAAGTCTGCTAACACAATATTCGCTTCGGGCCATTCGGTCCTCGGTCCGGCAGCAGTCCGAAGTGAGTTCAGTGAGGCATTTCAGTATACCGGGGAAGCAGAATCAACGGGACACATCCCACCACCTAACCGCATCGAAGCCGCCCTTCAGGCTTAAGATAGTAGGACGTCGTGAATACAATAACGTTATGGGAAATTACTGAAAAAAATAAAAATCTAGAACTAAGGAGCAATAGATGAAGAAAAAAATTATCATAACATTATTTATAATACTTATCCTTTTATCTTTTATATATTTTCTTCTTTGCCTACAGGAAAAGAAGAATGTGAAAACTACATTAAATGGATTCTACGAGGATTTCATTGATGAAGAGTATGCGGATCTTTATAAATATTTTGATATAAAATACAGAAATGACTTGGATTTTACCGAAAAACAAGGTTCTATTGCAACATTTCTTATAAATTATCGACATTGGTATGGTGATATTAAAGGAATTCAATATAAGCCAATACTCTGGCTTGGTAAAAATAAGCGATATGTTTTCGTTGAAGTAGAATATGGACATGATAGTACTACGACAGAGACGGATAGGATTATACTTGAGAAAATAAATAAAGAATGGGTAATTACTCAATATATTTCAGGATCACCTATTAAATTGCCATGACCGCAGATAAATATTTTTGTAAGTCGTTCGTAGGAAGTCAGTAAAATCACATAACACCATCCACACATCGAGCTGGCGCTCTCGGTCTGCCGAGGAATTTCGAGGAGGAGGAATCAGCAGATACCCTCACCGACTAAGATAAGAGCTATCTAAGTCGGTGGGGTTCGCGAATGTGACGACGTTATCAGAAAGACCATAAGGGGTGAAAAATATGAAATTATTTAAACCTAGCACAACAATAGAATTTAATGAGTGCAATACTGAACCATCAATTATTACTCCGTTGGGTACAGTTAATCTATCGCTTTATTATGGTGATCTTGATATCTTGTTAGAGAAACCGAATTTTAATAAAGTACTTCCATCCGGAGGACGGATATATGGATGGGAAGCTAGAAACATTATTGTTGAAACTGTAATTTCTAATCCACCAATTTATATTCCGGAAACGATGAAAATGGATAGTGCTGTAGGTATTCTAATAAGAATATTATGTGAAACAGATAACATTTCCCTGAGATTTTTAACGTATTGGTCACAAAGATGTTGGGAAGATGGGGGAAGTGATACAGGACAATACCTGGAAGCATCGACTTGGGATAAAGATTGTCGGCGTCTATCTATAGGAGCCGAGGACTCGGAATACATGGTTCAAAGAATGAATGGTAATAAGTTAATGCCTATAAGATTAAGAGATTCGTATGATTTAGTAATGAGTAATGAAGAAGGGTTAACAATAGAACTTCCGAGTATTAGAGTTAATGAATTATGCCAATTTCATGTATATATAGCGTGGAATTCTATTTCAAACAAATATGATGCTTCAACTTGGTATGCTGTAGATCAAAGTTCTGAACAAATACTTTCATTTGAAGCTTTACTATAGAAACTCATGGAAGAATGGTCCCTCTGATAACACCATATTCACGCATCGAACCATTCGAAGAGCTATCTAAGGGGAATGAACGTCGTGAATATCTGAACGTTAGGTGAAATTAACAAGATTTAAAAACATAAGAAGGACGTAAGTAACAGGAACAATCGATCTTCTTTTTTTGGTATATCATGGTAGAATAGTAAAAGATAATTTGAATCTTGGGTGGGCATAGTATCCCTTTGAGCATAAGCTTACGAAGTAAGTTTCCTTCGGAAGATGCAATAACGATTATGTTCCTATTTGGAATGTTTATCCTTGTACTTTTAACATACGTCAGCGATAACAACAAGAAAAAGTAAGAACCCACCCCAAGGTTGACGCCAAAGGTGGGTTCTTATTCCTCTTTAGACTCTAGAAGGGATAAACCCATCCAAGCCAATTGTTCAGCCGACTCTAACACCATGTTCACGCATCTGGCTTACGCTCTCGGTCCGGTAGAAGTTGTTGAACAAGTAAGCGGAATCAGCCGGACACAC
>NZ_JBOZWO010000040.1:0-55762 GCF_050864975.1 Paenibacillus sp. GXUN7292 | reverse complement strand
CCAAAAATCACGATTGTATATGAAATTTCATACACATTACGCTGAAAAGCCTCGAAAAACACAATTGTATATGAAATTTCATACACATTAACCCGAAACGCCCCAAAAATCACAATTGTATATGAAATTTCATACACATTAACCCGAAACGCTCCAAAAATCACAATTGTATATGAAATTTCATACACATTACGCTGAAACGCCCCAAAAATCGCAATTGTATATGAAATTTCATACACAATAACCCGAATTGCTCCAAAAATCACAATTGTATATGAAATTTCATACACATTAACCAGAAATGCTCCAAAAATCACAATTGTATATGAAATTTCATACACATTACCCCGAAACGCCCCAAAAATCACAAATGTATATGAAATTTCATACAGAATCGGTCCGCGCTACCTCAAAACTACCTCTAGTTAACACATTTCGCGATAGATGGTTTTTTCAACAGCCTGACTATATCTGTTTAAGAGAAAAAAGAGCGAATACCAGGTGATATTCACACGGCTCAATAAAACTTATTGAAACTTATTTTCGGTCCAATTACTCCCTAGCTTACTGACTAACGTCCTCATAGTCCGCTTCCAAAAATTCTATATGGCCTGGTGCCATGGAAACAATTCTCGCTAAAGAATGTACCCGTATGCCCCTTTTTTCTATCAAGCCGCGGCCTTCCTGAAAGCTTTTTTCGATTACACAGCCTATCCCGACAAGCTCAGCACCCGATTCCTCGACAATATCAGCCAGTCCGATAAGCGCTGCCCCAGTAGCTAAAAAGTCATCGATAATTAATACTTTATCCTCTGGGCTCAAATAATTTTGAGACACACTAATTTGATAATCTTCATTTCGCGTAAAAGAATGAACAGGCGCTGTATAAACCTTCTCACTCAGCGTAACTGCCTTCTTCTTTTTTGCATAAATAAAGGGTACTTTAAGCGCAATGGCTGTTGCCATTGCAAATTGAATGCCGCTCGCCTCAATTGTAACAACCTTCGTAATCGTTTCATTGCCAAAAATACGTCCGAATTGCTGCCCGATTTCAACCGCTAGCTCCGTATCGACCTGGTGATTAAGAAACGCATCCACCTTGAGCACCTTATCGGATAAAATCAGCCCTTCTTGGCGTATTCTCTCTTCAAGTAATTTCATGTGATTTGTTCGCCCCTTTGATAAAATAAAAATAAGGCCATATTCCGGCAATGATACCAGTCTAGTTTAGCTCATCCTGTAATTCTACAGGATCAATTTCAGCGCTTCAACAGTAAAATTTTCAACTTACAAGACGAATTAACTATTGACCCTGCACCTTGGTTCAGGGTTCATAATGAGAAAAGGAGGGCGGGAGATGATCAATCTGACCATTAGCGAATTAGCAAAACTATGTAACGTTAACGTTGCAACCGTTAGATATTATGAAAAAAGAGGATTAATAGCGACTCCGCCCCGAACGGAAGCCGGATACCGCATGTTCTCTCTCGAAACCGCAGCAGACATTAAATTAATTAAGCTTGCACAGGACTTAGGATTTACACTTGAAGAAATTAAAACCATTCTAGTGATTTATAAGACAGAGCATTACTTTCCAACAACGGATATGTATCGATTCGCCAAGAGCAAAATAAAAGAAATTGAAGAAAAAATAAATCAACTGAACAATCTCAAATTCCTACTTGAGAAAGCTGTGAATGATTCAGACTCAGCGCTGCCGCCTCCTAAACCATTATGTCCATTGATGAAAATATTATCTGAAGGAGAGGGTAAAAATAGCTAAAAAAGTAGAAATTTTCACTGCCAGTTCATATTTATGCGATGACGTCGTTAGCCGAGTGCAAGGAATTGTATGTAAGCGATGTGAGGTTATTGTTTATGACTTAAACAAGCTGAATGTGACCGCTGATGCCAAAGAAAAGGCTGCCAACTATGGCATACAATCTGTTCCGTCAATTGTGGTAGATGGGAAACAAGAAGATATTGAGCTGTTGAAAAAAAACAACTTGCTGCATCAATGGTTTCGTAAAAAAGCCGTTGATCAATGAAAAAGCAACCAGCTTCACTCTTGTCGAGGCTGGTTGTCTTTTAACTTGCCTATCTGCTTAATACGACACTATTACTTTCCTCAATCCACATCACCTTCAACTCGAGCTGTTGGGCAAGAATAAGTATGGATGTAAGCCTTATTTTTGAATTTTTTAAAGTGTATCGCTTCATCCTCAGTCTCTTATTCACCGCCTCTCCTAGCTGGTCAGTCGTTCCGTTATTTCGCCCAAAATCGCCGTTTTGAGGCGGCAAAGTGACACACGTTCCGTTATTGACCAATAAATCGCAGAAAAAGGTTAGTAACGTTATACCTGTCTACAATAAATAACTCCACTCATTTACGGCCAAAAAAGTAGCTCACCGAGCATTAAAATATTTTTCATTTTAGTTCTCCCTATGTAATTTTAAAAAGCTTACCATATAAATATAATACGCGGATCTTTGTTTTTAAGATTGCAACGCAAAGCCTGTCCCGCTTCTTATTTAATATAAGCTTAGGTAGAAATCACGCTATCTGTAAATACCAAAAGATCCACCCGCTCAAAGCAGGTGGATCTGTGCATGAAATATAGTTAATTACTTCAACATTCTAATGATAAGCGCAACCGCTTCCGCTCTGGTGATTGACTCATTCGGAGCCAGCAAAATGCCTTTCTGTCCTCCGCGGCCTTCAATAAGCCCTTCTTTCACAGCAGCTATGAACTCCCCAAATGCCCACTTCGGAACATCATTCGCATCTGCAAATTCAAGCGTTCCATGCGGATCAATCGGCAGCTGTAAACCTCGCACAACCATAACGATAGCTTCCGATCTCGTCATTTGTTTTGCCGGACGGAATGTGTTGTCATGAAATCCGCCTATGATCCATCTTTTCACAAGACTTGCTACATAAGGCTTAGACCACGCCGGAATTGCATTAGTATCGGCAAATAAAAGGTTGTCCTCATCGCCTTCTAACTGCAAGGCACGGGCAAGCATCGCGGCAAATTCCATTCGTGTTACTTCGCGATCTGGACGGAACGTTCCATCTGCGTATCCATTTACAATCCCCCGTTTAATCGCTTGCCGGACAAGTTCATTCGACCAATGACCCGAAATATCTGTAAACGAGAGCGTTGGCTCCTGCGGAGGCTCTGGCTGTTCGGGTTGTTCAGGTTGTTCAGGTTCTTCAGACTGTTCTGGTTGTTCAGGCTGCTCTGGAACGTTAGGAATATACGGATATTCCGGTGTGCTTGGCTGGCCATTGCTTTCGGTAACAGTCATCACAAATGGCTCTGATTCAACCGAGACGCCATCAAGCGTTACTTGGACTGTAATTTGCACAGTGCCAGCGCGTTTAGCCTGCACATTCCCTGCACTGTCGACCGCTGCAACGGACGGATTACTGCTCGTATAAACTTTTTTAGCACCAGTAAGCTCTCGTGTTGTCCGGCCTTTTTCAAGTATGCCTGTTAAAGAAAGCTTTATTTCTTTGCCCGCTTCGATCTGGGCGGCTTCTGCCGAAACTTGTACACCCGTCAGCTTTAGCAGCAGCTCTGGAATCGTATACCTATACAGATTCGGACTCTCTGGCTCGGTGAACATATAAAAGTTACCGAAATCGTCCTGCGCCAGTTTACGAGCACCGGTCGCTAAAACAGTCACTTCTTTTGTCTGTGCATCTACTTTGAAGAAATGACCTCCAACTGTGGCATAGACGTTACCGTCGCTCCCTGTTTCCATAGAGCCGTCAATCCATCTTCCAGCTGCGTTCGGAAAGGCGTTATTGCTGTAAATGACTTGCTTTGTATCGATATCAAAAATAAACAATGCCCCGTTAGCAAGCCCCCACACATTTCCGTCAGGGCCAATATGCAGCGCTGTTATCGCCTTTTTACCTGGTACAGGTACGAGTTCAAACACTTTCTTCTTCGCCGATATGTCCCAAACAAACAGTACAGCCTCGCTTGCTGTCGGTACTCCGCCTTGTCCGCCATAAATCGAAGTCCCTCCATAAAGAAGACCATCTTTGTAGGCAAATGACAATATGCTCTGATCTGGAACAACTTCATTATCGGAATAAAGATCGGGCTCTCCGCCGTTTGCCAGATCATAGACAGCCAGCATCCCCCCCAGCATACCGTTTTTTGGAACCGTTCCGACAAACAACTTATTCAAATCTTCTGCGCCTTCAATGGCAAAAGGCCTGTCCTGATTCAAATCCCCCAAGGTGAACAAACGATTTGGATTAAGATGATCAGCATTCGAGCGATTCCACGGCTTATCCGGATCATATTCGTAAATGCTGGCGTTAGGATAGATTCCGAGGTACAGCTTGTTATGAATGGATGTCAACCCTTCACCTTGGCCAATACCATCCAAGTACATACTTTCTCCTGACG
This sequence comes from Paenibacillus sp. GXUN7292, assembly GCF_050864975.1. Classification (NCBI taxonomy): domain Bacteria; kingdom Bacillati; phylum Bacillota; class Bacilli; order Caryophanales; family Paenibacillaceae; genus Paenibacillus; species Paenibacillus sp. GXUN7292. The sequence goes on along the minus strand of NZ_JBOZWO010000040.1, from coordinate 51,332 downwards.
ACGGTGTATAGACACCCAAATTTCCTTGTAAGTATCCTGCCGTATAAATTTTACCATCAGGCCCTTTCGTAATTTCATGAATGTTTACAGGCTCCGCTGGCACTTGTACATCGGTCAGCTTTACCTTACCTGTTTCAAGATTATATTTATACAGCTTACCTGAATTACCGGACAATCCAACCAAGCTATACCCTGGGAAGCCTTCTTCATTCAACTGAACAAATTCATAAGCAATGGCAGCGCCTTCAATAGAAGCTCCAAGCGACTTGTACACATTTGAATCCAAATCGTATTCGAACAATTCTCCTCCAGCTCCAGCAAAATATATTTTGCTAGCTATTGGCGATACCGGAGATACGCCCCTCGACAAATTGGTGAACGTTGCTGCAACTACTCCCGTGTCCCCATTCCTCGTCTCAATCAATTCGCCGCTTGTGATATCGATAACGAATGTTTCGTTCGCATTGTTCGCTTCTTTACGGGCAAATAGCTTGCCTCCTGCAATGTTCAGGTCGTATACGGATACAATATTTTCAAAGCCTTCAGGCAGCAGATCCCTCTTTGCTCCAGTCGAAAGATCATATTCTAAAAGGCGTGGTACATTGCCTACACCTGCATAGATTTTATGATGCTCCTCGTCGTAGGCAACAACGCGCGTCCAACGCTCACCTGAGGTCAATTTCGACATCGTTCCATAATCCTCAAATTCGTTCAATGCAGGATTATATGCGTACAAATGAGCTGTCGGATACGTGCTGCCGTACATGATGCCGTCCTTCCCTGCAGCCATCGGATATAGGACAGAATCCTTGGTAGCGAATGGATGTCCGAGATTCGTCAATTTATTAGCAGCGGGCTCGTATCGATACAGCAAACCTAAATTGTATGCCCCTAAATATACCGCCCCGTCACTAGACATCGTGACCGACCATGCCCCTGACGTATCCGGCATCGGAATGCTGTTCACAACCTTCTCGGTCTCCAAATCTATAACCGTAAATATGGACGGGGCTCCGGCCACTACGGTGTAAATAACGTCGCGCCCTTCGCCATCCTTCCCGATTGCCCCGCGCATTAGTGTTGCTTTTCGGATTTGCGGTCCAAGATCGTCTCCAATTATGCTGATTGCATTTTCCGGAATAGGCTCTTCTATAATTTCATGTTCTCCGCGCAGCAGCTGGACATCATCTATATAATAGGAATACGTCTTCTTATTGCTGCCGGCAAACAGAATTGCTGCATATTGAGCACCTTCCGGTGCTTGGGCGGTTACATACTGATCGAACCAAACGTCCGTAGGACCCGATTTGATGCTCCACGCCTGTTTGCCCATATAGACGTGATCCGCATCAAAAAATCTGACATACATATCCGCAGAACCGTTTTCAATCCAGGTACGAGACTTCGCCGTATAGGTAGCCCCTGCCTCGACTGGAATGAAGTCGCTGATGACATTTAAAAATTTTTCAGGTGTATTCGTCAAATGAAGGCTTTTGCTTCCTTGGCTGTAACGATCGCCAGTCACGTAGAATGACGAAGCATCGTCCGGCTTCGTCTTGCTCCAGCCCGGAATAATACCGTCTTGTACAGGCTGTTCAAAATCACCATTGCCTACTCGCTTCGTAACACTGATCTCATCTACATAGAAACGAAGATCCTTTTTATTTCCTGTTATTAATGACACCTTCAGCTTCTCTCCCCCTGGCTGCACCTTGAACGTCCTTTCGTGGTAGTTCCATTGGTCGTGCCCTGTTGTCGCATTTAAGTAAACGTGGAAGTTCTGCTGCCCCTCACTCTTGACAAGATTGCCATCCCCATCATATACGTATACGTACAAACCTTCCATCGTTCCTGTCTGCAAGAGTACTTCTGCAGAAAGCGTATATTCTGTATTCTCTTCTATGTCTATGAAATCCGACTCCATGTTGATTGCTTTATTTCCTGCTTTCAGGCTAGCCAACAAACTTTGGCTCCCTGCTTTGGCCTCATCGCCCGCTAGCGTTGGCTCGCCGGATATAATTGTCCAATTTGGAATTTGTTCCCCTTCTTTTGGTTCCTTCTCAAAACCAGCATTTGCAATTGACAAGCTGGATTTCGGAATCAGTTCAGCTTCAGCTAGAACCTTCTCTTGGGGTACCCCCATGAAAGAAAGCGTTAACAATAAGAAGCATAAAAATAAACTTACTCCTCTTCTTACTTGTTTGTTGTACAAAATCGATTCCTCCTTAGGAAAAAAAGTCTTATAATTCAAAAAACCTGTATACGTGTATAATACATGTATACAGGTTGTAATAAAGTTCGTCAAGGCATAATTTGTAGAATGAGTCAAAATAACTAATATTTTCATTTCTCGGTTCATGCAGCTGTGCTTGGATCCCTATCATATATTTTCACTTTACCGCTAACAGAAAAAGGCGAAGATTATATTTAATCCTCGCCTTCTTCTTTGTTCTCGGCTCAATAATGAGCAATTATTCCGTCATGTATTTTTTGTTGTAACAAGCGCCTTAATTAACGGCTGCAGCCAATCGTGCAAATTTGAAAAACGGAATCCATCTTTTGCTGCTTTGTCATTTATCATTAACCACGAAGCTGGAATGGCATATGGCGAGCGGATATCTTCAGGTCCAGCTAAAGATATTTGGGCAGCTTTGCCTACTTCTTGTTCGATTAGCGCTATTAATTCATGTAACGAAATTTTTCCGTTTGAAGCTGCATTATAAGATCCTTCGATTCCGCTTATGCCCGCCCACTTTAAAAACTGTGCTGCCTCCGCCGCTTGAATAAATGGCATTTCTGCATCCATGTCTAAAAATCCAATTGGTTCTTCCCTTGCAATACGTTCCACATGGAAATGCAATCGGCGTGTATAGTCATCCTCTCCCATTACGATTGGGAAGCGAACGGCTGCAACAGGAAATTCGGCATATTTTAAAAACACAGCTTCAGCTTGGCGTTTGCCTTCCCCATAAGTGAAATCTGTTTTATCGCCCATTATAATTTTATAACTATAGGGATCAAAATCGACCTCGCTCTTTTCTGCCCCATCTGCCTCATACACTGCGAGTGTAGAGGTGAATACAAGTCTGCCAATCTTCCCGTTAAATATTTCACAAAACTCAAAAGCTTCATTAGGCGAGTAACAAATATTGTCATATACTATGTCAAATTTACGCCCTTCAAACTTGCTTGCCAACTTTTCCTTATTCGTACGATCCGCTATAATATGTTCTACTTTATTACCATATGGATTACCTGATTGACCGCGTGTCATAATTGTTACGTTATGCCCGTCTTCAATAAGCAGCTCCACTAATTTACGGCCAAAAAAACGTGTCCCGCCCAGCACTAAAATATTTTTCATTTTATAGCTCTCCTTACTAGTCAATTTTATTATCAAATTCTAACCACTTTAATGAGACTGTCGATTAATTGTGGATAGAGCAACAAGCAATAGAAAGGGAGGCCACTGCGGTCAAGGTTGGGATTCCGACCGCTGTTGTAGTCCAATTTTTGTGATTAAATAACCCCTGTAGAGGATAAAATTGACCTACAAAGGCGGACGCTGCCGCTTCTCCATTCCCAATCTTGCTCTTCGCCCCTTTCTTATTGCCTATCAATCGTTGCCCACAATTAATCGACAGTCTCAAATGATGCGTTGCTATTTGCGGTGCGGTCATCCATGACCGTTAGAACCAAATAGCAGTCTTTTTGCTGCATACGCGGACATTTATGACCATTAGAAGATAATTCCGTCGAATTCTCAAGCTTTTTTCCCTCTAAGGGACATTTCTGACCGCTAGAAAGTGGGAGTTGGCGAAATATGAGCGCTAACGGTCAAAATTGTCCTCATCCTTACGCATCATTACGTATCATTAGAATCAATTCGAGCTCAACAACTACATCGAATTCTTTAATGATTGCATAATTTCCTAAACAATTAGAAAAGCCGAGCAAATACCAGAAAAATCCTAGATCTGCTCGACTTTGTTCTGCACTACCTTATTAACGCGAAACATCTGTTAATTAATAATTGCTTCATTATCTTTTCTTTTGATTCCGATAATCCTTATAAACTAGAACAGCAACAATAATAAAACTTAGACTTACGATCCGAAAGATCAGCTCTAAACTTATCCATTCTGCTAAAAAACCTAATCCAAACGCGCTGATTCCAACTCCAACGTCAAAACTGGAAAAGAAGGTTGCGTTGGCAGCACCGCTTTTTTCTTCACTTACCTTTTGAACGGCCCAGGTTTGCAAGCATGGCATAACCGTTCCATACCCTGCACCGAATAATATCGCTGCAATGATAAGCTGAAGATCATTGGCTGCAAATGAAAGCACAACCAGAGATAGGAATCCTAAAATAGCGGACACTATAATAATCTGCCACGGCCCTTTTTTGTCATACCATTTCCCTGTAAAAGGACGCAATAATGTTGCTGCCGTTGCATTAACTAGGAAGAAAAGAAAAATATGCTCCAGTCCTTTTTGCTGTCCAAAAAGAACTAAAAATGTGATAATCGCTCCAAAGCCTAAAGTTGTAATAACCGTCAGCAATGCGGGAAACCATACTTCTTTTTCGTAAATCATATCCCAAAATTGAAATGGTCGCTTCTCACGCTTTACCGGAGCTGGCGAATAAACAAATTGAAGAGCAATGACAGCCAGCAGGCTCAGTGCCGCTGATGACCAAATTAATATATCGAAAGAAAAAGAATTGTAGATAAAGATTCCTATGCTCGGTGCAATGATCGCTCCGATCGTTGTTGATACAGAAAAATACCCCATTCCTTCTCCGAGCCGCGACTTAGGAATTAAATCGACTACCATTGTACTATTCGCTGTAGTGGATACTCCCCAAGCTGCTCCATGAAAGGGCCGCATCACTAGAAAAAGCCATACGATATTAAGATAAGGATAAATAAACGTTATTATCGATAATGCTGCACTTGCCCCAACCGCCAGACTTTTCCGCTTGCTATCTATTAAAAAGTACCCTGCAAAGGGTCTAATTAAAACGGCGCCTATAGTAAATATCGTTGTCACTAAACCCGCTTGAATAGATGATGCGTTCATACTTAACAAGTAGGCTGGCAATATAGGAAGAAGCATTTCAAACCCTACAAATACTAAAAAATTGCTTATAAATAAAAATAGAAAAGATCGATTAAAGATTATTTTTTTATTTGGCATTTCAAATTCCTCGCTTCTAAATTATAATTGCTAATTCAGAAGCGCTTGGAACACTGAAACATTTTTCAATTGTCTAAGCTTTTTAGTCAACTGACTCACCTCTCATGTAGAAGCTTATTATAGCACAGGAATCCATATCTCGCTTTTAAAATGCGGTGATTGTAAATCTTTGCTTTCATTCCACAGCAGCTCTGGCCCTTCAGTCTGCTCGAAATTAGACGACGGAAACCATTCGGAATAGATACGTCCCCACATATTTTGCAAGGCATCAGGGAAGGGGCCAATCGACTGGAAAACCGCCCACTTAGAAGCAGCTACTTCAAGACATTTGAAATGACTTGGACACTCCTTCGTTGTTGCTGCCCCAATATAATGGTCCAGTTCTCCCTTTTCCTCCATTCGTTCTTCCGAAAAGTTAACCGAAGCACTAATCAATCCATTCGGCTCTATATTCGAAAGCTCCTTCAGCTGCTTGATCATCTGCTCATTCATGCTCTGCCACATAGCATTAATCTCAGGATTTACACCGTTGAAAATAATAGGCACTCTTTTATGCAAACCGACAATACGAAATGCTTCCTTCTCTACAATACGGTAGTTCATTTCTTCAGCTCCCCGAATAGTTAGTTGGAAGGTCATTGGTGGAAAGGCTTTAAGTGATTTACCGTTATGCCTGGCTTCTGACGGATTGATTCCGTGCATATTTTGAAATGCTCTTGCAAAAGAATCTGCGGAATGGTAGCCGTATTTGATCGCAACATCGATCACCCTGCTGTTATGATCTCTGAGCTCAAATGCGGCAAGAGTAAGACGTCTGCGCCGGATATACTCGGATAACGAAACACCTGAAAGAAAAGGAAACATTCTTTTGAAATGATATTCCGAGCTGCAAGCCCGCTTGGCCACTTCTTTGAAGTCGATTTCTTCCGTAAGATTATCCTCAATATATTGCATAGCGTTGTTCACATTTTTAAGCACATCCATGTTCATAACCTCCTTACTCTCAAGATATCAGAAGCAAAATGAAGAAACCCGACAATTCGTGCACCTTTTTGCAGCATCCTCTCTATACATCATGCGTTATTTTTTTGGTCAAAATAGTGTTTTGTCCTCTGCTCAGTCTTTTAAAATCTTTACGCAAGCATGACTGCTTCAGCCTTCTTGTTATGAAAAGATATTTTAAATCTGAACGATTATCATAGGAAAGCTGGACATGGAAATAATTAATGTATTCGATACAGGCAAAAATATAAATAAAAGCTGAAACAGAAAGTCCGCTTATAGGCAGTGCCGGAGCCCACTTCACGACATCAACAATAAAGCCGACAGGAGCGGCGATCATCCAAGCGATATTCCATTTTATTAAGCTTTTTAACTGTTTGACCAGCTTGATCGGAGTTACAGAATTCTTTTCCGTTTTCAATCTTTTCCATTTTACATACCAATACACTGTGCCTTGCAGCAACAAAAATTCCAAATAGATAAAGGAAGACCAAAAGGATAATAGAGAATACAGCTTTAATCCTGGAAAGGTTTGATTTACAAAAAAGCTAGTCACAATAAATATAATGGATGAAAATAACTCGCCTGTATATAAATAAGAAAGTCTTTTTTCAATATGCCACAAAATGGATAACCTCCGCAAAGTTTTTATCTAGCTGCTGTGTGCTGAAAAAACTGCTGCAGTCTTTTCATGAATGTTTGTGCGGCTACACTCATATATTTATCGTTACGATAACAAATTTCCAAATCTCTAATCGGCGCATTTTCAATTTGAATCTCACAAATGCCCAATGACTGAAAACTTTCGTACAGAGAACTCGGTTGAATAGTCGCCCCTACTCCTTCCTTCACTAGCCGAAACAAAGAGGTTACGGATCCCGTATCCATCATCGTCTCAATCGTAACGCCCCGCTCCTCCCCCCATGCCTCGATCAGTTCACGCCCAACATATCCCTTTGGATACATAACAAATGGAAGTCCCATTAATTCTTTCGGAGAAATCATCGTTCTGCCCGCAAGCTCGTGCTTATTATGAACAAATAAACTGTAGGTTTCAGTATAAAATGGAATTCGTTTTAATCGGCTGTCTGGTTTGCTTGTAAGACCAACCCCGATATCTGCTTCATTGTCCAAAACCATATCTACAATCTCAATCGATGGATTTACTTGAACCTTCGTATTTGGAAATTCTTTATGGAAATCAACCAGCAAGGCTGTTAATCGATAATCAAGATCGGAAGGCAGTACAGCAACTCTTAATTGCCCTGCATGCAGCTCTGTAAGATCAGTAATAGCGTTTTTAGCATTTTCAAGCTGCTGCATAATGTCTAGTGCATACCGCTCAAGAATTGCGCCCGCTTCCGTCTTCACTGTCTTTTTACCAATGCGGTCAAATAAGGGCACACCGATTTCATCTTCTAACACACGTATTTGCTGACTTAGAGTAGGCTGAGAAATTCCGATTTTATAGGCCGCTTCAGAAAAATGAAGCTCCTTGCACAAGGTAAGAAAATATTGCAGCTGCCGAAATTCCAACTTGAAAGCTCCTTCCAGCTATAGTCCCAAGCTATAGTTTTTATAGAAAAAATAGTATTGATCTATTATACATGCCATCATAAACTTAATTCTATAATAATTGAAGGAAGTGTTGAAATGCGTTTTATTTACCTCATCATCGTGATCTTCTTACTCTCATTGAATTTACGGCCCTCGATTACATCGGTAGGCCCTCTACTTGATATCATTAAAACAGATCTTGGCATGAGCGGCATTACAGCTAGTTTGATTACGACCCTTCCTGTATTTTGCATGGGGTTATTTTCATTATTATCCATTAAATTAAGCAATCGTTTAGGGATCGAAAAATCATTGCTATTTGCCATGATCCTTATTTTTGCTGCAACCTTGCTTCGTGTCTTTTTTCATAGCAGCGCATTTTTGATTGTAACTGCATTCGTTGCCGGCGTTGGCATAGGTATTTCAGGACCGCTTATTTCGGGGTTTGTTAAGAAGCACTTTCCAGATAAGCTTGGAGTCACTAGCGTTTATTCCTTGGCGATGGTTATTGGCGCTGCTGTTGCGATTACCTTCTCGATTCCATTATTCCATGCGTTTAATGATTCTTGGCAATTATCTTTAAGCTTTTGGAGCATTTTAGCTTTGGCTGCAGCGCTCTTCCTTATTCCACTTCTAAAAGGAAAACCTGATCATCAGGCATTCGCGCTTCCTTCACTGCGCATTGCGAATAAACGAGTGTATGCGTCTATCTTGTTTTTTGGCTGTATGGCAGCTATTTTTTACTCTGTTACAGCTTGGCTTGCTCCCTTTGCACAGTCAAAAGGAATGAGCTATGCGGAATCCGGGCTTCTGCTCACATTATTCACACTCATACAAATTCCTATCAGCTTTTTATTTCCTATGCTCGCAGGCAAAACCGTAAGCAGAAAGCTTTTGCTGCTTTCATGCTGCTTATCAGAAATGATTGGCATCCTATTATTGTTAACCTATATTTCGCCGTGGGCTGCTGCGATCTTCTTAGGAATTGGGGCTGGCGGCCTGTTCCCTCTCGCATTGCTGATTCCAATTGCCGATTCGAAAAATACAGAGGAAGCAACCTCATGGTCTGCTCAGATGCAATTTGGCGGATTTATGCTCGGATCTATTGGCCCTTTAGTATTTGGTCTTACTTTAGATATGTTCGGCAGCTTTACACCTGCGTTGGTTGTCGTTTTGGTTACGATTCTGGTTATGAGTGCGGCGATTGTAGGAATGGAGAAAAGGAACCCTCGCCCTTCACCATCCGAGCCTTTATTGCCTGCAAGTAATAATTAAGCTTGGGCGGTCATTCATTCAATGCCAAAGCCGCAAGCCTTTCCCCTACCGGAGTGCAGACAATCCGCAGCTTTGAGCAGGTAGCAGGCACAGTTGGGCTGCTAAGTGCATTTTGTACATCTAGTTTCTCCTTTCTTCGCAGTCGCTACAAGCTCTAAACAGCTTTCTTGTATATTGACAAGTATGATAAAATCATAAATAAAATAAATTACAGCTAGGATTAGTTGGAAAGGTGTTTTTAAAATGATGCTGCTTGACGAAATGATTGAACATAACAAAAAGTTTGTGAACAACAAAGAATACGAGAAGTTTCAAACATCAAAGCTGCCAAATAAAAAATTAGTTGTTGTGTCATGCATGGATACAAGACTTACAGAACTTTTACCGCAAGCAATGAACTTGCGCAACGGAGATGCAAAGATTCTTAAGACAGCAGGCGCTGTAGTTTCTCACCCATTCGGCAGTATTGTTAGAAGTATTATTATTGCTATTTACGAGTTGAATGCCCATGAGGTTTGTATCGTAGGTCATCATGATTGTGGTATGGCCAATGTCAACCCGGAGGAAACAACTAAAAAAATGATTAGCAGAGGAGTATCAGAAGAAACCATCTCTACCCTCGATTATGCTGGAATAAAATTCAAGGACTGGCTTCGCGGATTTGATTCTGTTACCGAAAATGTTAGGCAAAGCGTTGAAGTGATTAGAAATCACCCGTTAATCCCCAAAGAAGTTCCAGTTCATGGTCTTGTTATTGATCCGGAAACAGGAGCGCTTGAAATTGTTGTAAATGGCTACAATGAATTATAAAAACAGAATAGTATAATACTGCTTCTGCTCCAGGGGATTGAGGACACTCGTTCCGCTATTTGCCCTAAAAATACTGTTTTTGAAGTTTCGCGGACACTCGTTCCGCTATCGACTCATATTTCAGCCTTTTTTCTGTATTTTCTGAGCAATAGCGGAACGTCTGTCCTTTTATCCCGTAAATTGGGCAATAAAAGCACAATAAAGGAACGTCTGTCCAGCTTACGCAAGCAGTTACGATAATTACTTTTGAGATAGTACTTCCGGTACAGTTACAAACTCAAACCCTTTCTCCTTCAGTATCGGAAGCTGTTCGTCGAGCGCTGCCGTCATGCCGCTCAAGTCCTGAGTCCAATCTCCTGCGCAGTGCATCAAGATTATTGCTCCCGGATACAAATCCTTCAACAAATTATGCTGAATCTCTTCGGATGAAATTTGCCTCCAGTCCTGTGTATCGACAGACCAGCCAATTACACTTTTTCCCATCTCACCAAGCTTCTCGACATAGGTCTTATCCAGTCCGCCATAAGGAGCACGAAACAGCGTTGGAATATAACCGACCGTATTGTTAATCCATTTATCGGTCTCCTCCACCTCCCAGACCATTCGCTCGACGCTTTCCGAGTATAATTTAGGATGCCAGAACGTATGATTTCCTATTGCATGTCCTTCTTTATGAATGCGCTCAGTTACGTCGGGATGAGCTTTAACTCTGGAGCCCATTAAGAAGAACGTGGCTTTCACATCATGCTTTTTCAATATATCTAGCACCTGAGGCGTAAATCGGCGATCAGGTCCGTCATCGAACGTGATGGCAATCCGATTGGATGACGAAGGTCCATTCAGCGCTATAATATCTGGATACAATTGGACCAAAACATGATTGTTCGCCGGGCTTTTGGGACGTTCTCTTTTTTCCGTCCCGCCTTCCAGCCGCGGCGTTTTGCCTGCTTCAATTTTGGTTTCATTCTGCTCATGCGGATCCGAAAGCTCATGAGAACTCCCTGCATTCCCTTCCGGCAATTCGTAAGTCCGCTCGCCTAACGGCTGAATGCCGCGATCCGGGCTTTCACCCTTTGTTAGTCCACTTTCTTGACCGCACGAGCAGAGCATCACCGCGCTAATTACTATGGCGATATACTTAAACTTGAACACTTTGCTTGCCTCCCATTCAATGCCTTTTACGTAAGTATTCGATTATTACGCACTTCATATTCCTTTTGCGCAAAAGGGTCGACATAATAGGTAGGTATGGGTTAGAATAACAAGCAGCTTTCATTTGATACACTTTCAGAGTATTTGCACTTAAAAAGGAGCAGAATCCTGTCGGACTCCGCTCCTTTTCTTTTCTCAATTACGATTCTTGCAATGCCGGTTTGCCAGCTTCGACCAGCACTTTGTTTCGATCCAGAAAAATAGCCAGTATAATAATGAATATTCCGGTGCCTAATAGCAGCCATTCGATTTTAATTATATCTGCAATTGGACCGAATATTAGCATGCCAAGCGGCATCATTGAGGTCGAAATCATCCCCATGATCCCAAATACTCTGCCTAAATAATCTTCTTCTACCTTCTCCTGCAGCAAAACAGTAGCTGGTGTATTAAATAGCGGCATGGCTACTCCGAACAAAGCCATGAAAACCAAGTAAATCCAAAAATTCGGGATAATCCCAAGCGCAAATGTGCAAACGCCCATTACAACACTAGCAAGCGCCAATGTTTTTATTTTGTTTTGAAAACCTCCCCAAGAAGCAATGACTGCTCCGCCGGCCATCATGCCAATTGAAAAAGCAATTTCAATTGCTGTCAGCCGCCACACATCATCGCCAAAGCTGCGTGCCACCTGTAATGGAGTCAAAAAAGCTGCGGGAGCCATCAATACAAAAAACACGGCAAAGAACATAAAAAATCTTTTCAGAAATACGTGGTTGTTCACATATTGCAAGCCTTCTTTAAAATCACTAAAATAACTCGTTGCTTGTTTGACCATGGCTTTCTCATGCACAGCGACCTTTACAAAAGCAAGCAAAGTGACAATGGCAATCGCAGCAGTAACGACATCAATAAATAATATCATTTCAATCGAAGCCATCGATAATAATGCCGCACTGACCATAGGCGATACGAACATAATTACAGCTTGGATACTGCCGTTTGCGCCATTTACCTTTATCAGTTTATCCTTTGGCACAATTTGCGGCAAAATCGCCCCTACGGCAGGCGTCTGGATTCCCGTTCCAAAAGCACGAACGGCCGCCATCACAAAAAACAGCCAAATCGCTTCGTATCCCATTAAAAAAAGAATGGCAAGTATTAATGTAGCAAACGCTATTAGGCCATCCGCCAAAACAATTAATTTTTTTCGATTATAGCGATCCGCCCAAACCCCTGCAACCGGTGATAATATAAACGTCGGTATAAATCCGCAAATGATATATAGGGTCATCATAAGGCCTGATTCTGTCGTTAGCGTTATGTGCCACATCATAGCGTATTGAACCAATGATGAGCCAAAAAGCGATATCGTCTGGCTGCTTAAAAAGAGAATAATATTTTTCAACCAATTTTGTTTTAGATTATTATCTGCTATATTCATAAATTAACAACACCTTTCAATCGTTTTTATTGCACGGAAGAAAGGTTAAATCTTAATCTGATTGATGCTGTCATTAGGCAAACCCCCGTTTCCTATAAGCTCGGTAATATAATATCAAAAGAGTTTTAGTAACACAATTAGTTTTAAAGCTCCACTTTGAACCAATCGTCCAAGGCGGAGCTTTATGTCAACTTCTTCTTCTAATCGTGATAATATTCCGCTAACGCATTAGCTGCTATAATCGCTTGATAAACATCCTCCGGCGTTACTGGATGCGGCATATTTTTCATCGTATCCCCTTTGGCACATGCCTGCTCTGCAGCCTTGCGCCATTCTTCTTCCCGAAACTTGTCCAGCCCCAAATCTTTCAGCGTTAACGGCAGGCCTATTTGTTTAATAAACTGTATTACTGTCTCAAGATCTTCTTTTGGCGCATTTTCCAATACGAGCTGTGTCAGCAAACCAAATACAACCTTCTCGCCATGCTGCGCATGGTGAAGTGATGGAACAGCAGTCATGCCGTTATGAATGGCGTGGGCAGCAGCCAGTCCGCCAGCTTCAGCGCCTACGCCGCTCAAGTAGATTGTCGCTTCGATTACATTTTCCACTGCAGGGGTAGAGATGCCTTGATCTACAGCAATTTTAGCTTGAAGACCGTATTCCAATACAGTTTCGTAGCACATTTGAGCGAGCCCAAGTCCGGCCAGGGAAGGCTTTAGATTAACAAGATTATCACCATTTTTATTGTAACAAGCACGGGCTTCAAAATAAGTAGCAAGCGCATCTCCAATGCCAGCTACGAAAAACCTTGTTGGAGCAGCAGCCAAAATTGCCGTATCTGCAAGCACGGTATCCGGATTTGACGGCAAAAATAAATAGTGGTCAAACGATCCGTCTGTATTATAAATGACAGCAAGTGCCGTGCATGGCGCATCCGTCGAAGCGATTGTCGGAAATATAACAACTGGCAGATGCTCATAATAAGCCGTTGCTTTAGCTGTATCCAGCGTCTTTCCGCCGCCAATGCCCACAATGACATTAACGCCTAATTTTCTAACTTCAGCGCGGTGACGATCTATTTCCTCTTGCGTTGCCTCATAATTGAATTTAGCAAAATGACTTTTATGCCCTTCTGCTGCAAAAGAATGGCCCGCTTCCTCTTCCGCGCGCTTCAAAATAAACTCATCGCAAATAACATACGCATGGTCGCCGTAAATCTTTGTATATTGCGCCAACTCACGCAGCAGATGCTGACCTAAAATGAACTTTTTCGGTGATGTGACCGACTTTACTGTCTTGGACATGGCAAATAATCTCCTTTGACTTGGATTTATCCGCCTTATTATTCTCTTCAACCAAAGGAAAATATGCCAAGCAAAGAAACGGCAAGAATCGTACGCCTTGCTCGTTTACAATTTCTCGACACTCTCATGCAAATGAGATAAAAACTGTTTGGCAGCTGGTGAGAGATGTTTGTTACGGTGATAGACGTAACTGACACCTCGATTAAATTGGACACCTCGAATTGGAATCTTTATTAATAAACCATTTGCGACCTCTTGCTTGATGGCAAAGCTGGTAATGATGGAGATGCCAAGTTCATGGATTACGCCTTGCTTAATACCTTCTAAATTGCTAATCTCTAAATATTTAGGCGGATTAAAGCCATGCGCTGCAAATTGATTTTCTAAATAGGTTCGGGTTGCGGATTTATCAGGCTTGATAATAAATGTTTCATTGACCAAGTCCTCCAGATTGCAATCTTTCTTTGCCGCAATCGGGTGTGTTGGCGGGACGACAAGGACAAGCTCATCTTCATAAAAGGTTGTTCGCTCGAAGCGTGTTTCGTCGATTACAACGCGATCCGAAATTATTAGAAATTCAACCTTGTTAGATTCCAGCATCTGAATAAGATGGTTGGAAGATGTAATGTTCATGTTGATCCTGATGTCTGGGAAAGCTTTTGTATAGTTTCTCAGTATTGCAGGAACCACGTAAACACCGACAAAATTACTGGCTCCAAATGCCAATGTTCCGAATGAGAGATCTTCCAGCTGCTTAATGTGATCTCTTGAGGCATGAAGCAAATTGATCATTTGCTCTGCATAGGGCTTGAAGCATTCTCCTTGTTTAGTAAGGTACAATTTTTTTCCGATACGATCAAAAAGCGGTACCCCTAAATCCTCCTCAATGCTTTGGATTTGCATGCTGACTGAGGGCTGTGAGCAATAGAGACGCTCTGCAGCTTCGGTGAAATTGAGACATTCCGTAAGGGTGACAAAGGTGCGGAGCTTACTAATATTCATTAATTATTCCTCCTCAAGCCTATAAGCTAAGTTGATTAATTATAACAAAACGTTATCGTTATTAAAAATAAATCAAATTGTATTATAGTATGAAATTACATAGAATGAAAGCGTAATCAACAAATGATTGAGGAGGATGAAGGATGGCTGAAAAGCTGGAACAAAAAAAGCAAGATAAAAATGAGCCGTCTGGGAAGACAACAAGCAAGTTTGAGGCTAGGATGAAAAAGTTTGGTATTCCATTAGCTATTGTTGTTACGCTAATTTTGATCTTGATGCCAACACCAGAAGGAATGAGTCTGGAAGCTCAGCGCGCAATTGGAATATTTTCAGGCGCATTGATTTTATGGATTACGACGCCAATCCCCATTTATTTAACATCACTTGCAGCAATATTGCTCTTGCCTCTTGTGGGAGCCGTAAAAAGTCAATCGGTAGCTTTCGGAACGTTAGGCTTCGATGTAATATGGCTGATGATATCAGCATTCGTACTTACATCTGCAATGGTCAAGTCCAATCTGGGCAGAAGAATGTCATTATGGATGGTTACAAAATTCGGCAAGACACCAGTGATGACATTGTTATTATTAGTTCTTATCAATTTTATTTTGGCATTTTTTGTCCCTTCCACAACAGCAAGGGCAACATTGATGGTTCCAATTTGCTTGATTCTGCTCGAGGTATACAAGGCTATTCCTGGTCAAAGTAATCTTGGAAAAACAATGATGCTGCAAGGGGTACAAGCTGATGCACTGGCAACATCAGGTGTTATGACTGCGACGGCTGGAAACATTATTGCAGTTGGCTTCATTAATGAACAGGCCGGCGGCGACATTGGATATATGGATTGGCTGCTGGCTTCAATGCCTACAGCTGTTATTACAATGCTTATTACTTTCTTTATTGGACTAAAAATGTTTAATTTCAAAAATGAAATCAACTTTCAGAGCGCAACAGATACCTTGAAGGAAGAACTGAAGAAGCTTGGAAAGTTTTCGCTTGATGAAAAGAAAGCGGTCATGATCTTTATTCTTACTGTTGTTTTATGGGCAACAGGAGATTATCAAATGGGCTGGTTCGGCTTCGAACTGAGTACAGAGCAAACAGCAGTATTAGCTGCATTATTATGCTTATTGCCTAAAATAGGTCTGTTAAAATGGAAAGAAGCTGAGATTAAATGGGAACTGTTGATTTTCGCTGCAGGTGCTTATGCAGTAGGTAATGCGCTAGATAAATCTGGCGGAGCCGAATGGATTATCAATAAAGTAGTTGTTGCTCTAGGGATGGAAAGTATGAACCATACTTTAGTTACAATTGTCGTGATATTCCTTAGCATGTATAGCCACCTCATCTTTACGAGTAAAACAGTGCGGGTTACGATACTCATTCCCGCGTTTATAGCTTTAGCTAAATCATTAGGGATGGATCCGGTTCCTCTGGCGCTAGCTTCTGCTATGACAATGACTTATACAATTACATTACCGCCTCATTCGAAGGTGAATACGATCTATTTTGGAACAGGCTACTTTACTGTGTTAGATCAAGTGAAATATGCTATCGTGACTTGCTTTATCGGAGCAGCGGTTATTAGCTTAGCGGTATTCACTTGGTTTAAAGTAATTGGAATATAGATAAAGGGGAAACCGTATGAACAGAAAAGTGATTATTGCAATTGCAGATGGTTCAGGTGACCGTCCAAATCCGCTGTTGGAGCATAAGACGCCGCTTGAATATGCACATACGCCCCATTTGGACCGACTGGCTGCCGAAGGTATTACAGGAATGATGGATCTCGTAGGATCAGGCATTCCAGTAGGTACAGATATGGGACATTTAATATTGTTTGGTTTTCAACCTGAGGACTATCCTGGACGCGGACCTATCGAAGCACTTGGCATTGGCATGGATGCAAGAGCTGGTGATATTGTGCTTCGTTGCAATTTTGCAAATGTAGACGAAACAGGGATTGTAGTTGATCGAAGAGCTGGCAGAATTCGCGAAGGAACGGATCTACTGGCAGAAGCGTTAAGCGGTATAGAGCTTCAAGGAGTAACTTTTTATTGCAAGCCCGCGACAGAACACAGAGCTGTACTAATTTTACGAGGAGAAGGGCTAAGTGATCAAATTAGCGATTCCGATCCTAAAGCTCCTAACGATGGTAGTCCATATCAAGTAATTAGAGCGTTGGACTCGTCTGACGCAGCACGAAAAACAGCTGCAGTATTAAATGAATATTTGCAAACAGCTTATCAGATTTTAGCTAGCCATTCTGTAAATAAAGAGCGTGCAGGGTCAAAGCAATTGCCTGCTAATTTTTTACTAACTAGAGGCGCTGGAAGGATGGTTCAGCACAATCCTGTCACAGAGCGTCTGAACATAAAGGGCAGCTGTATTGCAGGAGAAAGTACAGTGCTTGGCGTTGGCTTACTGGCTGGATTTAAACCGGTAACGGATAGTCGTATGACAGGTAATATGGATACGGACATTGCACTGAAAGCAAAATTGGCGATTAAAGAAATTGAAGAAAATGATATGGTGCTGGTTCATTTGAAGGCACCTGATTTGAAAGGGCATGACAACCAGCCGTTCGAAAAGGCCAAGGCGTTGGAGCTTTTTGATAAAATGGTAGGAATGATTGCGGACGAATTGCCTGGGAATGTGTATCTGGCAGTAGCTGCTGATCACTCCACGCCTTGTGAGGTGGGGGAGCATACGGGCGAGCCCGTTCCCATTTTAATCTTCGGACCTAGCATCCGCAAGGATCGAACCTTGCAGTACAACGAGCTGGACTGTGCATATGGCGGTCTAGGACGTCTATCCGGACAAGAGTTTGTAAGAACCTTGCATGGGCTGATAGGCAGAGTGAAGAAACTGGGCAATTAGTAAAGCGGCAGGCTTGCCTAACAAAACCAGTGGTTGTTCAATAAGTCCCTAAAACAAAAAGTTGGACGGAAAATGTTTCTCCTTCCAACTTTTTTGTACTTTATCTGGCCCCTGCATGAAGCTCATTCGTGAAGATTTCTTCCTCGATTGCCAAATAAGTGCGGTAAAAAATCCGTTGCAGCTAAATGGAGCCATCCTTCTCCATACGCTCTCTTGCCCAGCTGTAGTTGCCTTCGAAGCATCGTACCGTGTTCGAGGAAATCCAATATATTTTTTCAAACAGCTTATCAAGAAAATAACGGTCATGAGAAACGGCCAGAATCGTACCGTTATATTTCTCCAGCGTTTCTTCCAGCACCTCCAGGGACTCAATATCCAAATGATTAGTGGGTTCATCCAGTATAAGCAAATTGGTATCCTGATACATTAGCTGAGCCAGACGAAGGCGCATTTTCTCACCGCCGCTAAGCTGCGATACTTTTTTGAATACCGCATAGCCATAAAATAAAAACCTGGCCAGCATCTGTCTCGCTTGCCCTTCGGCCATTTCCACCTCGCTGCGGAACACATCGAGTACCGTTTCATTAGCCGCATCTGCAAAGACATGCTGCGATAAATACCCAATTTTGACGTTGCTGCCGATTCTGATTTCTCCTGCATCGCTTTCCAGCTGTTGAAGGATCAGCTTCACCATCGTAGACTTGCCCGTCCCGTTCTCGCCAACGACCGCTGCCCGCTGCTGATAAGCCAAATTCATATTCACATTTTCAAATAATAGCTTCTCTCCAAAGAGCTTGGATACCTTCTTCAACTGGATAACATCCTTACCGCTACGGTCTGCTGCTTCCATCTTCAACTGTATTTTTTTGCGGTCTAGTACAGGACGGCTTAGCTTCTCCATTCTTTCCAGCGCCCGCTCCATATTTCTTGCCCGTTTATGAAGCCCTTCGTTAGGCGGGTTCGCCCTGTTCGCCCATTCCCTCAGCCGCTTTATAGCTTCCTGCATTTTTTTGATTTTTTTCTGCTGCTCCTTGTACGCTTCAAATTCCCTTAGCAGACGCTCTTCTTTCTCCTTCACAAAGCCTGTGTAATTCGCATAATATTCCTCAAGCGTTCCATCTTCCAAATCTATTATTTTATTTACGGTTTGATCTAAAAAATACCGGTCATGCGAAACTACAACAATCGTACCGCTGTAATTTTGCAAAAAACCGCCCAGCCATTCAACAGAGGCGAAGTCCAAATGATTTGTCGGCTCATCCAGCAGCAGCAATCCGGGATTTTGAAGCAGCGCAAAAGCAAGACCCGCTTTTGTTTTCTCGCCGCCGCTCAGAGCAGCAAACGGCTTTTCCAGCAGCTCGTTCATGTTTAAGCCGTTCACAACCTTTTTCATTTTCGACTCGATCTCATAACCGCCCTCTGTCAAAAATTGCTCCTGGAGCTGGCCATATTTCTCAAGCAATTGCTGCATTCGATTATCATTTGTTTCCGTGCCCATCGCTTGTTCAAGCTGCTTCATCCTATCCTCCATTCCCAAAAGCTCTGAAAAAGCTTTTCTTAAAATTAGTTCAACGATCAGCTCAGGAGCAAAATCCGGAATTTGCTTTACATATCCTGTTTTACAATCCTTCCTCCAGTGAATAACACCGGAATCAGGCGTTTCTTCCCCTGCAAGCAGCTTTAATAAAGCCGTCTTGCCGCTTCCGTTGCGGCCGACCAAGCCAACCCGTTCCTTTTCGTTAATATCAAAAGACAGCTGATCAAATATAATATTGCCGCCGTACATTTTTGTAATTTGTTGAACACTGCATGTAATCATTGCAGCAACCTCCTTTAATATATGGATGTAGTAGATGCTCCGCACCTAAATTTCACTATCAGAAAAACACAAAAAAGCCGCAGGGAATAAATCATCCCGGCAGCTTCAATAATACGTCACAAAAAAAGAAGAGCATGAAAGGCTCCTCTTCACCGCGTTATATTAATGGCGAATAGAGATGTTTTCACTGTTTTAGTTCCGCTATGCAATTGCTAAAAAAGGACATACGTATCCCGTTAGCAGCCACAACGGCAAATTTTGCACGGTTAAAATAAAGGAACTCCGTCCAGTATCCGCGCACTAAAACAGTATTATTAAACATCTCTACCCACCCCCATTTCCTGTAAATTGATTCTATCATAAATGGTTTGGGTAAAGATTGCAAGCCTATTGCGATTAGAGACTAATTTTTGTGCGATATTTACCTACAAAATCATAAAATCTTTCTTTATCTAATACATACCTTTGCCTTGACAATGGGTCTACAAAAACGTAACCATTTCCAGTCACTTCTAATTTTATTTCGTTCTGATCGTTGGTTTGAATTGCGATGGTGTAAGGCCAATCATCAGGAGCAATCCCTGAAAAAGCAAGTGCGCCATGAAGTATGGATAATAGTTCATCCAATTGTTTCGATTCGTTAATTTCTAAAACTATCTCATCGCCACGATAAACGGTTACCTTAACAACTTCTTCTCGATTAACATGATAGGGATCTATAGGTTTAGCTGCTTTAATACGTACAACATCTTTTGCGCGAAGCGAAATGGGAGCATTTCTTTTAAGCTGTTTAGCATTCAGTGGTTTTGAAAGGATAGCCTTAATTTCTGACCCAGGTAAAAAATCATTAGAGGTTAATATATTGCCGTTTATATCTTGAAATATTGTATGACTGGTGAATTTAACATAACAACCGCGTTTGACAGTACTGGCAGATTTGTTTTTTAATTTATTCACTTCATCTGAGCAGTCAACGTAGAAACGATTTGCTTGAATCTCCAGGATTTCCCCTTGTATATAATCTATAGACTTAGAGCACCCAGTTAAAATAAAAGTTGCCATTAAAAACATCGTAATAACACGTATCATTGACTAGCCTCCTTTCATGCTAACCTAAATATCAATTAGAAATGTTCATTTCGCCCCGTTTAATATTTGTTCAAGCAATCTTGCAAATGTTCAACGAATTTACCTACATGAAAACCATTGATAAAAGAGTGATGCACTTGCAGCACTTTTCCATCTTGCTCTTCATATTTTCCCCAATCAAACATAGGGTTAGATTTATTGCTTTTACCTGAATGCGTATGTGAGAAATGGGTAAATTTTATCCATGGCAAAGAAGAAAACTGATATACATCGTTGGCTATAGGTCCTGTTATATATTCTATTTGATTTTCGATTATTTCTTTTGCCAACTTCATATAATCTTCCATATTTACTTGCATAGGCACATTCACCACTTTGAACAATTCTGTTTCTTGATTCAAATAGGTAAAGGATGTATGAATCGTATCGTATAAGACTACATCATCATTTAAAAAGCGATAACGAAACTCTTCTATTTCATTGGCACATTTCGTTGCCGTATGTATGAACGCCAGTGTAAAGGGCCATTTATTTTCTTTCACTTTACGTAAAAACTTTGTGATATCCAATTCTAAAGAAACATTATATTGCGGCTGTAGTGCATCTTTAAACAGCTGATAGTGCAGCTTTCTTTTCCATGTAGAGGTATCAATCACTTTGTATGAAGTATCCATATTCATCCCCCCTGTAAAAATATTGAATATTTTTCTTTTATTATATCGTATTGAAAAGAAAAGATGGCATGGAATTCAAGTTCCACGCCATCCCATTCAACCAATTATAAGCTCTCTCATATAAGAGCTAAGAAAAAGCTTCTCAGGGTCCATCTGAGCCCGAACTTGGGCAAACTGCTGCCACATCGGATACAGCTCCTTCAATTGCGCGGCCTTCAGCGTATGCATCTTCCCCCAATGAGGCCTGCCTCCCTGGCTTTGCAATATTTGTTCCATCACTTCAAAATAGCGCTCATAAGGCATGCCCCGGTACATATGAACGGCTATATATCCAGAATCACGCCCATATGAAGGGCTAAGCCAAATATCGTCTCCAGCAGCAAATCGGCACTCTATCGGAAAATGAACATGGAACTTCTCACGATTCATAGCCGATCGCATCTCATTAATCGTATCTTCCATCGCCTCAACCGGAATACTGTATTCCATCTCATTAAATTTAACAAGTCTTTGCGTCGCAAACACCTGATGGCTGTAGCTCGCCTTCGTTGAAACCGGCACACTCGAAGCACTAATCCTGCTTACTGTGGCACTTAAAGGAGGAAAGGCTCTGCAAAGAGACGACAAACAGCCAAAAAGCTTATTTTCCAGCAAACTCTCATTTATGTAATCACGGATCGGTGAAGCTTTAGTCATATAAGCCGCTTCATTCGTCAGCTTCACTTGGCAGGTTTGCGCATAAGGAAACCAAAAAAATTCAAAATGCCGATTATTTTCCGCTAAATCCTTCAACTGCCCTAAGCAATCTGACAGCTTTATCCGCTTGCTTTCACAAGCTAAAATATAAGATTTTCGCAATCTGAGCTTAACTTGAACGATGATGCCGAGGGTGCCAAGAGACACCTGCAGCGCTTTGAACAGCTCCGGATGACTCTGCTCAGAGCATTCCAAAACTTCACCCAGTCCATTCACGATCGTAAAGCCAATGACCTGCGTTGACAGACTTCCCAGCTTTAGACCTGTGCCGTGCGTTCCTGTACTGACTGCTCCTGCAATACTTTGAGCATCAATATCCCCCATGTTCTCCTGTGCCAAGCTTTCAGAATACAGCAGCTGGCCAAGCAGCTTCAGCTTCGTTCCTCCCCATACGACTGCCGTCTGTTCCTCGTGATT
Organism: Paenibacillus sp. GXUN7292; assembly: GCF_050864975.1. NCBI lineage: Bacteria > Bacillati > Bacillota > Bacilli > Caryophanales > Paenibacillaceae > Paenibacillus > Paenibacillus sp. GXUN7292. The sequence goes on along the minus strand of NZ_JBOZWO010000040.1, from coordinate 28,949 downwards.
GACGTTGACGAGACCTTGCAGCTTATCCAGCGATACTAGAACCTGACTGGAAGCAGCAACCGCTGTGAAAGAATGACCTGTCCCCACGATTCGGATATAACGCCCTTCTGCTCTGCACTTGTGCACAAGCTCGACAATTTCACCTATTGAGCCTGGATACGCAATATGCTCTGGATCAGCAGTAACCGAGCCCGACCAATTGCTCCACCGATCTTTTTGGCTTCTCATAAAAAGCACTCCCCTGCACCGCGGTAAGTTACATACTCATCTACGATTGAACCTCCAGATATCGCGTACAGCTTATCGAATCTTTCGCACAGCTCACCTGCTTTTGCGTGCCGAAAAAACACAGGATCACCAAGCGCAAGCTTTACATCCTTGGGACAGCGAAGCGGCGTTTGCACCTCACCAGCCCCTTCCAGCGAAAGCAGCTTTAGCCCTTCAGGCAAATGCGGCTGAGGCAGCTTATCTGAACCGGAAGCTCCTGATGCTGTATAGCCACCGCCAAGACAAGTCACCACACCATCCTTAGGCTGGCGAACGACTTGAACGGCAAAGCCAGCTGCCGGCAAATATCGGAAGCCGGCATAGTTGTCAAACAAAGCTGGGGCATAGAAACCGGAGCCTGCTGTAATTTCTGTAACAGCCGGCTCGCTTCTGGAGCTGGCGATGCTGCCAGTACCGCCTGCATTGACGAAGCGGAGGTTAACACCAAGCTCGCTTATCCCCTGTACAGCATCAGCACGACGCTCCGCAACTTCACGAATCGATCTGCGCTTTAGAAGTTGGATCAGACTGTTTTTAAATATTTGACCCGGTACCCGATCTCCAACGCCTGAAATTTGCGCCTCATAACCCATCATGCCGTCGAAAATAAGCCACTTGGAAGCAGCAATTTTTTCTGCCACTGGTCTAGCGTGTGCCCATGACCTTAGCGGTGATCGCATAACTCCAAAATGCAAGCCAGGATAGCTTGCTGACATATCAACATCAAGGCATACCCGCACTTTCTGCCCGTAAGATTGGGCCAGCCGTTCGATATGCTCGACATGCGTCATGCAATCTACCATAAATACTACGATACGCCCTTCGCTAATCGATTGCATCAGAAACGGGAGTGCAGCATCATCCCACACCGGGTATCCGAGCAGTAAGTCATCAAAGCCTTGCTTTAATAAATATGCTGCCTCTCCAGCAGTGTAGCACATGACTCCTCTAAAAATTGAATCCGCTTCCATAATTCTTCGCAAAACGGGAATGCAGCGGATTGACTTACTTGCAATGCGAATGCTTTTCCCTTGTGCCGCCGCAGCAATTGATTGAATGTTGGCATCGAGCAGATCCAAATTTACATAGGCAAGGGGCATGGAAACCCCTGCAAATGCCGATTTGTACTGCTCATATTGAGGAAGCTTGTTATCCACCGCATCACTGCCTCTCTATTAAAATAGTTCCAGCTGCTCCGGTTGATCTCCCGGCTGCTTCGACTTCGGCAGCAGCTCTAGCGGCGGCTTGCCGTCCGGGCGCTTCTGCCCTAGCAGCTCCATCATTTGCTTCGCATTATGCGCAGCATCGCCGCCAGAATTATTGTTGAAAATAACGCAAACATGCTCGCTTGTCTGCTCCAGAAATTGCAGCTTGCCAGCCCACTCCTTAAGCTCCTCCTCACTATAACGGTACAAATAACGTACCTCGCGCCAGTTCGGAGCACTGCTTTGGCTCCAGCCGCTCACATTGCGGCCGTGAAATCGCACAAGCGTCATCTCTTTATTTGTTGTCCTTAATACCGTGGGAATAGAGCCCTCTCCCGCCTGCGGCTCATCGCAAACGCTATGAATCCATCCTTCGTTTTCCATGAATTCAATCGTTTTATTGCTGTACTTTTCAGAAAACCAGCTCTCATGGCGAAACTCCAGCGCACAAGGAATCTCTTCCATATAAGCCTTAGCTTCTCTAAGCTTCCTAACATTCTCACTGTTGCATTGAAACCATGGCGGATACTGAAATAAAGCGGCCCGCAGCCTATTCACCTCTATTGCTGGCTCCAGCATATGGCGAAATGCAGCGAACTGGCCTGCCAGCTCTGTTTTTTCTTGTTTGCCGCGCTGGTGGCCCGTCATTCCTTGATAAGCCTTTACGACAAAATGCAAAGAGCTTGGCGTATCTGCTACCCATTTGGCAAAACGTTCCCGGGATTGAATCGCATAAAAAGTGCTATCGACTTCAACAACGGGAAAATGGTTCGCATATTGCGCCAGCTTATCTCCAGGCTTCACGCCCGCTGCGTACAAATCATCGTGATCTCCCCAGCCGGCTAAGCCAATATGAATGGTCATACCGTTTACCACCTTTAAAACAAATCTATTCTTAATTTACGTATACCATGCGCGGAACTGAATGTCCAATTTTCATTCAAAGCCAGGCCAAAATACGAATGGCTTCGTCCCCTGACAATAAGGGGCGAAGCCATTAGATATTCTGTCTAAGAACAAGTGTATATTATAATCAGTATGCTTGCGTTGGACACGTACGATATGCAATAACATACTCCGATTGCAAGCTGTCCAAGGATAGTTCATAGCGATGATCGCCGATCGCACAAAATGTACCTGCTTCGCAGGCCGGTTCAATTACACTTGTCAATCGCAGCACCGCCGGACGATTGCCAGTACGAATTCGCAGCGATATCTCATCCATGTATATCGCAACATCGTCATCTTCGGCTGTCGGAACGGTTCCTTCAAACCATGACAACCCGCCAAGCGTCGGTTCGATAAGCACTTTAGCATAACCGGCATCAAGCGGACGTACGCCCATAAAATATTTGCCCAACAAATAAATCGGACCGGCTCCCCAGGCATGACACAAGCTTTTGGCAAATGGACGGCCGGATGACTCGTATTGTGCTGCGCCTTCCAACTCCGGGTCATACTTTTCCCAGAATGTAGTAGCACCGAGATCGAGCATGCCTCCCCAATAGCTTTTCATCTCAGACAGCACATAAGCTTGTTCTCCCACCTCGCACAAAGCAGCAAGCTCAAAGAAACGCATATAGGGTGTTACAATGCTTGGCACCGCATCATTTTTCAGTACATGCCTTGCTACCAATTGCCGCTGCTTCTCATCCAGCATATCCAGCAATATGGCGAACATATTGGAATACCGGGTCATTTCTCCTTGCAGCACGCCATTCACTCGGTTATGGAGCAGCCCCCCGCGTTCTTCATCCCAGAACGTTTCGAACAACAGCTTTTTCAGCGATGCCGCTTCCCTGGATAACTCTTGTACTCGCACTTCGTCTTCAAGTAATGCCGCCAATTGTGCGGAAACTTCCAGACTACGGCAGTACAAAACCTGCTGAAAACTCAATTCGCCCTGTTTGTCTATATCCGCCCAGTCGACAAATACCCAGTCCCCCGGTTGACCTTCAAGCATCCCATTGCTATTCGCCCTTCCCCGGCAAAAATCCAGTAATCCCAGCAACTTTTTGTACATACTGCGGACAAATTCCAAATCTCCCGTATACCTGTAATGATCATAAAGCGCAATCATCCAGAAAAAAGAATAGTCCAAAATCGTATTCAAATGAGTGTCGAGCGGATCCTTGCCGCGGAGTGCTATTGTAGTCCGTCGATTGACTGCTTCATCGAAAAAGGAATAATAGTTGATCAAGTAGCTCTGATACGCATCACCCGACCATACCCAGCGATCCCGCTTAATGCCATCAAGAAAAAATTCCCGTGTCGTCAAATGCATCGTATAAGTGGAAATATTCCATATTTGGTTGATGAGCTCATTCGAACAGCGGAATTGTCCCCGGTATTGTACAGGCAAATATTCATATAGAAGCGAGACATCCCGCACCTCGATCCCCGCTTCAACTACTAAGCGCACATAGCGCAATGCCCGGGATGCATGGTGGGTGTACTCCAGTGCAGCATCAGCCCCAATCTCGATACAATCCAGCGTCTCGCAATGTGCCTCGGATAACGCTTCCTCTCGCGACTCGCCATAATACAGCATCACTTTGCCAACACCGGATAGACCATGCAGCTGAATATAACCAAAGGTTTCCTTTCCAAAATCAATAAGCCGCGAACCATCCGGCAGCTGCTCCTCGCAAATATAGCCCTGCTTCATCGTAGCAAGGCGATAAGCAGACGGCGGGTCGGTCACCTTATTGAAATCCCACGAGCCGGGAGAAACCCACTGCCAGTTCGTATGCGAGACGTTCCAGTGGGGACCGCTCGCTACCGAGCTGCCCTGTGCAAATAAAGCCGGCAATCCCGTTTCATTGACGACCGAAATAATCAAGTTGTGCTCGCCTGCCGGCAGTACGATGCGTCCGCTTGCCGACGGCACCATCAAGCCGTCGATCATAACATTGTAACGCCCTTCTGCCGCAATGCTTATTTCCTCTGATTCTGCTATCGTGTAAATATACTGGAACTTCAAAGAGACATAAGGGGAATCCAAGCGGTAAAATGGCGGGTAAATGCTCCCCCGCTCCTCCCGGCGCAGGCATACTTCGCGGTGCAGCCAAATTTCAAAATCGCCGGGATACCAAATCCAGGTTGCGGTCTGTTTCTCCGTCGTCAACAATGGTAACGCTCCTTTGCTAATAAGCCCGCATTGGGGGCGGAAGCCGCCGCTTTGCGGGCCATATATTATTGATTGTTATTGATATACATTAGCGTCATCCACATAAAGCTGGGTTCCGCTCTCCAAATTGCTCACGTTAATCGTGAATTGTATCCTTCCAACAACAAGATCATTATATTCGGCGGGAATATAGGCGGCGAAACTAATCGACGACCACCCATCCGGCGAGTTGATAATCGGTCTGATCTCGGAACGCATAACTGTAATGCCTTTTCCATCGGCCGTGTTCAAATTGAAACCAATCTGGATCGTACCTCCGGTTGTTGTCGAGCCCTCAGGCAGCTTATAATATACTTTGGCAGCAGCCGGTCCGGCTTGCGGAATAAAGTATTGATAAGGAACTACAGATGGCCCGGCACCAGTAATTACAATACTGGAATTGCTTTGATGCCCATAGTCCGTAACTCGCGTAACTGTGCCCTGATTCTGTACATAGAAAGCCCACGGCGGTGCAGAAGTTGCCGTCCCTTGCTCAAAGGACGCGTTGCTCGTAACCGGAGCCGCGCCTTGCAGAACGTTCAGCAAAAGCGCAGCGAACTCTCGCTCCTGCGCGGAAGCGGAGTTTCCGCTGAGCGCTTCAATCCGATCTGTCAAAACACCGCCGCTCGGCTCATGCTCCTGAATATAATCGGCGAATTTCCAGAATGTTTGTCCGTTCAACCATTCCTTACTTCCCTGATAGATGACGAAATCGTCCAAATACAGCGTCGTTTCCGGCTCTACCTGGTTCAGAAGAACGACCATCTGGACACTCTTGACGCTATCCGGAATGTCTGTCAGGAAATCGACGGATGACCATGTTCCCGTTGTCGCCCCTACCTTCTTAGTTTCCGAAACGAGCGAGCCGATCTGCTGATTGCTGGCATCCCGCAAATTGAAGGTGATTTGGATCGTTGCATTAGTCTTCGTTCCCTCAGGGGTAAAATAGTGAATACGCGACGCCATCATCCCCGGATTGACATTGACGGTCTGATGCGGACCACCGCGGCGCAGCGTGCTGATCATCATACTGGAATCACCCGAGTGGCTGTAGTCTGTCGAACGCTTGTACACGGTATTGCTTTCAAACCATGGGGACCACGACTGCGGAACGTCCCCGCCAAGCTCGAATGAAAAATTGTTATTGAGCGCAAACAGCTCCAAATTTACGTTTTGCAGCAGATCGGCGTATTCGCGCAGCTTTTCGTTTTCTGCATGCGTGGTCAAATCATAAACCTGCTGACTTACCGTTCCACCGTTCGGTTCGGACACTTTCATATAGTCCGCCAGCGCCCAGAACGCTTCGGAGTCAAGACCATTCCAATGCAGAAGCGGGTAATAAATGCCTGTCGGCGACGGCTTGATGAAGTGCATCAGCACAGAATCCTGTGCGAATTCATCCAGAAGTTCGTAGCGTTTCCGTGCTTTGTCCATCTTCCGCTCCATGGTGGCGGGATTCAGCAGGGCAAGTGCGTCTTGCTCGTTCAAAGACGCGAACTTCGGCGTATAGCTTAGCACCGATGCTTCGTAGTATTCGAACGCACGCAACAGCATAACCGCTCTCGATTTTTGCTGCTCCGTGCCTGCCTTCTCGACTACCGATTCCAGCAAGCTCCTGCTATCCGATATTTCTTGTTCCGTGGCCAGTGCTAAATAACCAGGGTCGCCAAATTCCAGATAAGTCGTCCGTTTCCGAGCTTCAAACCAGGTCGAGCCTTGAATGCGCTCTGTCCAGAACTGTTCCCAGTGATCATAATAGGAGCGGAGGTCGGCTGCGGCTTCTTCACCTACCGCCCGCACATACCATTCGTCGAGAAGTGCATCAACGTCCTGATCGGGATTCCATTGCAGCTTGGCGGCGATCCACGGCTTTGGCCCCTCTCCCCAGTTCGGGGACAACTCTGCATAATGCGCCAGCACGCCATGTTCCCCGGCATAGGCGTAATTGTCTGCCATCTGCCTGATGTACATGCGAGGCAGCAAGTAAGGATTGCCGTAGATGTAATCGTACCAGGCGATATGGTCCGCAGCCTGCTTCCATTTCTCCAGCACTTGCTTGGATCCACTCTCTACTTCGGCATCTATCCACGCCATCCGATCCTGCGTAATAAACGGTACTACGCGAGAATTCAGCCTGAAGGAAGGCGGATCCATGACGCTATCGTAAGCGAGCAATCCGAACCATTTATCCGGGTATATGGCCAAAACTCCTTCCGCAACTTGATTCACCCAATTATAGTAAATATCCGACATATCCAGAACGCCTACGGAATTGATTTTCCCTGTGTACAGCGGATGATCAGGCTCTGTCTCGCAATAGCCTTTGCCGTCGTTTACCCCAAGTGAGAAAGAATCGGCTTCTGGATTGTTCGAGAAAAATTCAATAATTTTGCCTACCGCCACGTCCACCGTTCCAGGCTCCGAAAAACAAGGCTGCCAGGAATTCGTCAAGGTTGCCGCCGGAATGTACGGTACACCATTGCGCACCGGGTAAAATTCCGGATGACTCTGACCGAACTCCTCGGGCGGAAAGAGTGAATAAATGTTATGGTGGAACGAGAGTCGGCTATGCATACGATTTTTGCGTGCCCATGCTGCTTGCACCGGATACGTGGTTCCATTAAGCGGGCTGAACACGCGGGATATAAAAACCGGCTCTTCTTTCATCATTTCGCGGGAGATAGACAATGTCGCATGCTGCGGGACATCCTCGCCGTCCGGTCCCGGCATCAGCCATCTGACACCCACATACTTTTCTAGAAAAGCATACACACCATACTCGGTCCCCCAAGAGGTCGGACCGCTTACTGTAATCCTCTCTTCTTCAGGAAGAATGACGTAACCGTCTCCATCCATGCCTTGCAGCAGTTCGCCAAGCCGCGGCTCCGCTTGGGCATCGCCGACATAAATACGAATCCAGTCTGCCGGCTCCCCATCGCTGCTCCCCGCCTGCTCCTCAGCCAGCACCGGCAAAAGCACGCCTGTCGACTTCTTCACGTACTCCGCCAATGTTGCTGCGGCCGCTTGCGTGCGCTCATCCGCGCCTTCTGCGATGATAATCGTCGATTTCGCTTGCCCGTCGCGCACGATGACCAGAGGTGGTAAGACGGGAATCACAAACGCCGGAGCAGATACGGAAGCCGCGCCTTTAAAGGAAACGCTGTACACAACCTCAAGTTCCATAACTTCGGGAGCAAGCGGGGGGACAGTAAATGTCGCGATCTTGCTTGAAGTCTCCCAGGCATACGAAGTCGGAGCTATAACCTCGGCCGCTCCGCCTTTCACCTCCCGTTGAATCGTAAAATCGCTTGCTTTCGGTTTTCCGCCAGGCGGTTGCTTGTTGAATCTGACGTTAATTGTACCGTTGTCTGAGTTTACCGACACAATGATCCCTTGACTGTTGCCTCTCTCTTTCCCTTCCCCAGCGGTGCCGCCATCATAGACCGCCTGCGAGTTGCCAAACGAAATACCTGGAAATGTAAACAGCAGGCATATAACAAGTAAAGCAGATCGTAAAAACTGCATTTTCCTCATATTCACCACATCTCCCCTTTGCCATTTCAGCGGTTATTATATCGAGATCGTCCTCCGTTCTTCTCTCGACCTGTCCGCAGCAAACCCTATAAGATGGCCGTAAAGCGATTGTTCCAGTGATGTAGATGACAGCGACGGCATTCCACCGCGCAGGACGTTGATAAAATCAGCTACAAGCCGTAAATCTCCGCCCCCATGCATATCCATCGATACATTTAGCTCCACCTTGCGTTCAGAATACTCATGACCTTGGCGCGGATCGGGATGTCTGACGGTGAACCAGCCATCCTCCATTACGCCTTGAATTTCACCTTTTTCTCCAATGATATGAATGCTGCGGCAAGGCTTTGCCGTTGCTCCGTTCAAATTATGCGTCGCCGTACTTCCATCCTCGAATTCTACGATCACCGATTGATGGTCGACAACATCGTTATCACAACGCCATACACAACGTCCATAAGGATTGTCTGTCCGCAACGACTCCAGGACTTGATCAGGCGTTTGATTTACTCCGAGATGCTCATTATAAGAAACATAAGGAACCCACAATCCCTGCTCCACATAGTGCTTCCTGGCTGAATATATGCATGTGGATTCGATTTGACAATCTGCGAGACAACGCGTTCCTGATCCTTCCGGTGCCCGTTCCGGCCGGAATTGCAGCAGACTGCCTACGCTTGCAACAGTCGCCGGTCTGACTCCGCTCTTCATCCAGGTAATCAAGTCTAGATCATGACAGCATTTGGCCATCAACATAGAGGAACCGCCTGTCTGCTTGCTGTTCCACTTTCCGCGAACATAGGCCATAGCCATATGATGATAACTGACATTTTCTTCAGTATGGATGTGAATAATTTTGCCGATTTCATCTTCTGCAATCAGCTTGCGAATTGCGGCATAATAAGGAGCATAGCGCAGTACATGACATACCATCACATGGCGGTTGTAACGCTTGGCAGCCGCTTCCAGCTCCAACACTTCCGCCTCAGATGCGCCAATCGGCTTCTCTAGCAAAATATGATAGCCTGCCGCCAGCAACGGCAAAGAAGTCGCTACATGCACATTGTCCATCGTTCCATTGATTGCCACATCCGCTATTTGAGGTCCTGCCACTAGCTCATCTACTGATTCAAAGCTCATTTCTGCAGCAAGTTGATATTTATCCGCTACCAACTGTCTGCGTTCTGCATCCGGATCTACAACAGCAACAATTTGCAGTTCCTCCGGGTGTTCATCCGCATAGGATGCGTATACGAGACTACGATGCCCCGCCCCGACAATAACAGCAGTCATCGGCCGGTCTGCTGGAATGAATTTGCTTTCTATCTGTTCCATACTCTAGTTAAACTTCCTCTCCATATTTTTTTAGAACAGCTAACCTTTAACGCCACCCAAAGTAGCTCCTTCCATAATCCAGCGTTGGAAAAAGACGAACATGAATACGGACGGGATCATCGCAATTAATACGCCTGCAAACAATGTCACCCAATCCGAAGTGTACTGCATCAGTTGGTTGGCTTGATACATAGCAACGCCAATCGTATATTTTTTCTGGTCGCTCAAATAAATGAACGGCGCCAGAAAATTGTTATACAGACCAAGAAACTTGAAAATCGCAACCGTTACAATCCCCGGTGTTGCTAGCGGCGCAATAATCCGTAAAAAAACTTGAAAGATCGAGGCTCCATCTATATAAGCGCTTTCTTCTAACTCTTTCGGCAATGACTGCATAAAGCCGCCTAGCAGCAGCAGAAAGAATACACTTTCACCGAAGCTGTCCAAAATAATCAATCCGGTAAGACTATTCGTCAGTTGCAAATCCCGCATCAGCACAAATTGCGGAATAAGGGCGTTAATCCCTGGCAAGAACAACGAGAGCATAATGATGCCCCAAATCAGTTTCCTGCCCTTAAACTCAATACGTGTTAATGCATAGGCATTCAGCGTAGTCAAGAAAGTACCAATAATCAAACTTAAGCCTACATAATACAAAGTGTTTAATAGCGATTTGCCGATGCCGTACTTCACCCAGGCCGTCTTATAATTGCTCCATTGGAGCGTCTCAGGCAGTGACCATATATTTTGAAAAAACTGTTGATTTGTTTTCAGAGATTGGTAGAAAACCCAGACTAACGGGTATAATACCGATAATGCACCCGCAATGAGCATCACAATCCAAAGCACATCGGCTAAAGAACGCTTTTCAGTCACCATCGTTCATCCTTTCAACAATCAGTACTCCACAGTTTGGCTCGTTATATATTTATCTGTAATAATTTTTGCAATAACGAGGACGACAAACAAAAACATGCCAACCGCGGAAGCATATCCGTAATTATGGTATTCCGCTCCGAAAGCCAGATTGAACATGTATAGCCCGATAACATCTGTCGAACCTGCCGGACCGCCATTTGTCAAAATCAGCACATGCTCAAATCCTTTCAAGGAACCGAGTACCAGGAACAAAGCGCCTACACGAACAATCGGCATGATCAGCGGTATGGTGATCTTCACCAGACGGGTCATCGGCGTTGCTCCCTCGAGAATAGCGGACTCGTAAAGTGACTTTGGAATAGTAACCATTGCATTCATAAAAATAATGACGTAGAAGCCTACCCCTGCCCAAACATAAGGCGGAATAATTGCCCAAAGCGCCGTCTTAATTTCTCCCAGCCAATAGTATTCTCCAATATGAATGCCAACGAGGCGAAGCATAGAATTAAGCAGACCAAAGCTGCCATCGTAAACGAATGCCCATAGCAAAGCTACAACAACGCTAGAGAGCACATTCGGAAAGAAAAATATGACTTTATAAAAAGGAGTTCCCTTATAATTTTTGTTCGTCAGTATATAAGCAAGCAACAATGAAATCAGAATAACAAGAGTAGGCACGAAAATCATATAGATGAGATTATGAAATAATGCCCGCCACACGTATTTGTCTTGAATAAGCGTGACATAATTTTGAAACCCGACAAAAACAGGATCGGATATGCCGTTCCAGTTCAGTAACGAATAATAGGCGGACATCAAGTTGGGATACAGCGTGAAGAGCAGATAACCGCCAAATGCCGGAGTGATGGCAAGCAATAAAAATATCCACTTTTGAGTCTGCTTTCTGCGCAGCCAGCCTTCCCGTTCAGGAACGGCATTACGGGTCAACTGTTTCATATTGTTCAAAACGTGCAGCTCCTTTCATGTGCAAATAGTGAGGAGGAAGAAAGCTTCCTCCGCTATTTACGCTGCGAACATGATGTTTACTTCTGCTCTGCAGCAATGGCTTTGTCTATTAATTTTTGCGCTTCTTCCAGAATTGGAAGCGGGTCCTGCTTGCCGGAGGCAATCTGGCTCGTCGCTTCGTTAATCATTTTCAGCGCTTGCGCATAGGAAGGATCAGCAAGGGTCGTATTTCTGAAACCGCTCTCCATTTTCACATTATTGTTTTTGATGTACTCGGCAACTGCCTTTGACGCTTCCTGGATTTTGTCCGCACGAGCCGGATCATCAGCAAAGTCTTTACGGACGGACAATTGCCCGCCTTTATCGGCAATGACTGTCTGAACATCCAGGTTCCACAGCCAAACACTGAATTCTTTGGCCCACTGCTTGTTCAATTCCGGCTTGGCTGACCAGATGAAAAAGCCATTGCTGATTGAGCCGCGAATATACTTTGTACTCTCAGGATCATCTCCCAGCGGCACCGCCATAAAGCCCCATGTAAAATCTGCCGGCGTTGAATCCTTCATCTCATTTTGCACCCATGCGCCAGTGGACACCATCGCTGCTTTTCCTTGCAGCACCTGCATTTGCGATTGCGTGTGGTTCAATGCGGCTAATCCTTCAGGGAAGAAGCCTTTCTGTCCCAATTCATAGACTCGTTTCCACACTTCTACTGTCTCGGGTGAGCTGTATTCATTGCGAAATTCTCGAAAGTCAGCCTCGAAGGCATCCGTTCTGCCGTTTATTTCCGCGAGCTCAAACCTCTTCCAGACTCCGAATGCATGGTTAATATAATCAGGCACTTGCCCTGGCAGAGAAATCGGAATAATCCCTGAAGCTTTAATCGTTTCACCAAGCTCTACAAATTCAGCCCATGTTTTCGGATTTTGATTCCAGCCGTTCTCCTCAAACAGTTTTTTGTTGAAGAAAAGCCCCGCTGTCGTTCCGGAGTTTGGCAGTGCATAGGTTTTGCCTAGTATTCTCGGCGCTCCTTCAAATTCGCCGTCAATCGCCAGCTCTTTAATTGTTTTGCCGTTGCCATCATAAGCTTTACGATCCCATAGATCCTCTTGCGACTCAATCTTGCCGCTTTCTGCAAGCGGAATTTGTGCGGCATTCCCGCCCGGCAGTACCGCTGAGAACAGATCGAACATATCGTCATCATTATTTGCGGCAATTTTCGTAGCGGTCAAATCGCCTATTTTCGGTGAATACGTCACTTCAAAGCTAACATTCGGGAACTTCACTTTAAAGGTATCCATCGCATAATCGAACCATTCCCGCCCCATGCCAGCTTCGAAAAATCCGACCTTCAACACTACCTTCTCATCTTTTGGCAAGCCATTTTCTTCGTAAACAGCGCTTTCAGCAGGAGTATTAGCGCTACTCGGGGGATTGGTTTGATTTCCTTGGTCGCTGACCTGCTCGTTATCCTTGCCATCCTTGCTATTGCTGCTGCAGCCGATCAGCGCCATCGACAACGCCAGGCAGGCGACAAATACAAATACTATCTTCTTTTTTGTAAACAATGTGAACCCTCCTCATAATGATAATCGGACGTGCGGTACGATTCCCGCCAAACAAAAAGGGAGTCGATCTCGCTGTCTAAAAGTAACACAGCCCGTCGCTCCCCGTATAGATTCATTATTATCACTACATATACAATATTTGAATAGACTGAAAACCCGCTATTTTCCTGTATATTTGAAGCTTCATATCATGTCCTTCCGATAATTTCCCGGTGTGCTGCCCATCACTTTTTTAAATACGCGAATAAAGCTCAAAGCATGCGTGTATCCCACTTTAACTGCCACTTCATGGATTGGTGCCTCTGTTTCTTTTAACAATTGTTTGGCTTTGTCGATTCGTATTTCTGCAACATAATCATTAAACTTTTCTCCAAATTCCTCTTTAAATAATCGGCTAATATAGCTTGCCGTTACATTGAATTCTCCGCTCAATTGCGCAAGCGACAGATCCGGATTGTCATAGTGTTCATTAATATACTTTTTAATCTGATGAATCAATTGATGGTGATTGCGATTTTCACGGACTTCTCTCATCTGCTCGAATGCGCCTTCTAATACATGTTTAACATCACGATAGATTTCATCAATTGTCTCATTGTCGGCCAGCACAAGCTTCAATTCACCCTGCACCTCTTCATTCCAAAAATCATGGAACTCCTTCGGAAGCTCCATCACTTCCTTGTGCAAATTATTAATCAAATAGCTGGTTAGACTGATAAGATCATCCCGCGAAAAGAGCTCCATGCTTAGCGTATTGTAAAGCTCCTGAAACTGCTGCTCCCAAGCTTGATTGCCAGTCCTAAACAACTGGCAAATTTCGCGGATATGCTGCATTGGCCGAAACACTTCCCCTTGCGGCAAAGCAGCTATATCCTCCGGACCGATAATCCGATTCGTGCCAAGCGAAAGCTTGAATGTAAGGGCCTCTACCGCATCCCAGTAGGATGAGGATATTTGTGCAAGTGCTGCTTTGTCGCTCCCAAGACCGATCGTCACTGTAAATAATAGATTGCGAGCCACCCATTCCTGCAGCTTATGGCATAAAGAAATCAGGTCATTAGCCGCTTCTTTTTGCTCCTTAGATGACATACATATTACTGCCATACGCTGTTGATCGATCCACTCAGCCCATGTATTCGTCGACTCATTGTCCGAGATTTCCTGACAGACCATACTTAACGCATATTTCAGCAAATGCTGATCACGCCGGCTGTAGTTCTTTTCGAACACCGAATAATGGTCGATCTCAATTAACATCATCGTAACAGACTGAAAACTCGTCTCCATCCCCAGTTTCTTAATCTCACCCAACCAGTGCTCCTCGGGTAAAGCCGCGCCCTCTTCCAACATTGCCCGAAATATATGGCGTTTGCGATAAATCAAATTTTCTTTATTTTCTTCATAGAGCTGGCTTGATTCATCCAGCAAGGATTCAATCGTCCGTTCTATGAGTTTCATCTCATCCTCTTTATCAGCCATCTGCAACGTTTTGCTTTTCTGCTTGGAATATTCTGCAATCCGATTAATAACCGTCAAGATGGGCTTGTAGTTGCGGCGAGTAACATAAATAAGCCATACACAACCGAGAATAATAACAACACAACCAAATATAATCCAAACATAAAATAGGGAGGACACCCACTCCATCATGCTGGCACGATAAATGCCGCTGCGCACCGTCCAGCCTGTGTAATCAGATTTGACACTGGAAAGAAGCTTGCCTCTTTCAGATTGCGAAACTGTAACTTGATCCTGCTGTTTGGAAACAATAACCTTGTTTTCAGCATTCACCAACTCAGCAAAGTAAAAAGGAGAGTCAGAAGTTTGTTCTATTAGTTCGGCTAAACGATCCGTGCTTACATTAACGACAAATAGACTTCGATCAGCTAAATTGGCAATCTTAACAAGACTTATGACTTCAGCCGGCTCCCCTTCTATTTCTTCATTGTACCGCCGTTTATCCACCCAATAATGAGGTTTTAAGCTTGTTACATTCCGACCTACAAACTCTTTGTCGCCAAACTGCTCAATTCCTGTCGACACTGTCGGTGTAACGACCGTTTGTCCAGTAACACGATACAAATATAGGGAATCGATAAAACGATTATTGTTCATTATTTCTTGTAATGCTGCAGCCGATTGATAGTCAATAAAACGATTGCTACCAGCTTCGGCTTCTTCGAAAAATGCTTTTATCCGACTATTGCTTGAAATTTCGCGCATCATCATGCGATCGATGTTAAGCAGCACATCATCAATAGTTTTCAACGTATGCTGTGTGATCATATCGTTGCTCCGAACGGCTGATTGTTGTGACATCTCGCTTAAAACAAGATATGTTATAAAAAGTAAGCTCAAGCTGACTACGAACAATACTGGGAAGTAAGATAACAACAATCGATTGAACCAATTTTTCCGCATATGTCTCCACCCCATTATCGCCTTTCCCCTGCAAGCCGCTTCCGAGCCAAACGAATTTTCTCTTCAAATTGCTGAAAAATTTCATTCCCTTTGTAATTGCTCATTACATCCTGCCGATATTCTGGCCAGCGCTTCCCCGATTTATCTGAAAACATCATCTTTACTTGCCATTCATTCTGTTTAGCGCGCATCGCTTCAACACTTACACCAAGAGGCGGTGTCAACGTTGTGCCTAGCTTTTCATAAACCGGCATATTTGTAATAGCTTGTAAAACTCGTTCATCCCGTTCAGTCATCCGTGGATCATTCACCTGTAGCCCCAGTACCTCTGGCGCTTTGGGCGTAAAGAAGCTCCACTTCTTCAACAGTTCCTCCTCACCGGCCTCTAAAGCTTCAGGATGTAAAAAGACCGTATTGCCTTCAAGTGTATAGTGCTTTCCTTCCAATCCGTAGTGGGTCAGCAGAAAGCCTTCCTTACCTGCTAACCAATCCAATATACTGGCAGATAGCATGAGCTTTTCCGGCGCGGCTCCCGCTGTAATATTCGAAAATACAAATGGATACTCCGGCGATGGCTCGATACGCAGCGGCTGCTGTCCAAATGGATTAAATGGAATCCAATCTGCTTCAGTATTGAACTTGCGGCTTCTCGTCTGCAAACTGTCCGGATTGGAGTCGAGCGCAAAATCTGACGTATCTCCTAATATAACGCCCGCCTTGCCATGTACAGCTTTGTCCACATGTTGATTTCCTTTATTGAGAAACCAGTTCGGGTCAACAATTCCCTCGTCCATGACAAGCAATATATCATCCACCACTTGACCAACCCGCAAATCCATCTGCATATCAATCAGCTGATCATCGGCAAAATATGCGGGATACAGCAAGCCGTTTTGGATATATTCGGGCCAATCCAACGAAATGCCCGACCCATTGCCCGATGTTATGAATCCGTAAGTGTCATTCTTCCCATTGTTATCTGGATCGTTATATGTAAACGCCCGAAGCACTTCCAAATATTCATCATAGCTTCGCGGGATATCCATTCCAAGATGGGTCAGCCAGTCTCGCCGAATATAGTAAGCACGATAGGACTTGCGATCAAAAGGGATTGGCGCGCGAGCAAACTGATTGTTCGTCTGATACTCCCGCAGTTCTTGCTCATCGACCCAATACTGAAAATAATTCGGCATTGTCTGCGGCGTAACGTAATAGGTCATGTCAGCCAGTACATTATCCATCGTGTACTTCACGCCTCCGTCAGCATTAATATTCAGCCACATATCCGGAGGATCATTCGCTGCCAGAAGCGATGCAATCGTCTCGTTGTACGCTTCACCTGGCTCTATTGCCGTCAATCGCAAACGAACATTAAATTTCTTCTCAATTGCGGCCATTATAAAATCTTGCCGATTGGGCTCGTCTGCCCCTTCCGTACCGTTAATCATAAAATGCAATGTTACTTGATCGTCTTCCAGTTGAGCGCTGGCATTAAGCTGTGAACCAGCAGACCAGCCCCGAATAAGCCCAAAGGCAGTCACTCCCGCAACCAGCAAGCCAATAGCCGCAAAAGCCCCCGCTCGCCATCCGTTCATCTTAATTCCCCCCTTGAGCACAAGTCTTAAAAGCTCCTTCATCAAACTATAGAATGCGCTTTCATAATTACATTCAAAATCGAGGATTTACGGCTTTCTCATTCTTATAATTTAAAAAATATGCGCCCCCCTACATCTCCTGGTACAGGACATGTAGAGAGCGCGTAATTTAGGGATTTTGAAGGTGTCGATTAATAGCTATTAATTTGTTTGTAGTATAGCGGAATTCGATACCCCTGTAAACGACAATTCCAACCTAGAATCTTGTTAAAACTACATCAAGCTTTTATAATAGCGGGCAAACACCGTACCATCATATCCCATGTAATCGTGGGGGATATCCTGCAACCGAATGAGTGCTCCCCCCTGCTCGGCAGATCGCTTAGCGGCAATTGCCGCCATTTCTACTTCGACCAATTCCCCGAACGGAATCGGAGCCGGCGCTACTCCAGCCAAATAAGGCAGAACATTGTCCAGCAAAGACTGATACAAACGGCTGTTGTCTACCCGGATATGCTCCACCTGGTTTTGCGTTACAGCCGTCGTATAGAAGGGTAAATACCCCTCTGTCTTTCCAATACTAATGATGCCTTTCCGGCCATCCTGCCAGGTCAATTCGACTTGCCGCTGCTGCGTTCCACCCAGGTCACGCACCGCTTCGATCCCTGACCCAAGCAGTGCGTGCAGCATGGTATAGGCGTGAATACCGTAGTTGAATTCATCCACCGAACAGCCCGTCAAGCCATACAGCCAGTCGTTTGCACCCGAGTTCCGATTCCTCCACTCTACAACCTCGCTGCAATACCTAAGTGCTGATCCACCCGTAATGACTGCGCCTTGCATAGCCCAATCCATCATTTTCTGTAAATCACCAACTTTTCCAGCAAGCGGCTTGTCGATAAATACCGCTTTCCCCGCTTCAATAAAAGGCTGCGCCTGCTTCACATGCATATCCCAATTGCAGCTATGAATCATGACCGCATCCACCCGATCAATCAATTCTTCTAATACTTCGCATGCAGCTTCGATGTGATGCTCACGGGCAAACACCTCGGCGTAACCGGGGGGATGAATCGTCCCGCTATCGAATACACCAGTAACCTCGTGCCCCATTGCTCGAATAAGCGGAACGAAGCTCCCGGGATGAGAAGTATCCAGGTCTACCAAGCCAAGTCTAAGCGATTTCATTTCATCTTACCTCCCGCGCTTCCTAATAAACCTTCCACCGAATACAGCGCCCGATTCACAATAGATTTGATCGGCTCCGGCTTGCCGCTATTAAGTGATTCTATCGCCTGGAGAACCATCAGTGTAGCATACAGCCCATCGACATGATCAATCGGCGCCTTGGCATTTTCCTGAAGACACTTCAGAAACGCTTTATTTTCCTCCATAAAACCGGACTCCGCCCCTTGGAACACCTGCGGCTCCTTCCCGTGCTCCATGTAGGTCAACGTCGTTAGACGATCGGATATTGTTATGGACTTGTTCTCGGCGAACAATTGCATGAAAAACTTGCTGGTAAGCGGCGGACAGTTGCTGTCTCCTTGAATGAACGAGCCTGCAACACCGTTATCAAACCGGAATACAGCAGCCACATTATCAACGACACCGCTTTTCTGGTAATAGTTCCCTCCCGCCGCATAGACTTCCACCGGATCACCACCTGCAACAAACCGTAGAATATCCGCGGAATGGCAGCCCTGGCTGATCACATTGCCACCGCCTTTAATAGGATCATTTGGCCAAATCTGATCTCCCCAGCGGTCATCCATCATCTGCATGGACACCATTACCGGCTGCGGTATGAGCTCCTTCGCTTTCCAAAGCAAATCGTAGTATCGCATCTTAAATGCAGTAAACAAGGTCTTGCCTGACTTCACCACCGCTTCGCCTATAGCTGTACATTGCTCCAACGTCATAGCCAGCGGCTTCTCCACAAGCACATGCTTGCCGGCTTCCAGTGCGCGAATACAATATTCGGCATGAGTATCGTGCATCGTCGTCACATAGATCGCGTCCAGAGACTCATCCTCAAATAATCGATTTGGATCGCTTGTCGCATACTCGCCTCCGAACTCCTCCAACATTCTGTGCGCATTCTGCTCAAATACATCGCAATATGCCGATAATTTCATTCCTTCCAGCTCTACAATACACGCTGCATGAATCCGTCCCAAATTTCCACATCCGATAATACCAGCTTTGATCATGGTGTGACCTCCAAATTTAAAAGTAAACTCACTATTCACTTGTTACAAACCCCATCCTCTTTCTGTACTTCACATCTACATTATATCTTCAACAATTTCATCTTATCACCTAAATTATTTTACTGTCAATTACTTCATAACTACTTTATATTGTAGTTGACAATGCGGCTAGTATTAGCCTTTAGTTTATGATATGTTATACTACAAAAGTAGATATGAAGTAATGTTTGAAAGAGGAGACGGTATGGAAGACAGACCAAGTCGGAAGCAATTTAAAGCTCGTTTAGAGCTAATGGTGCGCGAGCTCCGCAAAGATATTCTGAGCGGCAAATATTTGCCGGGAACGCCACTTCCCTCAGAGGTTGTTCTGGTTGAACAATATGCGCTAAGCAACAACTCCGTCCGCAAAGGGCTGGACCTGCTCGTTCAAGAAGGGCTTATTATTAAGAAGCACCGGATCGGCAGCATCGTTGCCAATCCTCAGCAGTCGAAAATCACGATCACGCTGGGCTGCAGCCCGTCAATCGAGCGCGACATCTCGTTATCCCGCATACTAGAGATGTTTCACAAGGCGCATCCGGCCATTCAAGTCAATGCCGTCACGATTACGAGTCCCGATTCCTTCAATTATTTGAAGACCGCTCAAACCTATCTCGAGCATGGGATAATCGATGTGATGACAATTAACAATATCAATTTCCAGGAAATTAGCGAGCATGATTGCACGCACTTGTTTGAACCGTTAATGCCACAGATAAATTTGTATCCTTTTCTGAACGAAACCTTCACTTACGAAGAGCAACTTTTTGTTCAACCGCTTGCCTTCTCGCCTACTGTACTGGCCTTCAATAAATCGCATTTCCGTAAAGCTGGCCTATTGGAGCCGGATAGCAGTTGGACATGGGATCATCTAATCAGAATGGCTAAGAAGCTCACTTCTGAAGATCGTCACGCCCTATTCTTCCATGTTCTCTCAGAAAACCGCTGGCCGGTTTTTTTGCTGCAAAGCGGGATTTCAATGGCAGATAGCGCATCAGGCAACAAAGCGTTCACCAACCCAGAGCTGCTTGACAGCATTCAGCTTATGCGACAGCTTATTAATGATCGTGACGTGTTTGCCCCCTACTTATCCAGTCATAGCAACGATGCCGAGAAATTAATGCGGCAAGGAAAAATATCGATGACCATTCAAAACTATTTCAGTATGAATGAGTTCAAAAATACGGATATAGATTATGACATCTCGCCTTTACCTTTTATGCATACGCCAACTACATTAACGCACATTATCGGAATGGGCGTTAACCGTAAATCTGCTGTAAAAGACGCTGCGAAAATACTAGTACGCTATTTCGCATCTGAACAAGCCCAACAAGCGATTCGTGATCTTACGCTGAGCATACCTGGGGTAAAGCCAATTGCTGAGACGGCTCCCTCTTCCAACAGCAGGCTGAATCGTCCGGCGAGCTATTCCCTATTCAAAGAAATCATTCCGACATTCCGCACCCATCGCGATCTTGGGTTAACGGTTCGCGGTTTTAAAAAGATGGGTGAAATTTTGAAGCTGTTCTTGTCTGGGATGCTGGATAAGCCTGCACTCTGCCGCATGATGGAAGAAGAATTGCAAGGGGAAATAATTTCAGATTCTTCTCTCAAGAGGTTAAGTCGCTAATAATGGAGAAAAAGCCGAGCGATAATCAGTAGAAAATCCTGAATCGTTCGGCGTGACGGCATTCTTTGAGTGTTGAGAATGGTTATCCGCTAATGATGTTGTTTTTGGAGTATTGTAACGAATCCTGGGAGACTGTCGATTCAATGTGTGCAACTATTGATAAGCAATGAGAAAGGGGAAACGGAGAGCAAGATTGGGAATGGAGAAGCGGTAGCGTCCGCCTTTGCAGGCCAATTTTATCCTTTACAGGGGTTATTTCATCAAAAAAATGGGACTACAACAGCGGTCGGAATCCCAATTTTGATCGTAGTGGCACCCCTTTCTATTGCTTGTTGCAACTATCCACAATGAATCGACAGTCTCCCTGGGGGCGCTATTTCGCAGGCTTCGACTACTCAAGAATGAAGCCTTTAAAGTCGACCTTCGATGATGATCCAGTAAATACTTCCAGGTGATATAAGCCTAAATCCAACTGATCGAGGATCGTTTCACCACCGTTCAAGCTTCGGATCTCACCATTGATTTTGACGTAAGTATCGGACGAGCTTCCTGTATATGCCTTCAGCTCGAGTTTTCGCTTAGCGTTAACGAACACCCAAGCGGACATGATGAGAATGTCCAAAGTGTCAGCCTTCGTATAGTCGACATAAACTTTGAAACCGTCCGAGGAAACATCGGGCAGCGACAACCAGTCGTCGGGTACGCTGTCTTTGATTTTTTGACTGGAATAATCGATTTTCGTATAACCGTCTACTACGATTGTACGGGGGCAAAGACAGGAGAAAAGTGCTCCTGCTTCGTACTGATGGCCGATGTCTCCAAAGTGCAGTTGATCCGAAATAATTCGCTTCGTGCTGACCGAGGAATACAAGAGGAACTTTTCCGTATAAATGTTCATGTCAACGAGCTGAAGCCCGTACGCTTCCGCCAGCTCTCTCTTCACCTCATTGGCTATGCATGCGATATGTTCACTTGTTCTCATCGGGTAGTCGTTAGTATATAAAGTTTTTACCCCCGGTTCGACGATCGCTTGGGTCGTTAGTAGAAATGGCTGGATTCCCTTCGCGTAACACCAATCAATAATTTGTTTGACTGCCGTTTTGAAGCCGTCCCGATAAGCTTTTTCGTTCGGATAGAGCAACCGATCGTTTATCCCGAAACCGATTCCGATCATTCGTACATCTTGATAAGCTGAGGAGCCACCAAACTGCTCCTCCAGAATTGTTGCCGCCCAGCTTGCATTCTTTCCGCTAAAACCGGAGTTATAAATGCGCAAAACTTCGTTGTTTGTCGCTTGACGAAGCAATTCCTCCAATTTTTTCGAAAAAGCGTTCGGCGAAGTGCCGTCTATTCCAATCGTATTGGCGACCCAATCCGTCGTATTCACTCCGTCCACCGTACTATCCCCGAAAAAAGCAACTGGGAACTTGTTTCCTTGTAACCATTGTGTCCATGCATCGTTAAATGTACAAATTTTTTGTGGTACTCGTAATTCTGCTGATTCCATTGCTGGGTAAGTGTCCAATGCTGCACCTCCAATATTAGTACTTTCCTTAATTTATTTTGCTACTTTTTATATTCACCTTTAAAAATATCCCCCCTCCCCTTGTTATTATTTACAAGTAGTCCAAGCTTTGAAAAATCAAAATCAACCCTACAATGCACATGATCCAAGAAGCAGCTGAGCCTGAGTGCTTCAACAGCTTCATTTGAAGCTTTTCCAGTGGTCTGTGCATCAATCCTCTCAATAATAAATGAAGTAAAAATAAAATCAATGGCGGCAGCACCATCATAAAATTATAGCCGGCTAAAATAGGGAGCCACTGATATGCTTTTAAATCTGAGGTTGTCATGAGACCAATAGCAGCGAAATATGGGAACGCCATACCTACTTCGATTAATGATGTCGTGAAGCCGAGGGCAACCATCGACATTTTACTTTTGGACTTAGGCCTCGGCAAATCCGACTTTTTGCTCTTAGGGTAATAAAAGCTGGCTATGAACAGTCCTCCGCCAGTTATCAGCATAATCCAGCTTACAACCCTATTTTGAAGAATAGTAGAAAAAGCAGTCATGACAGCATCCAAGCCTAACATCACAAAAATGCCTGCCAAAAAATAAAATACTGCAACTGATAATAAATATATCATTAAGCGTGAGCTTAAACGCTCTTTTTCAGTTAACAGCAGGTATACCGTGACCCCCAAAGTGGCAGGACTTAGCATGTCTAATAGAGCTAATCCCCCTATCATAAGAAGCAGTTCAACGCTCACAATATTCCTCCTTGCTGGCAGATGAATTCATAATAGATATGTGGATTTCATATGCTCGTTCCATATAATCCAAAACTTCTTTTTCTATCGGATAAAGTCCAAGCTTTTCAGATTGGCTTTCAGACTTTCTTATAGCCCACAGCTTATCAACAAACTCATCTTCCCCTTTGAACTCCTCTTTTTGTTTTTCAAGCATTCGGCGTATTATGTTTTGCACTTTTGTTGAGGCAGGATCATCCGTTATATGTCGTTTAATTTGGCCTAACAAAGCAATCCACTCCATAGAATCAGGATCTTCACCCTTCATTTTTGGCAACCTTGACCACAATTCAAGCTCATTGTTATTAAACATGCTCTCTCTAAAAGTCTGCAATCTTGTTTTATTTTGATTCGATAACTGGATGAGGTTCTGTATGGCAAGATGGTCGTCTCCGCCTTCTACTGCAATACTATTGATCAATTCACGCAAAGATGATTCCATACTCTTTAATCTTTCTTGTTCTTCAATGATATAAACGAGTTGACTTTTTAAACTAATCGACCAATTCCATTTAGAATCAGACAACATAGATTTAATATCTTGCAAACTGTAACCCATTCCTTTTAAAAAATGAATCTGTTGCAGCTTTTTCAAATCCTCATCCGAATATAGCCGATGCCCCCCTTCTGTTTTGGAAGTGGCTGTCAATAAACCGATTTGATCATAATACCTTAATGTTCTTACAGTGATTTTAGTCTGCTTCGCAACTTCTTTTATATGAATCAAGCACATGCACCTCGCGGTTAAATTATTATTACTCTTTGTCTTTATATAATCTAAGTTTAATTAAGTATCCCAAACCTAGTCCAACTAATACTCCGGGCAGCGTTTGATCAATTATAAGCCCAATCCCAGCACCTATAATAACACATGCATAAATAACAATATCTTCTTGCTTCATATTTTCTAACATCCTCTCGTTGCCATTTCTTCTCCCTGTCTTAAAGGACTTCACTCATGGAGAGTTTTAATATTGGC
Organism: Paenibacillus sp. GXUN7292; assembly: GCF_050864975.1. Taxonomy (NCBI): domain Bacteria; kingdom Bacillati; phylum Bacillota; class Bacilli; order Caryophanales; family Paenibacillaceae; genus Paenibacillus; species Paenibacillus sp. GXUN7292. Next base: position 4,834 of record NZ_JBOZWO010000040.1, on the reverse strand, counting down.
TTCATTATACAAAATGACGTAACGTCACTTTCAAGTGCTAATTATTTTGTTAAATTGTTCTTTTAGGAAAGTTCAATAAATTTACCTTGATAGTGACGCTGCGTAATCTAATATAATTGCTGTCACAATTATGAAGAGGTGATGAAATGAAAATATACTTTACTTGTCTGATTTTAACAGGAATTCTTTTTTTAAGTGCCTGTGCTAATGAAGAACAAGAAGAAATACATGCTGTAGCACTTAAAGAAGTAGAAAACATCCATATTGACCATGGCAGTACAACATTAAAAGTAGAATCAGCAGATATTGAGTCCGTTGAAGTTGGCTTGCTCTACAACAATAATGGATCGGGTATTGTGATTAATGAAGGAAAACAATACATCAAAATTCGGCTGAAAGGTGATATCAGACGCCTATTAAATATCGGTAAAATGCCTGAGCTGCTCATTCGAATTCCTGCTAGTTATACAGGGAATATAACGATTGACGGATCTTCTGGCAATGTAAATATAAAAAATCTGAACGAACAAAAACTCGATATTAAAGGCAGCAGCGGAAATGTAGCGCTAGAATATGCACATATAAACAATGACATTCATGTTTCTGTCAAAAGCGGCAACGTTCTATTAAAACTGAATGACAAGAACTCTAATGCATACTGGCTGTTGAAATCAGGCAGCGGAAGACGATCTGTAGCTATTCCTTTAGAAAATATTCAGCGTAGTAACAGGAAGACAGAGGGGCAAACGGGGGATGGTTCAGTTAAAGTGCAAATCCATACTACCTCCGGGAATATAACGATTAAATAAATTATACAGAAAGTCCCGGTGATAAAATATCACCGGGACTGCTTTCTACTTTTCTACACATTAATTGCAAGAATACGAATCAATACACTATCAAAATCGCCGCCTAATGCAAGTGGGACGCCAATATTCATCAGACCGCTTCCGCTCATAACGAAAGACTCGCTCGTCTCCACTCTATATGTCTGATTAGGCTGCAGCCCTTGCAGACGAAGCCGCGGCTGAAAGTTCCCGAATTGCTGGGCATGTAAAAACGCAAACACGACAGCTTCACTTGCATCATCATTGACATATTGAACGGCTGTCGTCGATCCTGTTCGCGGCGACAGCAAGCGATACTGCTTGCCTTGTTGAATCACTGGACGCAGCTGTTTATAAAGAGCTATCCATTCCTTCGCCTCAGAAAGCTCGGCATCTGACCACTTATTCAAATTGCCGCCAATGCCAAGCGAGCCCATCATTGCTGCATGAAAACGATATTTCAACGATACGCTGCGTTTATTGGCATGACCAGGAGAATCCGTTACCCAGCACATCATAGATTGAGCCGAATAGGTATAGGAGAAGCCCTCTTGTATTTTCAAACGATCAAATGCGTCGGTATTATCGCTAACCCATGCTTGATCGGCATAGCGCAGCATGCCGAAGTCGACTCTGCCGCCGCCGCTGGAGCAGGCTTCAAATGTAACCTTTGGAAACCTAGCTCTTAGCTCATCCCAAATCTCGTATAAATGCTGTACATGTCTAACCCAAAACTCGCGCTGCTCTGTCTCTGGAACATGCAGCCCGCCTGGCTCGCTAATGGCGCGGTTCATATCCCATTTCACGAATTTGATATTATTTTCGGATAACAGCTTCGTCATAAAATCGAGAATAAACGCCTTTACTTCCGGCTTGGATAAGTTAAGCACGAGCTGATTTCTAGCCAATGAGCTTTCCCGATTCGGAAAATGATAAATCCAATCCGGATGAATGCGATAAAGATCGCTGTCCGGATTGACCATCTCCGGCTCCACCCATATGCCAAAGTCCATGCCCAGCTCATTTATGCTTTTGATTAATTCTCCTAAGCCATTCGGAAACTTCTCCGTATTAATATGCCAATCGCCAAGACCAGCCTTGTCATGATTTCTTTTCCCGAACCAGCCGTCATCGATAACGAATAGCTCGACGCCCATAGCCGCCGCTTTTTGCGCAAGCAAAATTTGCTCGCTAATATCAATTTTAAATTCAGTAGCTTCCCATGAATTATAAAGAATCTTCCTATACTTCGACCGTTCGTTCACAGGCATAATATATTGCAGCTGATAACCGTGCAGCCTTCTGCTCATGCCTCCAAAGCCTTCGCCCGAATAGCCGCCGATAAATAGAGGCGTTTCGAACGTCTCGCCCGCCTTTAAGCTCCATTCAAAATCGAAATCGTTAATGCCGCCCGCTACTCTTACGTTGCCGAACGCTGTTTTTTCAGCTGTTATTTTCCAATTCCCGCTCCACGCAAGCGCTCCGAACCAGACAGCTCCTGTTCCCTCATCTGCGGACCCGTCATCAATTGCAAACCAGGGGTTGGCATGATGGCTTGTAATACCGCGCCGGCTTTCGATTATTTTTTTCCCTTCATGAATAATACTCGTTTTAACTTGATTCTCTTCTTGCCATTTGCCCGCAACATAAGTCATTCTGCTTTCTTTCATCGCCGGAATAGACCATACCGCTGACTGCGCAATTTCAAGCTGGATAGGATCTGCTCCATGATTGATCAAGCTTGCTTGGCGTTCAATCAGATCATAACCGGATATAACGGAATAAGTCAGTTTAACCTCCAATGGATAATACGCATCTTGCAGATGAATAACGAGTATATCGCGATCATCCAATTTCCAAAGATCATAGCTTTTATACTGCAGCTTCAGATCCCTTACCCCGTCGTGAAACTTTACTTTAAGTGCAGGTTCGATAAAGCTTAGTCCGCCCCAAGGGCTATACTCTTCTTTTTCCCGCTCTACCTCCGCGTCAAAATGAGAATGATAATAAGGCTGCAGCAATTGCGCCAAATCGTCTATTTTCACTTTGTTTCCCCAATGAATATGCAATAAGCGGTCCTGAGCATCCACTCCAAAACCGTAGCACATATTACCCGATGACAGTAAAAATAAGTTCTGCTCAGTATTTACTTGAATAGGCACAATACTTCTCCCTCTCTGTTTCCTTCAAATATTTCTATAGCGTTAACCTTTAACCGCGCCTGCCGTCATGCCTGAAATAATATATTTTTGTCCTATCGCATACACAACAATAATAGGGAGCAGATTTAAAATCATAGCCGCAGACACCAAATTCCAGGAGCTGATATAGGTGCTGAAATAATTGTACATCACCATAATCATTCCCCATTTGTCTGAGGAATTCAGAAAATAAAGCGGAATAATAAAATCATTCCAGCAGTTCAAAAAGTTAATAATGATCGCCGTAACCGTGACGGGCTTCAGCAATGGAAATATAACCTGAAAAAACAATCTTCCGCCGCCGCAGCCATCGATCACAGCAGATTCATCAAGCTCCTTCGGTATGCTGCCGATAAAGCCAAAATATAAAAACACTGTAAAAGGTATAAATATCGCAGAATAAAGCAAATAAGCACCTGTATACGTATTAATAATGTTCAGCATTTGCATAACCTTCATCGTAGTCACATAATTCATCGGAGCAACAAGCCCGAGCAAAAAGATGGAATAGATGACCATGTTAAATCGTGACCGGTTCCGAGAAATAACGAACGCAGCCATAGACGATACAACGAGCGTTATGAGAGAAGCAGCCGTCGATAAAAACAAGCTGTTTAAGAAAGACGAGTATATCCGTTTGTCCTTTAATACTTCCAGGTAATTGCTGAATAAAAATTCAGATGGAAGCGACAGGCTCATCGTTGCAGCTTCTGTGACGGATTTAACCGAATTCAACAAAACCATCAAAAAAGGGACGATGATGACAAGGCTCAGCAACCATGCGAATGCTTCCTTAGAGATGTTTACCAATCGTTTGCGCTTAACCATTATCGATCCGTTTCCTTTCTTGTAAATATCATAATAATGCCAATTGAAATAATGGCCAGGAAAATAAACATAAGAACACCCAAAGCTGTACTGTATCCATAATTACCCATAGAAAATTGATTGAATATCGTAATATTAATAACTTCGGAAGATCTTCCTGGTCCGCCATTCGTCAAGGCGAAGATAACGTCGAACACTTTTAATCCCGAAATGACACTTAATAATGTATTAATTAAAATAGAAGGCGCGATTGAAGGAATAATTACTTTTGTGAGCTTATTCCAATAGTTGGCCCCGTCCATATCGCTCGCTTCAATTGTTTCCTTCGATACCGTTTGCAGTCCAGCCAAGAAAATAATCATGACAAAGCCGGCTGCCTTCCATACTTCAACACCGATCGTCGACCACATCACCCATTTCGGATCCTCCAGCCACGCTTGCGCCAAGGAGCTTAACCCAATAAATTCAAGAGTGTGGTTCAAAATTCCATTAGTTGGATGCAATACTTGTTGAAACATTAAACCAACAATTAAATTTGAAATAATAATCGGCAAAAAATAAATCGTGCGTAAAAGCCCTTTTGTTTTAATTCCTTCGTTAAGCATTAAAGCTAATCCCAAACCAATAGCAACCTTCAGGATCGTTGTGAAAAATGCGTACATTAGTGTGTTTTTAATAAATAAAAAGCTGCCGCTGTCATTAAAAATTTCTTTAAAATTTTCTAAACCGATAAATTTAACATTATCGCTCATTGAATTCCAGTTCGTTAAGGAATAATAGAAGCCCATAAAGCTTGGAAGCAAAAATAACAGAAAAAATATAATTAGAGCAGGCAAAATAAACTTTTTGGAATATATTTTATTTACGTACATAGCGTTACCTCATTTATGAATTTCTCATACGAGAGTTGCAACAAATTGTTGAAAATGGCTGGCGGGACGTACCTTGAAGTAATCGTCCAGCCAGCCATCAAAGCCA
>NZ_JBOZWO010000004.1:0-248181 GCF_050864975.1 Paenibacillus sp. GXUN7292 | reverse complement strand
TTAGAACCAAAAAGAAGATAGGCGGCTAAATAGATATCGGAACACCGATAGGTGATTTTGTTCTTATTGTTAACTAAACCGAACATTGTATGTTAGCTTAGATTGGTGGTTTAATCGGAAAACGGCTTTATAATAAGGGCAAGGAGTGTGAAAAGTATGATTTGCATGAACTTGAAAAATTTGCGAAAAAAGCATCGATATACGCAGGAAGACGTTGCTGATAGGATTGGAGTTTCAAGACAGGCTGTTGCAAAATGGGAGAACGGCGAAACCGTGCCGGATATTAATAATTGTATAGCTTTAGCGGAACTTTATGGGGTCGTATTGGACGACCTGGTTCATCATTCAGAAGAAAAAGAACAAATCGGCATTCGCCCAAAGGGGAAACACATATTTGGATTAGTGAAGGTTGGTGAACGCGGACAAATCGTTATACCGAAAAAAGCGAGAGATATTTTTAACATTTCTCAAGGTGACAGCTTAGTTGTACTTGGCGATGAGGCTGCGCATGGACTGGCGATTATGAAAAGCGAGGGATTGTTCCAGTTTGCACAAGATATAATGAATGCTCAGGAATGCGAGGAGGAAGAGGAGTGACAGCTATTCAAATAATGAGTTTAACGAAAAAATTTCGCGCAAAAACCGCGGTTGATTCTCTCAGCCTTTCGATAGAACAAGGCGAGCTTTTTGCACTGCTCGGTGTGAATGGCGCAGGCAAAACGACAACGATCAAAATGCTTACTTGCCTAAGCAAGCCCACTAGCGGAGATGCAGCATTGCTTGGGGACAGCATTGTATCCAAAGCTTATGCAGTAAAAGAAAAGATCGGCGTTTCCCCGCAGGAAACGGCCATCGCCCGCAATTTAACAGTGAGAGAGAATCTTGCTTTCATTGCAAAAATATATGAATTCAATAAAAATACTGTGGAGAAAAAAGTGGAAGAGATGCTCATAGCATTTGGTCTTAAGGAAGTGTCTAACGATAAAGCAAAAACGTTATCCGGCGGCATGCAAAGACGACTCAGTATCGCTATGGCTCTTATTTCAAATCCGCAAATCCTTTTTCTAGATGAGCCAACATTGGGATTGGACGTACTTGCAAGGCGAGAGCTGTGGAACATTATTGGAAGATTGAAGGGAAAAATAACTATTATACTAACGACTCATTATATGGAGGAAGCAGAAGCGCTTTCGGATCGAATAGGCATTATGGTAAAAGGAAAATTAAAAGCAGTTGGAACAGCGGCTGAATTGATGAAAAAGAAAAATGCGAAAACACTCGAGGATGCTTTTGTCTCCATCGTTGCAAAAGAGGGGGCTGTATCATGAAAGCACTAGCATTTGCCGACCGAAACCGCAAAGAGATGATTAGAGATCCTCTGAATTTAGCATTTGGAATAGGTTTTCCATTAGTCATACTATTCATGTTATCTGCCATGCAGGCGAATATCGAGGTTGAGCTATTTGTAATTAGCAATCTTATTCCGGGAATAGCCGTTTTCGGCCTTTCCTTTATTTCTTTATTCTCTGGCATGCTCATCGCCAAGGACAGGAGCACCTCGTTTCTGACGAGGCTGTTCACGGCTCCATTAACTGCCCGCGATTACATTATGGGTTATACTTTTCCGCTTATTCCCTTGTCCATTTTGCAAATTGCTATCAGTTTTGTTGCAGCATTTTTTATAGGGCTGCCTATCAACTTAAACGTTTTGCTTTCTATCATTGTGCTGCTTCCGACGGTTGTACTGTTTATAGCGATCGGACTGCTGGCAGGCAGCCTGTTAAATGACAAGCAAGTAGGAGGCGTCTGTGGTGCACTATTGACAAATCTTAGCGCATGGCTGAGCGGCACCTGGTTCGATCTGAATTTGATGGGCGGCTGGTTTAAAGAAATTGCATACACTCTTCCCTTCGCACATGCTGTAGACGCGGGCAGAGCTGCTATTTACAAAGACTATTCATCTATTTTACCGCATCTTTGGTGGGTGATTGGTTATGCAGCTGCCATCATGATTATTGCGATTTATGTATTTAACAAGAAAATGCAGAGTGATACGGATTAGCAAAGCAGCTCTCTCAATTTTTAATGCAGCCTTATGGGCTGCTTTTTTTGGATTTCTAATAATTGTTTGATATGTTTGATTCGCCTGATTTGTTTCTGTAAGTTTTCACTATTTGGTATAATGTGTGGAGCGAACTCATGTCTTTGATCAGCGCAGAAAAAGGAGCAGGAAAGCAATATGATTAGGAAATTGTTAAAAATACTTAAGATAAGTACAATAGCCGTTGTAATATTAATCTTTATTGGACTAATCTTTCCAACATGGACGCCATCTATTAAAGGGGCCAATAGCATTAGTGTGCTGGAAAAGGTAGAAATTAACGGAACAAAGCATGCTTTGATGATTCGCGGGGTGGATAAAAATAACCCTATTCTAATATTTGTGCATGGCGGGCCGGGCTGCTCGGAAATCCCCTATGTAAGGAAATATCAGAAACGGCTGGAGCAAAATTTTACGATCGTACACTATGATCAGCGAGGCAGCGGAAAGTCCTATCATTTTGGGGAAGACTACACTAATTTAACAACAGATTTGCTAGTCGATGATTTATTGGCTTTGACGGATTATATTACTGATAAGCTAGGACAGGAAAAAGTTTTGCTTGGCGGTCATTCGTTTGGTACTTATATCGGATTAAAGGCTGCAGCCAAGGCACCTGAGAAATTTAATGCTTACATAGGAATTGGGCAGGTGTCCGATCCTATTGCAAGTGAGTTGGATAGCTTGGAATATGCAATACGTCAAGCGAAACTCGCAAATCAATTCAAAGATGCGGAAATGTTAGAGCAAAGCAGAAGCTTAATAGAGAATGGAGAAATGCTTACACCAAGAAATATGATTCGCAAATACGGCGGTGCAGCTAGATTAATCGATGATAACCGGGATTATTATAAAGGCTTTCTATTCAGTCCTGAATATAACTTGCTGGATGTTGTTCGTTTTTTGACCGGGATTTCTGTCACCCAGGATGTTTTGTTGAAAGAGGAAATACAATATCCGATAACGAGTCTCGTGAAAAGGTTAGAAATCCCATGCTATTTTGTCATGGGCGCATATGATTATATGACTCCAGTTAATACGGCTAGAGCGTATTTTGAGATGCTGGAAGCACCCGTGAAGGATTTTGTAGTTTTTGAACATTCGGCTCATTACCCGCAGTTTGAAGAAGAGAAATTATTTGCACATTGGTTAAACCAAATAGTCCTTTACGATTTCTAAATATGCAGTTGATCTTCAGCAAATAATTACTTGATACCCTTATCTAGAACACAGAAAAATTCTATGGAATTTGAGTAGTTGATGAAAGGGGTATTTGGTAGTGATTAAAAGGAAATGGAAGAGATGGATACCTACGCTAGTATTGAGCAGCATGCTGCTTAGCGTGATCGTACCGTCAGCAGGTGCAACAAATGATGAAAGTACAACTGTTCAAGCATTAACAGCAGAGTACAATTCTGGCCCTGCATTGCTTATTACAGAAATGGTACCAGACACGGAAAATGTTAACAAGGCAGACGCATATGAGTTTGTTGAGGTTTATAATAATACAGATCAGCCAATTAATTTTGATGAGCAGTATTACTTTTTCTACAATAATGTTGATTCATGGAAAATGACAAAGGAAACAGATAACGTCATTATTCCGGCACATGAAGCAATCGTTTTTTGGATTATGAACGGAAATAATACCGATGAAACACTGGATAAGTTTCTAACTAATTTTTCTACAAGCACGGATCTTCAAGAAGGCGCGAATATATTTCGACTTGAAGGCGGCGGAGGAATGGCCAATTCGTCTGCTCGCAATTTGCAAATCAAGGAGAGAACTTCTAACGAAGTTGTAGTATCCGCTACTTATGAGGCAAGCCACGTCAAATTGAACAAAGGCATTTTCTTCGGTCATCCGGAAGGTGCAAGTAAAAATATGATCGTGATTATGCCTGATTCAGGCACTTTGGATGCAACTCCTGGAGTTGTAACTCCAGAGCAGATTAAACCGCCTGTTGTATCGGGGGCGCAGCCTGTAATTGTACATACGCCAGGCACTTTAATAGAAGCTGCCGATTACGAGATTTCAGCAGCGATCCAAAACTTTTCAGATTTTGAAGAAGGTCATTTGCCAGCAATGGAACTGCTGTATAAAACCACATCGCAAGAAAGATATACAATTGCTTCGATGATGTCTAAAGGTGAAGGGAAATTCAGTGCGATTATCCCTGCAGCAGCGTTGATCGAGCCTGAGCTTGAATACAAGCTTCGGGTTAAGGATACAACCGAAAGCTATTCGGCTCAAGTTAACTTGCCTGCATTTGATCCTGAGCAAGCGCCTGAACTGCTAGTTACTGAGCTTTTGCCTAATTCTAAAAATGTCAATAGTTCAGATGCTTATGAGTTTATTGAAATATACAATAATACCGACCAGCCGATAAATTTTAACAATTATAAAATATACTATCGTTACCCCGACAAAGGCCCTGTCGCCGATGTAAAATGGGCATCTACGAATGAGAAGTTTATTATTCCAGCGCAGCAGTCTGTTGTTTTTTGGATTGTTAACAGCGCAAATAGCCATTTTACAGTTCAAGACTTTAATACTTTTTTTAATACAACACTGGTAGAAGATAAAGACTTGTTCATGATTAAGAGTGACGGGATGGCTAATTCCGGCCGCCGAGCAGTTGTTATCAAAACGAATACAGGCAAGGAAATTTCTGCTGCTTATTATGATGCAGATCAAATGTATGACGGCGGAGTAAAGAGCGATGAAACGAAAGAGGATCGTGGCATTCAATATAAATATCCGGTTAACGGCAGTGTAAATATGATCAAAGCTAGCTCCGGTACAGCAATGGGTTCGCCAGGCAGCATCGATGCTTCACAGGTTCCTGCTATTCCGAAGCATGTCATTCCCGACACGATTGAACCAGCCGTCACTGACATGACTAATGTAGACCAGATCGATCAATCGCAATCGCTTGATCTTAAGGTGCGGGCTGAGGATGACAAGCAAATTACTTCTGTTGAAGTATTTGTACGCTCCGACAAGCAAACGGTCTTTGTTAGCGAATATTTAATACAGGATTACAATGACAAGCTGTATCACTATAAGCTTCCTTCTGCTGATCTTATCGGCAGAGCATACGTCGAATATTATTTCAGTGTGTCCGATGGCACAAATGCGGTAGATACAGATGTTAAAAGGGTGGAGATTGTTGGCGGTCCTGACCAGTCGCCTTTGAGACTGAATGTAAAAGATGGCGATATTATTAGCGGAACTGCCATACTGAAGGGCACCGCACAAATTCCTGGTCAAGAGCCGCTAACATTAAGCATTGACGGCAGTGAGATTGCTGACAGCAGTACATCGTATGCTTTGGAGAATGATGCTTACTTTGTATTTGAAGCTAAAAATGTTGACTATTACTTCAAAAACGGAATTACAATGGGACCGCCCGAGCTTGGCGATGCTACCATTTTGTATACGTTTATGGATCCAATTCCGAATTATACGACTCTATCATTTCCAATCCCTGCTGACCGATTGAAGCTTGGCAGTGATAATGTGATTTATATTCGCGCAGGGTCCAAGTCATCGCCGTTTGATCCTCGTCCAGAAGAAAATAAGGATGATTTTGAAATTAAAAATATACGTTTGCTGCTTGCAGACGGAACTGAAATAAAAGATCCACTTTATGCTGATCGCGATAAGGAAATCAAGATGGGAGACAGCGCCGGCAAGCATGAGTCGATTGGCTTCCAGTTCAATTTGACGCCTGAGATGCTGAAAGCTAAAGCGTATGAATGGGACACAACGGCATTGGAAGATGGCATTCATGTAATAAAAGCAAAGCATCAATCGGAAGAGGTATCCGCTAATGTTTCGGTTGATAATACTGCACCTTCGATCGAGCCAAGCATTGAAGAAGGCAAGCAATACCGCGGAACTTTTGAGATCAATGCCGCGATTGCAGATGCGCTTTCGGGTGTGGAGCATGTAGAAACGAAGCTTGACGGACAAAATATTACATTGCCGTATGCCACTTCATCTGGAAGTCTAAGCGGCGGTATTCATACGTTATTTATTAAGGCAACAGATAAAGCAGGCAATGCAACAGAAAAAAACGTTCAATTTGAAGTTCCGGATGAGAATCCAAATTCTCCAGAACTTATCGGGCCGACGGATGGAAAGAGCGTTTCTGGAAGCAGCGCGAACTTGACAGTAAAGGTGGAGGATCCTGAGGGAGATGCGCTTGATGTTTCCTTTTATAAGGGATTCAAGTATGACAGTAAACATAGAACAGGCTTCAAAGGCTTTAAGCATGCATCGGATACAGAGCCGCCTAAAGTGATGGTTCCAAGTGGAGAAGAACCGCTTACTGAGGAAGATTACGCAAAAATTGGCGAGCAGGATGGACAATATTTAGTAAATGATGCTGTAGAGCAATTCCCGTATCAGCGTTATGAAATCAAACTTGACCCTTCTGTAAAAGCAGCCGATCAAGCTGTTATAGAGTGGAAAGGAAATTCACTCAAAGGCCGTAAAGTAAGCTTGTATGCATGGAGCTACACAAGCGGAGCTTGGGAGCTGTTGAACAGTAAAATAGCTGGAACGGAAGATTTCGAGCTGACTGCTGTAGTAAAAGCTGGGGATTATGCAAAGGATCATACGATTCAAGTTCTCGTTCAAGATGAGATTGCGGCTTTGTCATCATCTTCGCCAGTTACAGAGGACCGATATGATTTTACAATCGGATGGATGTCCGATACACAATATTATTCCGAAAGCTATCCTCATATTTATGAGTCGATCGTAAAATGGTTTGCAGATAATAAAGAGAAGATTAATTTGAAATATATTGTTCATACAGGCGATATCGTGGACAAGGAATATCAAGAGTACCAATGGATAGCAGCCGATAAAAAAATGAAAATACTAGAGGATGCCAATATTCCATACGGCGTATTAGCTGGCAATCATGACGTCGGCCATCAAAATAATGATTATACGAAGTACTATGAATATTTTGGCGATTGGCGTTTCAAGGATATGCCGACGTTCGGCGGCTCCTATAAAAACAACCGGGGACACTATGATCTCGTGTCGGCAGGCGGAAATGATTTCATCATCGTCTATATGGGCTGGGGATTGGCTGATGAGGAGATCGAATGGATGAATGAAGTCGTCTCTAAATACCCGGAACGTAAAGCAATTCTAGCTCTGCATGAATATTTGCTAGTATCGAATAACCGTGCGCCAATCGCAGATAAAATCTACGAGAAGGTTGTCTTGCCAAACAAAAATGTATTCGCAACATTATCGGGTCACTACCATGATTCACAGCTGAAAATTGATGAAGTGGATGATAACGGCGACGGTATTGTGGATCGCAAGGTTTATCAAATTCTTGCCGATTATCAAGGAGCGGCAGAAGGCGGTCTTGGTTTTATCCGGCTTATGCAATTTGATATCGAAAATAATAAGCTGCACATGAAAACTTATTCACCTTATTTGAATGAATACAATTATTATGATCCAATTCAATATCCAGGCAAGGATGAGTTCTCGCTTGATCTGGATTTACAGCCAAAAACGAAGCGCGTCGCTACTGATTATATTGGCGTAAAGGTGTACACAGACCAATTAATTGGCAGTACGAGCAATGTGTCAAGCGGAACTGAAACAACAGTCAGTTGGAATAATTTAAGAAGCGATATGTACTATCAATGGTATGTACAAGCAGAAGATGCTAACAGCGGTATCGTTTTATCCGATATTTGGGGCTTCCAGACAGGGAGAGCCGGCGGCGGTACTGGAGAAACAGGCGGTACAACACCTACTCCTGATCCCGAGCCAACGCCATTGCCGAAGGTAGAAGCAGGTAAGATTACGTTCCAGCCTGGCAAAGCAAACGACAAGTATACTGTTGACCGGGCAGCTTTGGAAAAAGCGATGGAACAGACGAATAACGGAGAAATTGGGATTCATATAGCAGATAAACTGGCGAGCGGCTCTAACATAAGGCTTGAGCTGGATGCTGCCGCGTGGCAGGAAGCAAAAGCACGCAAGCTGCTGATTGAAATCGTAACGCCGGCTTTAGAGTTGAAGATTCCAGCTGCATCGTTGCCAGATCATACTGCCGATGCGGAAACGATTGTACTGGAGCTCGAAGCTTTATTGAATAAAGCTTCTGAGGGTTTAACCAATCAATGGGTCAAGGCAGACGACAAGCTTAATTCCGCTAAGATTGCCTTTGGATTGACTCTTCGCTCGAAGAAAAATGGTAAGGAAGCTTTGGTGCTTCAGTTAAGAGAACCGGTGACCCTGACTATGACATTGACCGATGAGCAGCATCGCCAATTGAACAGCGAGTTTGCAGGCGTTTATGCCGTATATAAAGGAGAAGCCTTTTATATTGGCGGAAAATTTGCGGGGAATACGGTAACCTTTACTGCTGATCAACTATCACAATTTGCTGTTTTAGAATTTTACAAAGCTTTTGATGATGTAGCAGGAGGCTGGGCGGAACCATATATTCAGAAGCTTGCAGCCAAGCATATTATCCGCGGTATTGATAATCACCGCTATGGTCCGCAGCGAAGCGTATCGCGCGCTGATTTCGCGACACTTATGATGCGCTCACTGGAACTGTCGAAGGCGGAGATTGAAGATTCATCTTCTGTATTTAGCGATGTGCCTGCCGATACTTACTATTCTGATTATATTGCTAAGGCAGCTGCATTAGGTGTCATTCAAGGCAGCGGAGGAAAATTTCGTCCTTTGGATACCGTAACTCGTGAAGAAGCTGCTGTTATGATGGCTAGGCTGGCAGCCGTTATGGGGAAAACAAAGCAGAATCAAAGTGCAGATCAAAAACAAGATCTGAACCAGATTCAGAACCCAGATCAGAACCCAGATCAGAACCGTGATCAAAACCATGATCAAAAAATGGATCAAAACCAAAACAGCATTTCTGCTTCTTCGTTCACAGACTTTGGACTTGTATCGGAATGGGCAGTTGCCGCGGTAAATGAAGTGAGATCGCTCGGTATTATGAACGGTAAAGACGGTAATCGCTTCGATCCGAAAGGTAATGTAACACGGGCCGAGCTAGCCAAAATGCTGTATCAGCTATTGAACCTTAAATAAGGAAATAAGTGAGACTGTCGATTCATTGTGGGCAACTATTGAGAAGGAATGAGAAAGGGGAAACGGAGAGCAAGAATGGGAATGGAGAAGCGGTAGCGTCCGCCTTTGTAGGCTAATTTTTTTCCTTTACATGGGTTATTTATTCATAAAAATTAGACTACAACAGCGGTCGGAATCCCAATCTTGATCGCAGTGATCCCCTTTCTATTGCTTGTTGCAACTATCCACAATTAATCGACAGTCTCTAAGTAAAAGTTAATTTTTAAAAGAATCGAAGTATGAGTCTAAGTAATCCCCGTCAGGCGCTGTACTGTTGTGTTCGAAGTAGAATTCGGATGCTGCATGGTGCTTGGCGGGATTTTTTTGTCAAACTCCTAGGGGATTTGGGAACAAAAGGTGAGTAGCTAAGCAAACCGGGCAACTAAATACAATTTATGCATCTAAATTATCCTTTTTTTAACGGAAAAAGGAAACTAAATGCATTTTATGTATCTAGATTCCCTTTTTTGCTGAAAAAAAGGAATCTAAGTACATTTCCTGTATCTAGTTTGATCAAAATTCACCATTTCTCGTGAAATACTTCAAACTAACTGTAGTTTTTCCCTTTAGATTCAGAAAAACGCCAAATTCCTTAAAACTAAGGACATGAAATACAGTTAGTTGAGAAAAGATAGAGAAGCTCTGAAGCATACAAGAAGATCGCCTCGTTGTTCTTGCTTGCTCAACTAGGAGGGGGCGATCTTTTTCATTTTTGGCAATTTAATATGTTAGCAGTAGTAGATTGCACCAGTTGCATTGATCTAATAAGAATCACTAGCTGGCATCAGTTGCATCGATCTAGTAGGACGCACTAACTGCATCAGTTGCATAAACCTAATAAATGTACTCACAATAACCCGCTATCTAGGCCTTGTCTAGTTAGTTCATAATACAACGTGCGCTGACCAGTGCCGCGCTGTATCGGCTTTAACCACCTTTTTTTACATAGACGCTGCAGATGAGCTACGGAGGTTCGTGGATCGATTGAGAAATGTCTGGTCACGTCGATTGGTCGGATTGGTCGAGCTAGTGATAAAGCGAGGCGAATTATTTCATTATCAGCGAAAAAGACTCGTTCTACCTTACTGTTATCCGATTCGAAGCGACTGAGTACGATTCGGAGTAAATGTATACATAGTTCAGGCCGTTGAGAAACATCATCATAAGAAAATGAAATGACCTGAAATCCCATCCCTGTTAAAAAAGTTTCCCGATTTAACTCGCTGCAGTATTTACTGCGATCCATGTTCGTAACATGTTCTCCGAAGCCTTTAATTTCAATAATAATTTTACATGATTTAGGCATGTACAAATAATCAGCAAAGTAAGACCTGCCACGCCAATCTAAAACTTCATATTCCGGATGTAAATAATCAAAATGTCCCTTTAGCGGCCACCAAACATTTTCAGCAAATAATTTTTCTGCGTGCCCGTAGCCGCGCTCCAAGCGTCCTTTTCTTTCGCCTGAGCGTTGATTCAAATGAAATTGGACAAATGTATCAAGAGCCTCTTCGAATCGATCCATTCCAAATCACCTCTATAAAAAAAGTAAAACGCCCCCATTCATCAAAAAGATGGATGAGGACGTTCTCCGCCGTATGGAATTATTATACAACAGTGAAGCATAAAAGCCTAGTTTGCTAGATTAACGGACACGCGCTTATAATAGATGTAAAGTTACAACTATGTGGTTGGTATGAATGAGGCAGAAGGGATTGTGGAAAATGAGCAATGAGACAACGAAAGAGGAACTAAATAATAAACAGAATACAATGACCGAGGAAGATTGGTCTCAGTTAATAAAAGCTGTTCATCATAACGGCACGGTAGCTTTAAAAATGTACTTTGAAGACGTTGAAGGACAAATCTCGAATGTTGAAGCATATGGGCCTATTTTTGTTTTTCATGTGAAGGATGAATCGGAAAGTATATATTCCTGTGGTTTCTTTCTGAGAGAGCTAGTAGCCAAATTCCAGTCAGGCAATGATCCGGCGATGTGGATGGCTTCTTTCTTCTTCAATTTGATGGAAACCAAAGGCGGTAAAACTTTGCCACAGCCGGCTGCAAGTAAAGATGAAGCTAATGCGATCATGGACAAGATTATCGTCCCACAATGTATGAAAGCTGTAAAAGAGGAGTTTGCACCAGAGCAGATACATGCAGGTCTAGCGCTCAACGAGCAGCTTGGTCCGGTATTTGAAGTCGGATTTCCAACGATTAAAGATGGAAATAACGTATGTGCGATTCCATTGCATTTATTGCTAACCAATTATCAACTGAATCGAGATCCTGCTGAATTGTTGATTCAAGGCTTGTATAAAATTAAAAGTGAGCATAGCGAGTAGGAATTGAACATTAAAAGGCCTAATTTTTTAACGGATAGGCTTGGTGGTAAGCGTTAGATTACAGACCATTCCTCAGCTAGATCATAAACCGACCGTCGTACAGTTAGATTACGAATCAGGATATTGTTGTTCAGTTCTATAAGCGAGCTCTTCTATGCGACATATGCCAATACGTTATATAATTGATCTGATACCAACTATTATTGTTTCAATTGTGCAAAGGAGACATCATGGGAAATTATCAGATCTGTGATTTTTGCGGGAATCTGTCTGAAAAAAGAAGTAAAAAAATGTGCCAAAGCTGTGAGGAGAATTATAATAAAATCCGCAGCATCATTGAGGCATACCCGGATACAATCGTTTTAGATATTTCGAATCAAACTGGAATTAGTGTCAGCCGGATTTTATCGTTTGTGAAAGTTGGCTATTTTACGATGAAGGAAGGATCGTTGGGCGTTAAGGATTAGCAGCATCTTACATAATGGGGGCGTGGCTTGGTCTCTTTAGTGAATCTCACTAGAGAGATTTTTTTATGCTTATTTTGTGATTTAGCCTAATAACATTTGCAGCAGCTGTAAAGAATAGATATATAAGAGCTGGATAAAGGCAGAATAAAACTGAATCCAAGCAATGGTTGCCTAGGTGCGGGAGGTATTATGAGAAATAAGGAAAGTATATTTAAAAAGGGGAATAGAGCGGCATTACTTGCTTCAATCGTAAATACGATAATTGCCATTATTAAAGGGGTAGCGTATTTTTTTACTGGAAATGTGGCTATGTTTGCTGAAATGATGCATTCTTTTGGAGACGCAGCAAATCAGCTTTTTGTTTTTATAGGAAGTGCTTTAAGCAAGAAGCTGCCAACTAACCGTTTTCCTGATGGATTTGGCAGGCTTGTTAATCTGGTTTTGCTTGGAGCGGTTATTATTGTAGGCGTTATGAGCTACGAAACGATTAAAGAAGGAATTATGCATATTTTGCATCCTACTGAATCTACGGGGCTGCTAATTAATATTTCTGTATTGGGAGTAGGCTTTTTGCTTGAGGTTTACGTCCTTTACAAAGCGATGAAGGAAATTGTTCATGAAACTGGAGGGCAAGCTAATGGCCTTGCCGTTATAGCAATGAGCTTCAAAAATTTCAAAGCGTCAAAGCCTGCCACAAAGCTTGTTTTTATGGAAGATATGGTGGCTACATTGGGCGGAATTATTGCAATCATCGGGATTCTTATATCCTATTTTGCAGGATGGCATGCGGCTGAGGGAGTAGCCTCGGTTATTATTGGTATCATGATGTTTTACGTCGTCGGGAACGTGTTTATGGACAATGCCAAAGGAGCGCTTGGCGAGGCGGATGATGAGCTTGAAGATAAGATTGCCGAGTATATCTTCACAAATTCTGAGATAAGGGATATAAAGACGCTGTTTGCCATTAAAGAAGGAGAAAATTATCATATCGAAATGAAGCTCGAAATTGACGCTTCCTTAACAGTAGCCCAAGCGATTGCTATAAAAGAGCGCATTGAAGGGAAGATTAGCGAGATAAATGGAATAACAGATGTTATCATCGAGTTTCTGGTAGATGATGGCGTAAGAACTTGGTTCAATCATGCTCATAAAGATGTAAACTGATCAATCGTATTCATGAATAGGCCAGCCCTTGCAGTATCCCTTTAATAATTATTGAAATCCACCTGGGTTGTTCAATAATTATTAAGGGGATTTTTTTGTCTTTTATACCGTTCATATTCAGTTCATAAATGAAAGTTATCATCCTTTTAAATAAATGCAGGGAGGAATCACAATGATTTATGAACATAAGAAGAAAAAATATACAAGCAGTGGGGAGTGGGCAGTTGAGGCGCAAGGGTTAGTTAAAACCTTCGGCAGCAATCATGCAGTAGATGGTGTGGATTTAAAAGTAGGTGCCGGTACGATCTATGGCGTGCTCGGTCCCAATGGTGCAGGCAAGACGACGACAATTAGAATGCTTGCTACTTTATTGCGGCCTGACGGCGGATCCGCTCGCATCTTTGGATATGATGTTGTGAAGGAGCCTCAAATTGTGCGTCAATTAATAGGAGTGACCGGTCAGTATGCTTCGGTTGATGAGTCACTTAGCGCCACAGAAAATTTGATTATTTTCTCAAGGCTGCTTGGGTTAGGGCGTGCTGAGGCAAAGCGGAAGACAGCGGAGCTGCTTGAAGAATTTGGGCTGAGCGAAGCAGCAAAAAGGCCATTGAAGCATTTCTCAGGAGGCATGCGCCGCCGGCTGGATTTGGCAGCAAGTCTTATTGCTCAGCCGCCGCTTATCTTTTTGGATGAACCGACTACGGGGCTTGATCCGCGTACCCGTGCACAGATGTGGGATACGATCCGCCGATTGGTGAAGACGGGCTCAACTGTGCTTTTAACGACGCAGTACCTTGATGAAGCCGATCAATTAGCAGATCGAATTGCAGTGATCGATAGCGGCAGAGTGGTAGCTGAGGGCACTGTGGATGAGCTTAAAACTTCTATTGGAACTTCAGCACTGCACTTAAAGGTACAAGATTCACAAGAAATGGAGAGAGCACGTCAACTTGTCGGCAGGCTGCTTGATATGGAGTCTAAGGTGATAGTGGAAGCCAATAAAATTACTGCACCACTGGCTAATGCTAATATCGTTACAGATTTACTTATCGGTTTACGCGAGGCAGGGATTCATCTTGAAGAGATCAGTGTGCAAAAGCCAACACTCGATGAAGTCTTTTTAGCTACCACCGGCCGTGGAGTAAAAGAGAAGAATTCAATGGACCTAAATGAATCTAATGAAGAAGTGGAGATAAAAATATGAGAGATACAGTAGTTAACCCTATCGCAAACAGGAAATTGAAAAAACAGACGAGCTTGTCACAAACCATTCGCAACTCCTTGACAATGGCTTATCGAGGTCTCTTAAAGATTCGGCGTACGCCGGAGCAATTATTTGATGTTACACTCCAGCCGATCATATTTACTTTAATGTTTGCTTATATATTTGGGGGGGCTATATCTGGTAATATTGATAATTATTTGCCGGTTATTATACCTGGCATTCTTGTGCAAACGGTAATTACTACCTCAATTGTTACAGGTGTTCAGCTTCGCGAGGATATGGATAAGGGAGTATTTGACCGCTTCAAGTCGCTCCCAATAGCGCGCATTGCACCACTGGCAGGAGCGCTGCTTGCTGATACGATTCGTTACACGATAGCGACTACAATCACTTTCATTATGGGGTATATAATGGGTTACCGGCCAGATGGAGGCTTGGAGAACGTAGTCGTTGCTGCTATTCTAGTTATTGTATGTGCATGGGCAATCAGCTGGATCTTCGCATTTTTTGGCGTTATTGCGCGTACTGCTTCAAGTGTGCAGGGGATTTCTATGATTGTTCTGTTTCCGCTAACCTTTGTTTCTAATGCTTTTGTACCGGTTGACACGATGCCGAGCTGGCTAAAATGGTTCGCAGACGTTAATCCGGTTTCACACCTCGTAACTGCGGTGCGTGAGCTGACTAATACAGGTACGGTCGGCTCTGATTTTTTATTTTCGCTCCTTGGGGCTGCTGTTGTCGTAGCTATTTTTGCTCCGCTTACGGTACGCGCCTATATGCGCCGTACTTAATCAAAGGGGGATTGTAATGGCTCTGATTTTAGTTGTCGATGATGATCCGCATATCCGTGAATTAGTAAGTCATTTTTTGGAGCTGGAAGGGCTGAACGTAGTTGAAGCGGTGGATGGCTTGGATGCGCTGCGCATTCTTGATGCTGCTCAAATTGATTTAGTTATTCTTGATATTATGATGCCCGGCATGGACGGCTGGGAGCTATGCCGCGAGCTGCGGGAGCAGACGGATTTGCCGCTGCTGATGCTGACTGCCAAGGGCGAAACCTCTCAAATTATAAAAGGCTTTGAGCTGGGAACAGACGATTATCTCGTAAAGCCATTCGATCCATTAGTGCTCGTTGCGCGGGTAAAAGCACTTTTGAAGCGATACAAAATTATGACCTCACAAATTATACAAATTGGTGATCTTACACTGCGTCGTGATACGTTCCAGTGCTGGTTGGCTAATAATGAGATGACCTTGCCGCTGAAGGAGTTTGAGCTATTATTTAAGCTTGCAAGCTATCCGGGTAAAACATTTCCGCGTGATCAGCTGATCGAGCAAATTTGGGGTTTTGATTATGAGGGCGACGAAAGAACGGTCGATGTGCATATTAAACGGCTGCGTGAACGATTCACTGAGGAAAGCAGCGCATTCCGGATCAGCACAATCAGAGGGCTAGGCTACCGGCTGGAGGTGCTGCAGTGAAGCGAAAACCAGGATTTCTTCATATTGCTTTAAATGTATTATTAGTCGTATGTGTAGTAATTCTTAGCTGGACGGCCGCTTTTTATATTACTGGCTTTCTTTACAGCAAAGTAGCCTGGGAGCCTCACGATTTGCTCGCCTTTCTTATTAACGCAATGCTTGGCTTTTTTATTTTCGGTCTAGCTATTTCGATTGCCGGGCCATTTGTTAAAAGAAGAGAGCATCATTATTGGTCGGAATTGATAGATGCTTTAAGACGTATCTCGCGTGGTGATTTTCGTGTTAATTTGGATGCTGGGTTTGGCTCTGCTCATAACAACCAGCGGCAAAATCATCCCTATGCTCAGCTCGTAAACAGCATTAACGATATGGCTGCTAACCTCAAAGTGATGGAGGAGCTGCGACAGGAGTTTATTTCCAATGTATCCCACGAAATCGGATCTCCGCTTACTTCCATTAGCGGTTTTGCCAAAGCGCTAAAAAATGAAAATCTGGACCGGGAGCGGCGTCAGCGTTATTTGACGATTATTGAGACGGAATGCTTAAGGCTGTCAAAGCTGAGCGATAATTTAATGAAGCTCGCCGTGCTGGATTCTGAGCGTCATCCATTCAAGCCGATGCCTTATCGGCTTGATAAACAGCTAATCGCTCTTATTCTTACTTGTGAACCGCAGTGGGAAGCCAAAAAAATCGAGATGGATGTTGACGTTGAAGAAGTTGAAGTTGTCGCAGATGAGGATCTAATGAGCCAGGTATGGGTGAACCTTATTCATAATGCAATTAAGTTCACCCCGTATAGCGGAAAAATTAGTGTTGTGCTCACGAGAAGCGGGGACCAAGCTATCATTCGCGTTGCAGACACGGGTTCGGGAATTGCTGAAAAGGATCAGCTGCGTATTTTTGAACGGTTTTACAAAGCGGATAAATCACGAGAACGTACTTCTGGAGGCAGTGGACTGGGGCTTTCCATCGCACAGAAGATTACGGAAATGCACCATGGCTTGATCTCTGTATCGAGCAAGCTGGGAGAAGGAACGGAATTTAAGGTGCTGCTGCCGTTAAATGTGAGATAGATCGCAGCCCACAGTATTTCGATATTCCTGCGGCGTCATTCCGGAATATTCGCGGAAAACTTTAATGAAATACGGTGTGCTTTGATAACCGCAAGCAACAGCAATATCCTGCACCTTGCCTCGCGTTTGCTGAAGCAGCTGTTCGGCGCTGTTCATGCGCACCTGAAAGATGTATTCCGTAATGCTTTGCCCTGTTTCCATGCGATAAATTTTAGATAATGACGATGGATGCAGGTACACATGCTCTGCAATACGCTGCAGCGATATATCAACTGATAAATTTTGCTGAATAAAAGATTGCGCCTTACGTATGATGGCGCTTTTATTATCGGTTTCTTCCACGGCAAAATGATCGGTTAATTGCTCCAGTGTGTGCATACTCCATTCCTTTAACTGCTGAACGGATAGAAACCGATTGGCGTGAAAGGTTTTAATTAGGCTGCTGCCGCACAGCTCCGCAAGCAGCCTGCCATTTTTGTGGGCGATGAACAGATATGCCTGATAAATAGAATGGTAGGCTTCAAGAAGATGCTCCTGCGAATCGCCCCATTTGCTATCTAATTCATCAAAAATGTGCAGAAGCTTTTCTTTGGCGCCGCTCCAATTGCCATGCTGCATCAAATGAATGAGAGATGGAGGCTCGTGCAGCATAGATAGCGTTTGAATGCCGCCGCTGCCGTTGTTATTCCCCGCTTGTACATAGCCCGCTCTTTTCTCACTGCCCACGGTTTGCAATAAAGCAGCGGAAGTAGTCTCGTACATAGACGAGAGCTCTTGCGGAAACAAGGCGCTCTGGCTGCATAAGATCGACACGTCCCCTTTTAAAAACTGTTGTACATGCTGCCTAATCGTCTCGCCCAATTCCTCCAAGGTTTGTTTGCAGGATTTACCGGATTGCTCAGCTGCCAGTGTGGAACGCTGCCCGTAAGCTTCAAGCACTCGCTTTTGATACGGAGAAAGCACGTACACATGATAGCCGTAATCGTCCTTCGTATGCCAAAGATGAAATCTCCACTCCAGCACCTCGCTCACAATATTGTATAGGGCATATTCCATAAGCCCCAGATCATGGGGATTATAACGCGAGAATTGCTCCTCCATACGGATCAGCATCAAGCGGGCAGATGAGCCGAAGCCGAAAGGAAGCTCAAGCTCCTCGAGCTTGGTTTCGTATTGTTCCTTAGAAAATCGAATTCCATACAAAATATCAAATAAGAACCGTTCACGGATTGTAGGCAGATGCTCTTTTAGCGTACTGACGGTCTTTTGCCGGGAAAGGGAGTCAGCCTGCTCTTCATGCCATTGCGCGGCTGTTCTTTGCAACACTTCTTTTAATGCATTCATCTTTACTGGTTTAAGTAAATATTCGATAGCATGCAATTGTATAGCCTGCCGGGCGTATTCAAACTCGGAGTAGCCGGATAATAAAATGCATTTGACACCTTCTTGAGTATCAGCAACATGCCTGATCAGCTCAAGCCCATTCATTCCAGGCATTTGGATATCCGTCAGTAATATGTTAATCGAAGTATTTCTCATCAGCTTAATTGCTTCATCAGCGTTATAAACTTTGCTGACACTCTCAAGATGAGGAATATTCCAGGAAGCGACAATTTCTGCAAGTCCATCGGCGATGGGCTGTTCATCATCAACAATTAGCAATCTCGCCATAGCCATCTACTCCTTATGTTCAGAAAATATAATGTTTATTTGTGTTTTTAAGCCGCCGGAAGGGGAATGGAATAATTCCAGGCCCGCACTGCTCCCGTATTGAAGCAACAGCCGCTGATGAACATTCCAGATGCCGATTCCTCCCTCATGCACTTCCGGAGGCTGCGAAAGACTTAAGCGCAGCTTGTCAAGCTCTTGTTCCGTCAGCCCCGACCCATTATCTTCAATCACTAATTGAAGACGGTTGCCATTCACGTAGCTGGCAATACGAATCCATAAAGGCCCTGACTTTTGAGCAAAGCCATGAACGATGGAATTTTCAATAATAGGCTGAAGGATCAGTCGTGGAACTGGCACATTATTCACATCATCCGAAATATCCAATGTATAGGTTAGACTCGGCATGCGTATTCGATGAATTTCCAAGTAATTTTGCAAGACTTGTATTTCTTCGCGAAGCGTTGAAGCTGTATGCTCCAGCCTTGTCGTATAACGGTAATATTCTCCTAAATTGGTTACCATGGCATCAATGGCTTCACGGTTGCCGCGGTAATTCATAATGCTTATAAAGTGAAGACAATTATATAAAAAGTGCGGGTTGATTTGCGATTGCAGCTGCTTTAAGGATGCGGTTTGAGAGCGCAGTTTTTCTTTGTAAACATTTTCTATCAAATGTTGAATTTCAGATGCCATTTCATTAAAACGATAATTAAGAAAATCAAATTCGTTATTATGCTTGCCTTCAATGCGGGAAGAGTAATCGCCATTGCGCAGCTGAGTAGAGCTGATTATCAGTTTCTTGATCGGCAGACGTACTTGCCTGTACAACGTAATCGCCAGAAAGAGCAGGACAGCCCCCAAGCAGCTTGCTGTGATAAAGAAAATTGTACGGCTCATCATGATTGGTTTAACTAATGGCCCAAGCGGTTCGTAGTCAACTAAATACCAGTCTAGCAAGTCAGATTTAATATAGGAGAGTAAATATTCTTCATGATTAATAGTAATTGTTTTGTACTGGCTATTCAGCAGCGTTTGCGAATCCAAATGTGCGGTGACCGTTGCTACCAGCTTTTCTTCTGCAGTGCTGTTCAATATGTGCTGTCCGGAAGGATGATACAAGAAAGGGTCATTGCGACCTTCATTTTTGAAAGAATCTAGCATTTTAGTAAAATTATGCGCTTGAAACTGAATTTCGAATAAATCAGCTTCGTCCCCTCTTTTAATTCTGCTGAAAGGATCCACCAAAGTAGTCGTAAATACGGACTTGCTGATGCTTTTGTCCGGCTTGTACGCCCATTTAATTCCCTGATCCTCAGGCGGAGGAAGTAACTCAATATTGCTTAGGCTTAAATCTGAGGAATTAATCAGACGCTTGACAGTTGGAGAATAAATAGAAACATAAGTAATCCAGCCTGATGCGGTATTTAGATGTGTCAGCTTGGAACGGATGCGGTTTAGCGCTGCTACGTTTTCATATTTCAGATCATCCAAAGAATAAGAGTTGGAAAACTGTTTGACGTCAGGATCAAGCATAAGCGAAAAAACATTGTTGACAATTTGATTAATGTTGCCGTCGATTTGACTGCGGAAAAACTGCAGCCGGTTAGAGTTGGAGCTGAGTACCTGTTCTTTGACAGCCCGAACGCTTTCCCAATTGGCGTAGCCATATAAAAAGAAGACTGGAACTAATAAAACAAAAATAAGGAGAAACAGTCTGCTTAAAGTTTTTAAACGGATAGGCATGTAGTCAGCTCCATTGTCAGGATGTAGGTGTGCAGATGAGTATATCATACCGCAAAAAATGATAGCAGATGCGATTCTGTGAAAGATGGCTCTTAAATTTATATATTGGCTTGATTGTTTATATTTCAAAAAAACTGTGCCTGTTATACTGTGAACGAATAAGTGATTAATCGCAGCTCTCATTAAAAAAGGAGGACGACAGCGATAAAGTCGGATATTGCGGGCCACTGGGCGGAGGGGGGCATGCAGAATTGGATTGGCCTTGAGCTGCTTAAAGGGTATGCGGGCAAGTACAAGCCGGATACCACCATTCTTGGACAGGCGGTGGCGTTTGGAACCCCAAAGATTTAAGCATTATTGATTTGGTTGATCCAAAAAAGCAGTATATCGGCGGAAAGAAGAAAGCGTCCTTTTGTTTTTGAGGCTGCTTTTTACAGCAGAATCCTCAAGTGCGACAAGATGGCTTTCAAAGTTACATTTTCACTGGATTGTTTATATATCTAAGCAGGAGCGCCGCCTCTATACTTTAAAGTGTAATCAAATTTATTAAGGGGGATATACATGCATCGAATGAAACGCAAGTCACTAACGGTTGTATTAGCCGTCATTATGCTGTTTAGTTTATTGGCAGCATGCGGCAAGAGCGGAAATGGTAATTCAGTTTCTTCATCATCGCCAGGCGCCAATACAGAGTCTGCTGCTCCGGAATCGTCGCCAGATGCTGCTAACGAGCCTGTTACAATTACAACTGCAGGCTGTATTATAGGAACGGAGCAGTTCAAAGAAGGAGAAACGCTGGAAGATAACGTTACCACTCGTTGGGCTAAGGAAGAGCTTGGCATCGAAATCAAATACTTGTGGACGACTTCGGCTGAGCAATGTGCCACCAAGCTGCGACTATCTTTATCCTCTAATGAACCGCTGCCGGATGTGCTGTTCACCTACGAGTATGACTTGGTAGCTGATCTGATCGAAGCAGGTAAATTAATGGATTTGAAGGATGTATTCAATCAATACGCTTCAGAAGATTTCAAGAAATCATTAGAAGACCCAAGCATGTGGGCGAAGGTTGTCAAGGATGGCGGACGGTACGCGATTCCGATGGTAGAGGGTAAATACCAGAACGAGCCGGTGCTGTGGCTGAGAGAAGATTGGATGACAAAGTTTAATTTTCAGGCTCCTAAGACGCTTGATGATTTGGAAATCATCATGGACAAATTTGTGAATGGGGACCCGGATGACAACAACAAGAAGGATACAGTAGGCATATCGATGGGGCTTGCTGAGTCATATAACGAAAACATGAGTGATGCAAGCTGGGTGTTTGGTGCATATGGCGCAATGCCAGGCTATTTCATTGAAGGCGAAGATGGAAAATTAACTTACGGATCAATCGCGCCGGGCGCCAAGGATGCTCTGGCACGTCTAAGAAGCTGGATGGAAAAAGGCTATATTCATAAAGAAGCTTTGACGCATGGAAAGGTTCAAGCAGCGGAAATGATGAACACTGGCAACTCCGGTATACTGGCAGGTCCTTACTGGCAGCCGGACTGGCCAATTCAAGACGTTGCGGTTAACAGCCCGGGAGCAATTGTGAAAGCTTATCCGCTTCCAGCAGGTCCGGACGGAAAAGTAGGCCGTCGCGGCGCAGACATAGACAATGCTTTTCTAATTGTAAATAAAGACTTTAAACATTCGGAAGATTTATTCCGCTATTTGAACAAGTTGTTTGAAGGACAGAATAAAGTTCCTGGCTCCGAGTTTGAAAATGGCTTTTTCGAAGGCTATGACTATGTAATGAAAGACGGCAAGCCATTCTATGAGGATGAGAACCGCATTGATCTTGCCCGCAACTTTATAACGGTTCCGCCGCGCGATCCGTATCTTGAAGTCAGTATATTTAGAGATCTCGTACAAGGCAAAAAACCGGAAACAGCTTTCCAAGAAGCTCTCTCAAAACGCAATCCGGCTATTTTGGAAGCTGCAGTAATTTCGATGGATATGAAGGATGCATCGGTATATAACCTTCACCGCGGTATGCCTACCAAAACGATGGCTGCCAAATGGGATTATTTGCAAAAGCTGGAGAAAGAGTTTTATAGCAAGGTCGTGATGGGCGAAACGCCTATTGATCAATTTGATCAATTTGTTGAGAAGTGGCTGTCCTCTGGCGGCGCCGATGTCATTAAAGAAGTAACAGAGCGCTACGAAGCGAATAAAAACTCCTAGGTTATTGGGAGAGTATGATGATGCCCCGTCTGCCCCGGCATATGCCGGGGAGATGCGGCAGTAGAAAGAGGTATCGTAGTGAAACGGAAACAAACATCAACAGCTGCAGAAGCAGCGAAACTATCCGCAGGGAGACCATTCACTTGGAATAAAGCGTGGACGCTCCATTTGATGATCCTCCCGGGGCTCCTTGCTCTTCTTATTTTTTCTTATCTTCCAATGGCAGGGCTCGTGATCGCTTTCCAGGATTTCAAGCCTTGGCTAGGAGTTGCAGGTTCTCAGTGGGTTGGGCTCGATAATTTTCGCATGATGTTTGAAAGGCCGGACAGCATTCAAGTCATTTGGAATACGCTGATTATTTCCAGCGCGAAGATTATTGCAGCGCCTTTGTCCTCGATCGGTTTTGCGCTGCTCTTAAACGAAGTAAGAATGATGTTTTTTAAGAGAGCCGTGCAAACATTAGTATATTTGCCGCATTTTCTGTCATGGGTTATTTTGGGCGGTATTTTAATAGAGGTGCTGTCTAATGCGGGCCTTGTCAATCGGGCGCTGCAGTGGATATTCGGCGTAGACAATATTCCTTTTTTGATGAATGGCAATTGGTTTCGCTTTACGGTGGTCGTCTCGGATGTATGGAAGGAGTTTGGCTTTGGCGCTATTGTATTTTTGGCTGCTTTGACGAGCATTAATCCTTCCTTGTACGAAGCTGCTGAAATCGATGGGGCAAGCAGATGGCGCCAGACGCTGGTGATTACGCTTCCAGGCATCATGCCAATCATTGTTCTTATGTTTACATTGTCGCTGGGCAATGTTCTGAACGCCGGTTTTGATCAAATTTTTAATATGTACAATTCGCTCGTTTATGATAAGGCCGATATTATCGATACATTTGTTTACCGCACAGGTATTTTGGGCGGCGGAATGGGCTTTGCTACTGCGGTGGGCATGTTCAAGTCCGTAGTCGGTTTAATCTTAATTTTGTTGTCTTATCGTTTAGCTTACAAGATTGCAGATTATCGTATTTTTTAAAAGCTTGGCTGAGGAGAATGACCAATGTATCATAAAACGCCATCCTATAAAGTTTTTTATGCGTTCAATATTGCGCTGTTGTCGGTACTGGCTATTCTGTGTATTTTGCCGCTTATTAACGTGCTGGCGATTTCATTCAGCTCCAGATATGCGATTGATTCCAATCTGGTTACGCTATGGCCGGTGGAGTTTACATGGGAAGCCTACTTAAAAACGCTGCAAAATGATCATTTTGCAAGAGCGATGGGAATTACGCTTGAACGGACTTTGCTTGGCACGGCGCTGAGCATGCTATTTACGATTATTACTGCTTTTCCACTGTCGAAACCTGATATGGTGTTCAAAGGCCGCACAATATATGCTTGGGTATTTTTATTTACAATGCTGTTCAGCGGCGGGTTGATCCCGTCTTACATTTTGATTCAAGAACTGGGGCTTATGAATAGCATATGGGCACTTGTCCTGCCGCCTATTAATATTTTCAACATATTGCTGCTGCTCAATTTTTTTCGCGGCATTCCGAAGGAGCTGGAAGAGGCGGCATTTATTGATGGAGCTGGCTACTTTCGCAGCCTGGTGAATGTCTATGTGCCTTTATCACTTCCCGCTTTAACGACACTGTCTCTCTTTTTCATGGTAGGGCATTGGAATTCCTGGTTTGACGGTATGCTCTATATGACGGATATGAAGCAATGGCCGCTTAGCACTTTAATGCGCACAATTGTTGTCGAGCTTGATTTTACTAAAATTACAATGGATCCTGCAGAAATGCGGCTTTTGTCTGAACGTTCGGTGAAAGGCGCGCAAATTTTTATTTCGATATTGCCGATTATACTCGTCTATCCGTTTTTGCAGAAGTATTTTGTGAAAGGGCTTGTGATGGGATCTATGAAGGAATAGGTCGTGGAAGGAGAAAGTCATGCCTGAATACCGATTGAAAAATAAAGTGATTTGGGTAACTTCTAGGGCTGTACAACAATTTTCTTGGGCCGTTTATCTATTTGAGTGATCCGGCCAAATACACGATCGGCGTTAATATGTATCAAGCGAATATGAGGATGAACTACAGCGCCGATTGGGTGACGATGTTTGCTGGCGTCATGATTGTCATGGTGCCATCGATCATAATCTATATTTTGTTCCAGCGATGGATCATGGAGGGGGGCGACGATTGGCGCGATGAAAGGGTAGAGCTACAGCATGCAAGGGAACTAATACAAGGGAGTGGATCTGCAGATGGCCAGGTTGTATGCAGCTAGCAAACGACTGATGGTATGGATGTTAATAGCGAGCTTAACGATTCCTTTTGTTGTTGGCGGAGGATCGAGGGTAAAGGCGGAAGCAGCCGGCGACAATGTAATTGTCAACAGCGGCTTTGAAAGTGTAACGAATGGCAAGCCTGACAGCTGGGTGCATTCAGCAGGAGTGTGGGGAACCGAATTCGGAATAAGCAATACGGAGAAGCACACCGGCAATTATAGCGTCTTTATCGATCATTCAACAAGCGAAGGTTTTCCGTTCTGGGCGCCCGCTGCCAGAGTCGCGCTTGATGAGACAAAGGAGTATGAGTTTTCAGTTTGGCTGAAAGTGGCGGACAGTAATATGTCGGGAAATCCTATGCTTAATCTGGACTTCTACGGAACAGAAATCAATCCGGTAACGAATGATACGTGGATTAGCGCGACGAATCAAAAGCTGGAGAAGTCCGAGATGACCGGGGACTGGCAAAAGCTTACTTATCGCTTTCAGCCGCTGGCGGGCGCAAAAGAAGCGAACGTCTATTTGATGGTCACCGGCGGTATTGGCCGCGTCTACTTCGATGATGTCGAGTTTAGACTGGTGGCAGCCGATCCTGAGCCTGGGCTAGGAGACTACAAAATATGGACAGCGACCAACACGATGAACCTGACGCGCAAGGCGAAGCCGCTGGATGCTGCCAGTGTGACGCTTGAAATGGCCGGGCGCGAGTATCAGAGCGGGCAGGTGCTGGTGACCGCCCAGGATGGCAAAGCGGATATTACGAATGCAACCGTTACAGATTTAACTTATGGAACATCGGTCATTCCGGCCAGCCAAATTCAAATCCTTGTGCAGCAGTATATACAGGTGACGCAAACCTCTAATGCCGCCCATAGCCCGGGGGCGTATCCGGATGCGCTGGTTCCGCTGGATGCCTATATGAATAAGCATGGCAAAATTACGGTCAATCCAGGCGACAACCAGGCGCTGTGGTTTACTGTGTGGACAGAGCCGGAAACCCCTGCGGGCGTCTACCAAGGGACGATTGCTCTTGCTGTGAATGGCGAAGTGAACAATGTGCCTATCCAGGTTCGCGTCCGCAGCTTCTCATTGCCGGAGGAAAATCATGCCCGGACCGCTTTTAATATTACGGGAGACGATATGCTGCTGGCCGGTCATCCGGGAATTGCCGATAAATCGCCGGAATACTGGGAGTTAATGCGCAATTATTATCATTTCATGCTGGATTATCATGTCACGCCTTCAGATCTTCCGATACCGGCTAATAGTTACAGTCAATATATTTTGGATGCCGAGCCATACATTCGTGATCCTCGTGTGTCGGCCTACAATCTGCCATATACAATCGGAGATTTTGAGAATGGCAAGGCCGCCGCATTGGTCAACGGTTTGAAACAAAAAGGTCTGCTGGATAAAGCTTATTATTATTTGGGAGGCGAAATCGATGAGCCGACACCATCGATGTTTCCCAAAGTCGTTCAGCGAAGCAAGCAAATTGCTGCGATCGATCCGGACCTGCGGCATGTGGTGACGACAGGGCTGCACGACGAATTGGAAAATGATGTGAACACTTTTACGCCGCTGTTCAGCGAATTTCTCTCACAGACCTATATTGATGAAGCGAAGCGGCTGCAGGCTGAAGGCGGTCAAATGTGGTGGTACGGGTGCGTTACGCCGAAATATCCGTATCCGACCTATCATATCGACGACGATCTGATCAGTGCGCGGCTCGTTTCCTGGATGCAGCGGTCTTATGGCATTGAAGGCAATCTATACTGGTCAGTCAACGTTTATAAAAAATTCACGGGAACGCAATATGTGGCCCGCGATATTTGGAATGACCCGCTTGCTTACCCCGGAGCGAATGGAGACGGTTATCTGCTATATCCGGGCACAAAATACGGCATTAACGGCCCAATTGCTACATTAAGATTGCAAACGATTCGCGACGGCAATCAGGATTTTGAATATTTGTGGCTGCTTGAGCAGCGTATTAAAGAGGCTGCCCAACTGCTTGGTGTTGATGTGAAGCCAGAGCAAATTATGCAGCCATACTACGATCGTTTATTTACGAATGTGAAAACGTTTACTAAAGATGTAGGCGAGCTTCAGGCGGTACGC
Source organism: Paenibacillus sp. GXUN7292 (assembly GCF_050864975.1). Classification (NCBI taxonomy): domain Bacteria; kingdom Bacillati; phylum Bacillota; class Bacilli; order Caryophanales; family Paenibacillaceae; genus Paenibacillus; species Paenibacillus sp. GXUN7292. The sequence continues at coordinate 221,124 of NZ_JBOZWO010000004.1, read as the reverse complement.
AGCGAAGTGGCCGACCTGATCGAACAGCTGGAGCGGGATCCGAAAGCGCTCATCCTGGTGAATGACCATCAGGCGCTGAGTTCCAAGAAGGAAATCGTTGTGTATGCAGCCAAAGGAACCGAGGTTGCCGTTGATGGTGAAGTGGCGACAGCTGAGCCTATTGCTAATAATACGAACGCTGATCTGTACAAAAAAACGGTGACTGTCGCTCCCGGTATGAACCAGGTGACCATTACGCTTCGCCAGGCCGGTCAAGAGCTGACGGCAGTGAAGTATATTTATGTAAAGCCGCGTGAGATTGAGCCGATCATTAAAAAGATCATTATTAACAATTTTGCCGATGCGCAATCTCTAACGGGCGTTACAGCGGATTATCAAGTTCAGCTTGAAGGGGCGGTGACCGATCATGCTACGGGCGAGGGCAAGGCATTGAAGGCGACTGTTCCTGTGCTGACAGGCGAAGCTTATCCGGGTGTGCATTTTCCTGTCCGTCCGGAGATTCGAAATATTACTGAGTATGAATCGGTGGAGCTGGATGTATTCAATGACTCCAGTCAAACGATGCATCTTTCAATTAAGTTTTTTGATTCGCACGGGAAAGCGTCGGATCATCGGCTTGGAACGTTAGTGCCGGGAGCGAATCACCTTTCCTTTCCGGTTGTGCAGGTCTTCAATTTGGATCGGGAAAATCTTTCTTCCATTTTGTTCTGGACCTTCTCCAGTACAACACCGGTGCCGCTATATTTCAGCGATCTTCATTTCCTGGCAGTTGATGAAGAGGCGATGAAGGGAATGGAGCTCCCTTATTCTCCAATTGTTCCTGCGATTGACGGGGCATTGAGCGATCCGGTGTGGCAGCTTGATCGGAAGCTGTTTCACAAAACGGGTACGACAAACAATACAGCGTCTTATGACTTACGCTACAATAAGGAATATTTGTTTATCGCTGTAGATGTTGCCGATAGTCAAGTGATCAACTCGCAGGCGGCGAATCCTTGGGACGATGACTCGGTGGAAATTTTCGTTTCCGGAAGCGGCAAAAAGGGCGACTATGACGATCAGACCGTTCATTATGTTTTTCGCTATAATGACAGCACCGTACATGCTTATGGAGCGGGGAACAAGCAAACGGAGGACATCCTGCATCAATCTCTACGGACAGCTGACGGCTATGCAATGGAAATTGCCATTCCATGGCATACGATCGGCATTCAGTCAGCGGAAGGGAATGTGATAGGACTTACGATCCATGTCAATGACAAAGACAGCAATGACGCGTCTGCTGCGACGCAAGGGAAGCTGAGCTTGACGGCGGATGCGGCGAATGATGCTGTATCCTCGCTGCACTGGGCTGACAAGGTGCTGACGAAATCGGCGATGACGTTCGCGCTGGAGAAGATTTCAGACCAAGCGCTCGTTATTGACGGGAAGCTGGATGAATCGGCGTGGAAGCCGAAACATAATATAGGTCAGCGGACCTTCGGTTTCATGAATGATGCCCATAATGCCGCCAGCCTAGGGCTGCGTTGGAGCCCAACTTATTTGTACGCCGCGTTCGATGTAAAAGACAGTAATGTGCACGCGCCGCAAACAAAGCCCGTCTGGGAAGAAACAAGTGTCGAACTGTTTGTAGACGGCAACTTCACGCGCGGGATACGCGATTCCTCCGCCCATCAATACACCATTCGCTTTGACGACGATAGCGTCTATTATAATGGCTCAGCGGGCGGCCCAACGGACGGAATCGTTCACCAATCGGTGAAGACTGCGGACGGCTATCAGATCGAAATGGCCATTCCGTGGGAAACGATCGGCGTTACTGCCGAAAAAGGAAAGTGGATCGGAATTACTTCTCATGTAAACTTTGTGCAAGACTCCGGGGGCGCTGTATTTGGCTTGACGGAGAACGGAACCGCCGATGTAACGACGACGGCGGATTACCTGCCCTTCCAGCTGATAGGAAATAATGATCCGGTCGACCCTGGCACCCCCGGCAATCCTGACAATGGAAGCGGCTCCGGCATTGTCTGGCCGAGCGTACCGGTTGGGAATTCCGGCGTGCTTACCGTGTTGCCGGGTGACATTAGCTCAACACAGTCGAAGATTGAGCTGAAGCCGGAGCAGACAGAGGTAGCTTTGCCGCTGGCGACGCTTCGCAAAATAAAGGACAGCCAGGCAAATCTTCTGCTTGTAAAGGGAGAAACGCAGCTGACGCTAACCAAAGAATGGGCGGAAGCACTGTTGAAAGGGCAGCAAGCAGACAATGCAGAATTGCAAATTCAGATCAACAAGCTGGATGAAGGAACCGGAAAGCAGTGGGCGGAGCTGGCCGCTAAGACGCAATATGCCGACATTTTTTTAAATGGTGCAGCATGGGAGCTTCATGCATGGTGGATCAGCAGCGGAGAAAAGCAAGCGATTGATCAGCTGCCGGCCCCATGGATTCTATCGCTGCCGCATGGCGAGCAGGCTCCGGATGGAATCTATCGGTTGCAGGAAGGTGGACAAGTCGCTTATGCAGGCGGCGAGCCAGTGGCAGATCGGCTTGAAGCGGCATTGAAGCAAACTGGCGTTTATGCCGTTTTATCCTATAATAAGAAGTTCGATGATGTAGCTGCCGCTCATTGGGGGGCGAAAGCTATTCAGAAGCTTGCCGCACAGCAGGTTGTTAATGGCACATCGCAATCTGCCTTTACCCCTGAACGCCAAGTAACCCGTGCCGAATTTACGGCCTTAATCGTCAGAGCGCTTGGGCTCGATGAGAAGGAAGCGGATGATAATATTACCTTCCCTGATGTCAAATCAACAGACTGGTTCGCCAGTGCGGTGGCGGCAGCGGCCAAAGCTGGCTTGATCCAGGGCAATGCCTCCGGCAGCTTCTCGCCTAGGGAGATGATGTCGCGTGAGCAGATGGCTGTGTTGCTTGTTCGTGCTTATGCGTGGAAAAATGGGGAGAACGCGGCATTGGCAGAGGGGCCGTCTAGATATGCCGACGAAGGGCAGATTACTTCGTGGGCGAAGGCCAGCGTACAGGCTGCAGATGGGCTTGAGCTGATGAAGGGACGCTCTGCAAATTCATTCGCGCCTAAAGGTGTAGTGAGCCGGGCGGAAAGTGCACAGGCAATTTATAATCTGATGAAGGTTTTGGGGCTTATATCGTAATCGTCCAAAGCTGGCTGCCGAATTCATGTGGGAGAGCACGGTCCTTTCCGGTCCGCTTCGTTCACGTCTTGACAGGCAAGCCGACACACGAGTCTGCAAAGGCAATATCTTCAGGTACAGACGGACTTAAATGGTGGCATACCATAACCATATCAAGATGCTCGTCGATCGTAAAATGCAGGGTATAGCATCTTCTTTCTTTATTTTTATCAACTCTGTGAAAGTGGATGAAAACATTGGTATTATCACGTTTTTTGGCATTTTTATATGTATGAAAATGGGTCTTGGACACCGAGCTGGAAGATTAAGTTTTAACGGAGAAGATGGCAGCAAATTGCGCGGGATGGCAAACGTAAAAAAGCGACCAAACTGTTAGGCTGACCTGACAGTTTGGTCGCTTTTTTTGATGAAGTTAATTACGAATCAGTTGCTGATTCAAATTTCTGTTTTGGAATAGGTAATATAATAGATTGATTTATGGCGTATTTTCACTCCTATTTCCTTGCCGGCGATAGCAACTATATTATTGTTCACTATTGTTGGACATTGGAATAGTTGGTTTGACGTGTTGATCTATATGGATCAGCCGAAGCATTACCCTTTGCAAACTTTTTTACAGACAAATGTAATAACTAAGCAGCTAACGCAGATGACAGCACAGGAAGCAGAGCTATTTTTGCGGATAAATGATCGCACTGGAAGAGCAGCACAAATCTTTGTGGCTGCACTGCCTGTCATGATTGTATATCCATTTCTACAGCGGTACTTTATGAAAGGGATTGTACTCGGTAGCGTGAAAGGGGAATGGACTAGTCATCATATTACCTGTAATATGCTCTATAAACCAAACAAAGCAGCTCCCAGTGGGATCTGCTTTGTTTGGTTATCTTATACGGATTTTGTATTTTGCGGATAAACCACGCTTCACTAATTTCAATATTGCCAAAAGGTTCTAAAATTTCTATTGTCAGAATACTATATGATGTATTATATTGTATATATTATATATAATCCATAATCGATGAAGTCCATAATTGAAAATAAAAAGAACTAGCCAAATCTCCGAGGAGGTTATACGAGATGAGGGAAACAAAGAAATTTATTATAGAGAAGCAAAATATTAGTGATGAAATTAGTGAAATTATAAAGCAGCAAATATTGGAGGGCGAGCTTAATCCGGGAGATCGGATTATTGAAACAAAAATTGCGAAGGAGCTTAACGTTAGCCAGACGCCAGTTCGGGAAGCGATTCGCAAGCTTGCCGGAGAAGACATAGTCACCATTATTCCTAATCGCGGACCATCTGTTCGCTTGCTGGAGATGGAGGATGTATTCGAGATTTATTCGTTAAGAGCCGTTTATGAGAGTCTTGCTATTAGGCTTGCGGTCAAAAATGCGAGCGATGAGGACGTCGAGAATCTTAGCCGCTTCTACGAAAACATGAAAGTTAAGCTAAATGACAATTCTGTAAGCTCATTGCTGCAGGATTCCCATTTTCTTCATCAATCCATTATTTACTTGTCCAAACACAAAAAATTGATTCATATGTACAAGACGATTTCCTTTCAAATTTCATTGGTAAATCGAATACTCGGGAGCCAGTCGACCAAGCAAAAGGAAGTAGACCAGCATTGGGAATTGCTTGACGCTCTTATACGCCGTGATCCGGATCATGCCGAGTCGGTCATGAAATCTCATATTAAACGGTCCTATTTCGAATTTGCTGCTATTAACGGAGAATCGGATGCTGCTTTTAAACAAAAAGAATGGTTTTGATCGTTAGTTAAGCTTTGAATAACTGATCCAGTCTTATGATATGAGTTGAATAGCAGGAGGGTAATGATCGATATGATGCATAACTCTTTACTCATTTTGGATAGGCTTGAAGCGGCAAATAACGAACCTTACAACCGGCTTCGCAGAGATCCTCACAGACATGCAATAAAGTTGGAGCGGAGCGTAACTAAGCTGTTGGATGTCAACTATTTGGAAGGGCAATGGTCCGTAGTGCTGGATGGAAAGCTTGAAGGCATGGAGGAAACCGCTATTGACCTAAAGGATTACATGCAGCGAATCGGCGTCGATATAGCTTCAAATGCTTCCAATTTCTTTATTCTTCGTGAGGACTCTGCTGTTGCGGCAGGCTCATTTTGTCGCGATGTGAAGGAGAATGCTATTATTTTGTCCGCATCGGATATTTCCGGTCTTTGGGCAAGTATCGTTTATTTGGAAAAGGAAATTTCTTCATTAGGTTCGCTCGCCCTTCCTATAGGAAGGATTGAGCGCACTCCATCTTGGAAGAAGCAAATCAGTCAAGCCCCCTATGGAGCAAATTACTTGGTACCTAATCTTGACGATACCTATCTGTCGGATGATGCCTTTCGGTTACTCGTTCATTATGGCATTAACGGCATGATTATTTACGGAGATTGGTTACTGTATGTAAATAATGCCCGTTACTTCGAATTGAATCACCCACACTATGACCGCAATATTGCAATTTTGAAAACAGCAGCCAAACGCGCCAAAAAGTTTGGAATTTCATTATATTTTGTCGCTGTAAGCCCAAAGCTGGCTGGCAATCATCCTATTTTCTCCCGCATACCTTCCATGAAGGGCGCAAAAATCAGTCCCGGATTAAAAGAAACGACGAAAGAAATTTATAATTTATGCTCATCGGATCACGACAGTCTCAATTTCCATGGAGAAACGATGGCTGGGCTATTTCGCGAGGTGCCGGATCTTGGAGGACTGATCCTAATTATCGGCGGCGAATCATACTACCACTGCTTTATGCGTCCGGATATGATGCATATTGACGCAAATTTAAAGACAAATTGTATGCGCTGTCAAACTAAAACGCCAGAGGAAGCAGTGAACGCTTTACTTGCTGCAACCGCAACAGCGGTGCATAAAGAGAAGCCAGAAGCAAGCGTTATGGCATGGCCATACAGTGCATTTATTTGGTCGAGTGATCCGGCGCAAGTCGAGCTTCTGGAGTCGTTGCCGAAGGATGTCGCTCTGCTCAGCACGATCGAGAAGGATGAGCTTTATTGGAAGAACGGCTATAAGAAGCGGATCTGGGATTACTCGATTGACTTTGTCGGACCTGCTGGTAATTTACTGAAGCAGGCTGAAGTAGTGCAAAAGAGGGGGATACCGCTTTATATAAAAACCGAGACGGCAATCGGTCTCGAGTGTATTCATATTCCTTACATGCCTGCATTGCACAAGCTCGGGTACAAGTGGGAACAGGTTTCGTTAATGAAAGCAGATGGAGTAGTGCAATCCTGGATGTTTTTTGGCATGTGGGGGTCGAGGGCTGAAGAGCTAGGCTGGTGGAAAAATTGGAAGCCGGATCTGGCTATTGATGAAATTTTGAACATAATGGCCAATCGGGATTTCGGAGAGGATGCCCTGTCATATATACGCGCATGGAGCTATATGAGCGAGGCTGCCTCGCATTTTCCGTATATACCGATTTATTTCACGGGACCGGAGTTTATCGGACCTGCACATCCTCTCGTTTTTGATGAGGAATTCGAGCAAAAACCGTATTTTGAAGCCAGGCTGTATTATTTGCAGGAAAATGAAGAAACGTTTTCGACAGCAGTTAACGAAGTCAAGCATTCATTAGCGCTGACAAAGCTTCCTTATTCGCATATGAACAGTTCGATGATCGCGGATAAGGGGAAAGATTTAGTACAACTAGTTATTTCAGAATATGAGCTGGCTTGCGATTATGCCAAAGCAGCGTTTAAAGAAATTCAGACGCTTACTTATCCGATGGAACTTCGCAGTCGAAACTTTGCAAGAGAGGAACATGTCATAATCGAGTTTGTGTATCGTTCACTGCTAACTACATTGCATACTTATAAATTTTTGCTGGCGAAGGAGCAGAGTGATCGAGAACTGATGATGGAAATTGCTAGGCTTGAGTTAGCAAATACTGAGCGGGCTTTAGCTTTAATTGCTGAAGCTCCTTGGCTAGACTTGAATCGCCGTACAGACGGGGACTTCCCTTCCTCTAAGGTCATGATGCAAGTCAAAATTAATAGTTTGAACAAAGAGCTTGCCGCTCGCTAATTAGGGTTTGAATACCTTCGATTGCTAAATGGATGCATGGCTTGTATGGTGAGCGTCGTGCCGAAAGTAAGCTGCGGAGGAATTTAAATAAAGATGTTATAGAAGGAGGTAGAGGGGCGTCAAGGAATGCAATATAACAATCCCGGCCGTGTCAGAAGATTGAGGTGAAAAAGAAGCCGTCACTTCTTGAATTCACTTGTAATTCTTCGGTATTGAAGAATCAGTTTTCTGGCGACCGGGAAATGCAAGAGCAAGTAGCGGAAAGTAGCTAAAAACTCTTAACTTCTATTGTCTTACGAGTCAAGTTAGAAATCAACCCCTGAATGTTAACAAGAATGACGTTATTACTTTTTAGGAGGAATTGATATGACTAAAAGAGCTTATTCTTTATTCATCGTTATCATGCTAATTGTAACCGTTTTCGCTGCTGCGTGCAGCAACAATAACAACGGTAATAATAAAAAAGAGCCGACTGCTGCTCCGACCGCTTCTTCGTCCGGCAACGGATCTGAGGCAGCTGAAGGAGGGAAATTCGATCCGCCTATCACGTTGACAACAGTAGGAACCGTTAAGCCGACCGTGACTTACGAGAATGGCGATTCCGTAGACAATAACCCATGGACTAGAGAATACGAAAAACGTTTTGGTGTTAAATTCAACACGCTTTGGACCGTAGATGCCTCGCAATGGGAAACGAAAACAAACTTAATGATTGCAACAGGCGATATTCCGGACTTTTTTCAGGCATCGCCTACCCAATTCAAGCAGCTGCTGGAATCGGATTTGATAGAGGATTTGACAGCTGCCTATGAAGCTGCACCTGAGCGGGCGAAAAACATATTAAACGAAGGCGGACCAGAAGCGCTTATGTCAGCTACGGTAGACGGAAAGCTGATGGCTATCCCATTTACCGGCGCTCCTAAGGAAGGGGCTCCAATGATTTGGCTTCGGACCGATTGGATGGAAAAGTTAAGCCTGGAGCCGCCAAAAACGATGGACGATTTGTTTGCCATTATGGACGCCTTCACAACGAAGGATCCTGACGGAAACAATGCCGCCGACACGTTCGGACTTGCGATAGACAAGGATTTCAGCACGCTGATCGGCTTTTTCAACAGCTATCACGCCTACCATAAAATTTGGATTAAAGATGCTGAAGGCAAGCTGCAATACAGCAGCATTCAGCCGGAGATGAAGCAGGCCCTGTCCGTTCTACAGGAATTGTTTAAAAAGAAGCAAATTGATCCGGAATTTGGCTCCAAAGATTTTTCGAAGGTGGCTGAAACGGTCGTTAGCGGTAAGGTTGGCGTTGTTATTATGAATCCATATGCGGGGTTGTACCCTTTCCAATCCAGTGTTGATCAGGATCCGAATGCAGAATGGAAAGCATTCCCCCTCGTTTCCGCGGATGGTCAAGAGCCGAAAAAACAAGCTTCGCTAGGCGTTTCGGGATATTGGGTAGTCAAGAAAGGCGTCAAGCATCCCGAGGTGCTGTTCAATATGCTTGATATGTGGGTAGAGCTATTTTACGAAAACAAAGATTTGGATATTAACAAGCAATTTGTCAATGGCGGCAGCAGCGGAACGAATGAAGTTTGGCAGATGAATAAACTTGCCGCATATCGCGCCTATAAAAATGCGGATCAGCATTTGAAAATTATAAAAGCGCTCGAGACAGGAGATACATCTGAATTAACAGGTGACGACCAAAGCGCCTTTACCAATATTAAAGGATTTTTGGAAGGGGATCGGACCAAGTGGGGCTGGAATGTTATTTTTGGCGAGGGAGGCTCGATGGGCGTTACGAATCAATACCGGCAAGCCAATGCTTATGTCAACGATGAATTTATTACGGCTCCGCTTCCGGTAATGAGCGAGCGCAAGGCGGATCTAGACAAGAAAGAACTGGAGGTGTTTACCAAAATTATTATCGGTTCAGCATCCATTGACGAGTTCGACAAATTTGTAGCTGAGTGGAAAAAAGAGGGCGGCGATGCCATAACGGCGGAAGTAAATGAGTGGTATGCCAATAAGTAAAGCTTCGACTAGGGTCAGTATTAGCTATTAGCGCATCATAGTCAGCATTGCGGAAAAAACACTGCTTTTTTCCGCAATCGCTGATTCGTCCACCAGAGAGGAGCAATTGCGTTGAAAAGATCTTCTTTCTCTAACCTGCCTTTGCATCTATTGCTGCTGCCGGCGGTCATTCTAGTACTTATTTATTCATACGGACCAATGCTTGGAATCGTCATTGCTTTTCAAAAGTTTATTCCAGCAAAAGGCTTCTTTGAATCTCAGTTTATTGGCTGGAAAAATTTCGAGTATGTGTTCAGTTTATCCGATTTTCCGAAAGTGATGAGAAATACCCTTGTAATTTCCGTCATGAAGATCATCGCCGGGCTGTTTGTACCGCTTACGGTGTCGCTGATGCTTAATGAGGTAAGGCAATACTTTTTCAAAAGAAGTGTCCAGACTCTTATTTATTTGCCACACTTTTTATCATGGGTTATTTTGGGCGGCGTATTGATAGACATTTTGTCTCCTTCAACTGGAATCGTCAATTCATTTATAAGTTTATTTGGCATCGAGCCTATATACTTTTTAGGCGATAACAGCTGGTTTCCGTTCGTCATGGTATTTTCCGATGTATGGAAGGAATTCGGATTCAGCACGATTGTTTATTTGGCTGCGCTGACGGGAATCAATCCTGCCCTGTATGAAGCAGCCATAATGGATGGAGCAAGCAGAATTCGTCAAACTTGGCATATTACGTTACCCGGCATCCGGTACATGATCGTTCTTCTGCTAACGTTAAGCCTTGGAAACGTATTGAATGCGGGCTTTGATCAAATATTCAATCTGTACAGCCCGCAGGTGTACGAAAGCGGCGATATTATAGATACTTACGTTTACCGAATGGGCTTAATTTCCGCTCAATTCGGTCCGGCAACTGCCGTAGGTCTTTTCAAGTCCGTTATTTCGCTTATTTTGATTTCTACCACTTATTATTTAGCCTACCGCTTTGCCAAGTATAGAATTTTTTAAATGATAAGCATTCAAATGTTATTCACGGGGAGGCTCAGGCATGCGCTATAAACCAACATTATCTAGACAAGCGTTCTATATCGTCAACATTGTAGTTCTTGGCGGCCTAGGCATTATATGCGTGCTTCCTATCATACACATACTGGCGGTTTCATTCAGCTCTAATGCTGCAGCAACAGGCGGACTGGTTAAATTTTGGCCTGTTGGATTCAATTTGCGTTCTTATGTATATGTAATGAGCTCAGACCGGTTTTTTAATTCTTTGGGCATTACGATGCAGCGCGTAGTGCTGGGTGGAATTGTCAATATGGTTCTGACTTTGATTACGGCGTATCCGTTATCGAAGGAAAGTGATAGGTTTAAGCCGCGATCATTTTATGCCTGGTTTTTCTTTGTCACTATTTTGTTTAGCGGCGGTTTGATTCCTCTTTTCATGGTCGTACGCGAGACGGGCATTATGGGCTCGATATGGGCGCTCATCTTACCCGGGGCTGTTCCGGTATTTAATATTATTTTAATGCTTAATTTTTTCAGGACGCTTCCCCGTGAGCTGGAGGAAGCTGCATTTATCGATGGCGCTGGACATTTATCGACGCTGTTTCGCGTTTTTGTGCCGCTGTCCTTACCCGCGATTGCTACGATCAGCCTGCTTACTATAGTAGCGCACTGGAATTCCTGGTTTGATGGCCTGATCTTTATGAATTCACCTGACAGCTACCCATTACAAAGCTATCTTCAAACGATCGTCATCCAGCAGGATTTTTCGCAAATGACCGAGCAAGAGCTGAAAAACATGCGCTTAATATCGGACCGCACGATAAAATCGGCACAAATATTTTTAGGCGCACTGCCAGTGCTTTGCTTGTATCCGTTTCTTCAAAAATACTTTGTTTCCGGAATTACATTGGGAAGCGTAAAGGAATAACGGCGAGTGGATGGAGGATTGCGATTTATGAATCGAAATGGAACTCCCTGGTATAAGAACAGCTACCGCAGAAATTTAGTCGATATGCACATTCCAGATTGGAATGAGCAATTTATGAGCAGGTATGATGCTGATCGCTATGCAGCGCTTCTTAAATTAGCACGTGCAGATACGGTGATGATTCCGGCCAGCTCATGTCTGGGTATCAGCTATTGGCCTGTTTCAGACGGACATATGCACAATGGACTGAACGGGAAAGACTTGATAGGCGAAGTCATTGCGAAATGCAAGGACGCAGGCATGAATGTGATCGTATATTCGAATTTTTGGAGCAAATGGGCCTATGACGAGCATCCGGATTGGCGGTTCGTATCGGAGAGTGGGCGGAATACATCGGAATATTTATGGACGGAAGGCCGATACGGGGTTTGCTGCTTCAATACTTCTTACCGTTCTTTTATGCTTTCACAGATTGCCGAGCTAAGTGAAAGCTATACCTTCGACGGATTATGGATCGATATGATTCATTGGCCGTATTCACCATGCTATTGCGGAGGCTGCAAGGCGAGATACAAGCTTGAGACGGGAGCGGAAATTCCGCGTACGATTGATTGGACAGATCCTGATTGGGTACGATTCCAACGAACTAGAGAGCGTTGGCTGGCTGAATTTGCTGGAGAAGTTCGCAGTTTAATGAGAGAGCTGAAGCCGGAAGTGACAGTTGGCCTGCAGTGCGCCTCCTGGTCCACAGGCTGGATTAACGGTTTTACGAATGAGTTTTTTAAACAAACGGATTACGCAAGCGGCGATTTTTATGGAGATGCTCTGCAGCAATCGTTTATATGCAAGGCTCTGTATGCATTATCCGAAAATCCGCCTTTCGAATTCATGACGTCACGCTGTCCGGATTTGACTGATCATACGACAACCAAATCGCAGGAGCTGCTTCGCGCACAGGCATTCTCGGCCATTACTAATGGCGGTGCGTTTCTTTTCATAGACGCCATCGATCCGATCGGCACCTTGAATGAGCAAGTTTACGAGCGGATGGGCGAAATTTACGGCGAGCTTGAACAATACGAGTTTTATCTCGATGCCGACGCCCGCATGCTGCAGGATGTCGTTATCTACATGAATTTTGAGTCGCAAATTGATTTTGCCCAAAACGGCCAATCGGCTATGGTTGAAACCTACAGCAGTCCTATTGCTCAAGCTGCGATGAATGCAGCCAAGTCGCTTATGAACGCCAATATATGCTACGGGGTCATTTCTAAAAAAAATATTAAGCAATTATCTCAATATGCCGTCATTATTTTACCGGATCTGCTTGCAGTCGACGAAGAAGAAATCGAAGCTTTTCGCGCTTATGTAAAAGCAGGCGGCGGGCTGTACGCCAGTAAAAGAAGCACATTGTATGACAAGCTCGGCGGCGTTCGCGCAGACTTTGGGCTCGCTGATGTATTTGGCGTTTCCTATAAAGGCATGACGAAGGAATCAGTCACTTATGCAGCGCCTGCAAAGCAATTTGACAGCTGGTTCAAGCATCATTCGATGGCTCATCCTGTTATGCTGTCAAGCGATCAAGCGATTGTTGAAGCCCGTGGGGAGAAGACGTTGGAATGGATAGCGTCACAGGTTCTTCCTATTGTGGATCCAGGAAATAAAGCGTTGTTCGCATCCGCTATCAGCAATCCGCCTCGCTATGCAGCAAGTGAAGACGATGATTCAGGAACTACGCCCGCAATAGTGATGCATAAGTTCGGAAGCGGAACGAGCATCTACAGCGCAGGACCATTGGAAAATATGACCTCTGACGATCATCGTGATCTTTTTATTCATATTATTCGTGCTTTGGCGGGGAACAAGCTGCAAACAGGGAGCGATTCACCCAAATGCGTGGAAGCGGTATGGTTCCACCACGAGGCTGCCCGATGCTATTCTTTGCGCGTGCTGAATTTTCAAGATCAATTGCCTAATATTCCGGTCAGGGATATAAACTTTCATATTCATATGCAAGATGTGCCTAAAGCTGTTTATCAGGTGCCGCAAAAAACGCCAATTCCTTATTTGATCCGCGAAGGTACGGTTTCCTTCCAGCTTCCAATGCTCGAGACATTTGCCATGATTATACTGGAGTACTAGATTGTGAATCTTTCATTCGGTTAAGGAAATCAAATCCATAACTAAATACAGGAGAGGTAAAACTATGGACGCTGTTATTGATAAACGGTTACTTGCAGGCTTACAAAACAAAACGTGGTTTTTCACAGGCGCTGAAAGTCCTCCTTTAATAGAGGCTAAAGGGGCAGTTGATGCCTACCTGGCTAATCGTGAATTAGGTCCGGATGGCAGGCTGCTTAATGCTCAGGAGGAAGCGAACTGTAAACAACGGGTAGCGCAGCTTGTTAATGGTTCTGCTGACAATATTGCTTTGTTGTCCAATTCTTCAGAAATTATTTCATTAATCTCTAATTCTCTGGAGCTAAGGCCGGGTGATAACGTCGTCATTAATACGATTGAATTTCCTTCAGGCATTTTACCGTGGATTGCCCTTAAGCAAAAAGGAATTGAAATACGTGTTATAGACCATGCGAATTGGGAAATTTCTGTAGAGGATATTTTGGCGCAGGTAGATGAAAAAACGAGAGTTGTAATGACCAGTCATGTAAGCTACCTGACAGGCGCAAGATTGGATTATATCCGCTTATATGAGCAGTTGAAGCAAACGAATGCGTTGTTATTTCTAGATGTAACGCAAGCGCTAGGCGTAGTGAAGGTAGATATTAACCATACGGACCTGCTGGTTTGCAGCTCCTATAAGTGGTTGATGTCCATTCATGGTTTGGGTATTTTGGGGATTAACCCGAAGCGGGTAACGGGTCTGACTCCAAAGGCTGTAGGCTGGAGAAGCGTAACGAATATGTTCGGTGTAGCGGAGAGCCAGTCCTTTACATTCTGGAACGATGCGAGCAGATTTGAGCAGGGATATCCAAGCTACGCGACGATATATGCTTTATCCAGCTCTGCCAAGCTTTTGCTGGAAACAGGAATCGAACGGATTGAGAGACATGTACTGGAGCTTGGGCAATATTTAATAGAGCAGATGGCTGGGCTGCCATACCCTTTAATGACTCCGGAAGCTGCCGAACGCAGAGCGGGCAATATTTGCTTTGAATGTGCAGCCGGAGAAGAAATTGCCGAGGCATTGAAGGAAAAATCAATATATATATGGGGCGGTGATGGAAGATTCCGCGCTTCTATTCATTTGTTTAATGATAAAGAGGACGTGGATCGCCTTGTCTCACAACTGAAACAGCTGAATATTTAAATTGACAGACAGAGGAGGGGAGAAAATGAGCAACGAAGATGCGCGTCATCCTGCATTGCAGATTTTGGAGGATCTCATTCGTATACAAAGCGTTAACCCTCATTTTGGCGAAGGGGCCCAAGGGGAAGAAGGTGTTGCTGTCTACTTGGAGCAAAGGCTCAAGAAAGCAGGGCTGTCAGTAACCAGGCAGCCTGTGCTCGCTGGAAGAGACAATATCATTGCCGAGCTGCGCATCGGCAAGCCGGAATTGACGCTGCTGTTCGAAGCCCATATGGACACAGTCTCGCTTGGCAGTATGGAGGATCCGCTCAATCCGATTTATCGCGACGGACGGCTTTACGGCAGAGGGGCATGCGATACGAAAAGCTCGCTCGCCGGCATGGTGTATGCCATGGAATATTGGTCGGGCAACAGGGAGCAGCTGCAAGCTGATCTCGTGCTTTGCGCAGCTGTCGATGAGGAGGCTAACTATCGGGGAGTTTTAAAGTTCCTGGAATGGCAGGCGCCGATTGCAGGCGCAGTAGTTGGCGAACCTACGGAGCTGTCGATCGTAACGGCAACTAAAGGCTGTTCCAGAATGGCCGTTTGGACGAAGGGAAAGGCGGCGCATAGTGCAGTTCCGGAAGAAGGCGACAATGCCATCTATACGATGATGGATGT
Source organism: Paenibacillus sp. GXUN7292 (assembly GCF_050864975.1). NCBI lineage: Bacteria > Bacillati > Bacillota > Bacilli > Caryophanales > Paenibacillaceae > Paenibacillus > Paenibacillus sp. GXUN7292. Next base: position 205,918 of record NZ_JBOZWO010000004.1, on the reverse strand, counting down.
TTTGCGGTTTATTAGGGAAGAAGCCGAGCCTCAGCTTGAGCGAATAAGCCATCCCAAGTGCGGTCAGGCGACAGTAGTTGTAGGAACTATTAATGGGGGTACCCAAATTAATATCGTACCCGAAAGCTGCGTCATTCAAGTGGATCGCAGAATTATTCCAGGCGAGACACCTGATGGGGTGCGGGAGAAATTCACGACAAACTTATTGGAGTATTTAGGAGATAAAGCGGAAAAGGTTGAAGTAAGCGAGCTTTTGTCCGACTGGGCCCTGAATACTTCTGAGCAATCGTCCATTGTTTGGAAGGCTCAGGAGGCTATGCGTTCAATAGGCTTGGACGATGAAACAATCGGCGTGCCGTATGGAACGGATGCAAGCAAGCTGCAGCAGCTGGCCGGCGTTCCGACTATCGTTTTCGGCCCAGGCTCTATCAGGCAGGCTCATGCCAAGGAAGAATGGGTTTCCGTGGAGCAGGTGGAGCTTGCTGCACAATTTTACAAATCGTTAGCCGGGCGATTTGGCCATTTGCAGTAGTAGTATGTAATGATGGCAAGCTTGCTAACGGACATTTATGTCCGTAAGGAATGTTCTAAGCCGCTGAATCTTCTGTAATGGACGTTTGTGACTATAAGAAGCTAATATTTATCGATATAACATGCAAAATGGGCTCTAATGGTCATGGATGTCCGTAAAAATTTAAAAAACTCGAAAAAACGGCTCTAACGGACATTTATGTCCGTCACAGATAGAGTTACAGATACCGATGAAAAGGAGTGCTTTTGGTTGAAAAAAGAAATTATTGATACGGCTTCGGCCCCAAAGCCGGGCGGCAAATATTCGCAAGCGGTCAAGCTTGGAGATATGGTCTATGTATCAGGAACTTGCCCCTTTGACTTGGTGACAGGTGAGGTGCTTTATCCTGGTGACATGGCTAAGCAAACAGGCTTGGTCTTGCAATATATTAGTGAGATTTTGAAGGAAGCGGGCACTACTCTTGATCATGTCGTAAAGGTTACATCTTTTATAGATGAGCTAGGTGATTTTAATGTTTATAACGAAGAGTATGGCACTTTTTTTAATAGCGAGCCTCCTGCTAGAAGCACGGTAGAAATTGTGAAGTTTCCGCCAGGCATGCGCGTTGAGATTGAGTGCATAGCCTATATCCCGTCTTAACGCAGTTGGCTAAGAGAGTAAATAGATAGCGGGGGAGAATGCTTGTGAAAATTCATAACAACATTTGGCTTGTAGGCAGCGGGCAGCACGGCTTTGAAATGACGCATGCGTTGGACTGCAATGTTTATTTAGTTGGAGACGGTAAGTCATTTGCCATGATCGATGCTGGAGCGGGGATCGAGCCCCACCGGATCGTAGAACGGATCGAGGCTTCGGGAATTGCGATGGCGCAGGTTACGCAGCTTTTGCTTACTCACGCGCATGGCGACCATGCGGCCGGCGCGAATTATTTTCGTGAAAACTACGGGCTGAAGGTCGTAGCTTCTGCGGAAGCAGCACCTTGGATCGCTGCCGCTGATTCTGAGAAAACGAGCATAGGAGCGGCAATAGCCAGCGGAGTTTATCCGCAAGATTATGTCTATGCACCATGCCCGATAGACGCAGCCGTTCGAGAAGGAGATACGCAGCAGGTAGGACAGCTGAATGTGAGCATCGTGGAAACACCTGGCCATGCTAATGGGCATATCAGCTTTTTGTTGGAAATAAGCGGCCAAAAAATTATTTTTGTCGGAGACACTATGTTTGCAGGAGGCAAAATATTTATACAAAACAGCTGGGATTGCAATATTCAACTATATGCATCCGCTATTAACAAGTTGGCTTCACTATCGATTGATGCGATGTTTCCTGGCCACGGCCCTTTTCTCTTAAGCTCTGCCAGCAAGCATATTCAAAAAGCGCAGGCTCAATTCGGCCGGCTGGATATCCCGCCTAATCTTTAAATCTAGCAGCCGAAATGAATTTAATGAATAGACCGGTTTAACAGGAGGATTGACTATGAGAAAAATGAAAGCAGCGGTCATCGGATTAGGAAGCTGGGGAGAGTGCCACCTTGAAGCTTTTCGTTCATTGCCCCAGGTTGAAATAGCCGCGATTTGCGATAATCGTGCAGATCGTTTGGATGAAATAGGCGAAAAATATGGAGTTGAGCGGCGTTACACCAATTATGAACAGTTAATCGAGCAAACGGACATAGAGCTTGTTAATGTTGCAACCTTCGAGAAAGGGCATTTAAGGCCGACGCTGCTAGCGCTTCAATCAGGCAAGCATGTGCTGGTTGAAAAACCGATAACGACGGATGTAGCAGAGGCGCAAGAGATGTATCGCGTGGCGCAGCAATGCGGCAAGCAGGTTATTCCCGGACATTTGCTGCGATTTGACCCCCGTTATGCTGAATTGAAAAGCGCTATTTATAATGGACGGCTTGGACAAATTGCAAGTTTATTTTTTAAACGGTCCAGGCAGCAGTCCTTGTTTTCTACTTACTCTAGAACACATACCGTATATGAATTGACCGTGCATGATCTTGATCTGGCAGTATGGTATGCAGGCAGCAGGGTCAAATCCGTTCGTGCCTATGCGCAGCATCTTTCTGACAGCGCCGCTCCAGAATCATTATGGGCGAACCTAACCTTTGAGAATGGGATGTTCGCTGTACTGCACAGCAACTGGCTAACCCCGGACAAGGCGGGAGTTGAAATTTTCGATAGCGTGGAGGTCAGCGGCAGTGATGGCAAGGCCCATTTTGAAACAAGCAATGCCGGACTGCATCTATGGAATCAAGAGGGAAGTGTGTCGAAGGAGTTTTTTATTCATCATCAGCGGAACGGGCATACTTATGGGGCATTGCGTGATCAGCTGGACTATATCTCGAATTGCATATTAAACGGAACGGGTTTTGAATACGTTTCATTCGCAGACGCTGTTCACGTTATTGAGATTGCTGATGCTATTATAAAATCCACTGAGTGCGGTCAAGATATTTTTTTGTGAGAGGAGCAGGCTGAAGCCATGATACAAGAATTTGAAGCAAATCCGCAAATGATTCCGATCGTGCTGCCTCATTTTCCAACTCGTATGCAAGCCATCATCTGGAGAAATTACGGCCTAGTGCCTACGGAACGCATTGCCGCTGTATTGGAAGCTACGGTTAAACAAATCGAAGAGGTTGCAGTCCTTATGGGACTGGAGGTGCCTCTGGAGGCGGACTTGCAATGGCTTGCCAGAGGCTACATTACGATCATAAGGGCTAATTGGCATTTGCTTACTTACGAGCAGCTCTTAACACTGCTTGATTGGACGGAGGAAAAGCTGGAATTCACGCTTAAAGAGGATGATTTTCTGTGGGTAAAGCTGGGCAATTTAAAGCCGTTCGTAAAGCCTGTACGCTATAAGCCTTTAAGCGCAAAGGAGGAGAAGCTGACTCTCGAGTGGAAACAGCGCGTGTCGGAAGCTTTCGATCCCATTCAGAAAGAGCTTGATACTACCTTTCAGGAGAAGCCGTTCGATTTTTTGGAACGATTCAAGCTTTCCGATCTGCCAAAGATATCAGCAAGAAGGCTACCGCTGGCAAGCGAAACTAGACTGGATAAACCATGGACGATTCAAATTTTTCAAAACGAGTACAAGGGTGAGGGTGAGGACACGAACGACGGCAAGGACGAAAGCATGGGAGAAGGCAATTTGTACGCCTACGCTCAGCGATTTTCCGATAAGCATGCTCTACTTTGGGGAGTAGAGTGGTCTGTTGCAGCATCATCGCACAGAGAGAGGCCGATTCTTCGATTCAAGGTGGATCCTGCCGCTAGTGGAGTGAAAGAAAGTCATACGATATTCGTTTCGGACGATGAAATTGTTATCCAGTCATCCGATGAGGAAGGGATTTTGCGCGGGCTGCAGTGGATCGAGCAAACGATGAAAAAGTCAGAGCTGCCATATCTGGAGAAAGGGAAATATGAGCAGACCACGAACTTCGACCTCCGCTATATTTATTCCTATAGTGCGGTATATGGTGATCCGCTGCTCGAGACGGAGCTGGATCCTTATCCGGAGGAGCAGCTGGAGCGATTATCGGAAGTAGGCGTTAATGGCATTTGGATGCAAAGCGTTCTATATCAGCTCGTTCCTTGGCGCGCGGCACCTGAGCTGTCGGTCAATTGGGAACAAAGGATAGAAGGATTAAGAAGGCTGGTCAAAAAAGCGTCGAAATACGGCATTCGTGTTTATTTGTACTTCAATGAACCGCGTTCCATGCCGCTTTCCTATTTTAAGGATAAGCCAGATTGGAAAGGGCAGGAGGAGCAAGGCTATGCCGCGCTTTGCACATCCGTGCCGGAGGTTCAAGCTATTCTGAGCGAATCCGTGTCCGCCTTGTTCAGAGAGGTGCCCGGACTTGGCGGTATATTCGCCATTACAATGTCTGAGAACTTGACGAACTGCTACTCAAGGGCTCCTGGCGGCAAGACGAATTGTCCGCGCTGCAGCAAGCGCAGTCCGAGCGCCGTTATTTCAGAAGTCATCCATTTGGTGGCGGATGCCGTTGAGAAGGAAGCTCCTGCTGCCCGAGTGCTTTGCTACACATGGGCCTGGACCGAATCATTGGGCTGGGATGATAAGGAGATCTTGTCGGCAATTAAGCAGCTCCCGAGCAATGTTACGATTCTTTCCGTAAGTGAAGATGAGAAAGAAACGAATATTGCCGATATTCAAGGCAAAGTAATTGATTATTCTATTTCCGTAGTTGGTCCGAGCGAAAAAACAGCCCGCATTTGGCAAATGGCAAAGGATAACGGATTAAAAACCGCGGCAAAGGTGCAATTCAATAATTCATGGGAGCTGTCAGCGGTTCCTTACTTGCCCGTATTTCAATTGATTGAGGAGCATCTGCAGCGGTTGAATGCATCGGGGGTAAGCGGACTAATGCTGAGCTGGACGCTGGGCGGCTATCCTTCCCTGACATTAAGGCTAGCTGCGGAGCATTATTGGTCAACGGACGGAGGCAAGCCGAGAGGCATCCATGAATTGCTCGAGGATCAATTTGGAGCTGCTGCGGGAAAAACGATCACGCAGGCATCGCTTGCTTTCAGCGAAGCGTTTCAGCAATTTCCGTTTGATATCGCTGTGCTTTATCTCGCACCTCAAAATATGGGACCGGCAAATTTGCTTTATATGGAGCCTACTCATTATAAAGCTACGATGGTAGGGATTCCTTACGATGATCTTGAGAGGTGGCGCGCAAAATATTCGGAAACGGTATTTGCCAACCAGTTTAAAAAGCTGGCAAGCGGCTGGAAAAAAGGACTGAAGCTGCTTGAGAAGGCGCGAAAACATATTTCAGTCAATGCCGAGGCGGAATTTGGCGATCTGTATCGGATTGCAAGCACCGCTTACCTGCATTTCTACAGCACTTATATGCAAATTTTATTCGTGAAAAATAGGAATCGTTATCTTGTCGCCAAAGATGGGGAACAGAAAAATAAGCTTGGCAGCATCCTCGCCGATATTGTCCAAAAAGAATTGGAAAATGCGACGGCGCTGTATACCCTTGTTAAGCAAGATTCGCGCATTGGCTTCGAGGCGTCCAATCATTATTATTATACATCCCAGGATTTGCAGGAGAAGGCAGTAAACTGTCAGTATGTGCTTGATCATCTTAAGAGATATGAAGTAGAAGGATTGGGGAGGACGTTAGTATGAACGTGATTGTATGGAATGCCCCGGAAACAATGAATGCAGAGCAGCTTGAAGTACCGAAGCCGCAAGCTGATGAGGTGTTGGTTCGTGTATTGGGCGTAGGTATTTGCGGCTCGGAAATCGAAGGGTATCTTGGACATAACAGCTTAAGAGTGCCCCCGCTAATTATGGGGCATGAGATTTGTGGACGTGTTGAACAAAACGGCGCTGGCGCAAACCAATATAGTGTGGGACAAAAGGTCGTTGTTAATCCTTTATTATTTTGCGGTGAATGCCCAAGCTGTTTGAAAGGCTTGACTCAGCTTTGTGCCAACCGGCAAATAGTAGGCATTCATCGACCAGGCGGATTTGCACAGTATGTAGTCGTTCCTCAAAGCACGCTTGTTCTAGTATCGGAGTCTATGAATCCTTACCGGGCAAGTCTGGCAGAGCCTCTGGCCTGCTCTTTGCGTGCGGCGCGCAGAGCAATGGACCGTCATTCCTTCCCTAATGTCGTTGTATTCGGTGCGGGAGGCATCGGTTTGTTGAGCGCCAAAGTTGCACGTTTGCTAGGAGCATCAGAGGTGCTTATAGTCGATACTAATGATGATCGTCTGCACATGGCCCGCAATATTCAATTCGAGCATATTTTTAATCCGACAAAGGGGAATTTGAAGGAGCATACAGCGGCCTTATTCGGGAGTAAGGGTGTAGACGTCGTTATCGATGCAGCAGGATTTCAGCCAACGCGAGAATCGGGAATGGAGCTGCTGAGTCCCGGGGGCACCTTCATGAACATTGGACTTGGTGTCGACGAGACGAAGCTGTATATCAATCGTCTAATCCGCAGCGAAATCGAGATTCTAGGCTCCTTCTGCTATACCAGACAGGATTTTTACGATGCGGTGCAATTGCTGGAGCAAGGCGTTATTACGGAAGAGGGCTGGACGGAAGTGAGAGGCTTGACCGAAGCCAATAGGGCCTTTCAGGATCTAGTATCAGGCAAAGTTATCAATGGGAAAATATTTCTGGATCCAGGGAGATAGAACGGTTCGAAAACAGTCTAACCTGATAGGAGAAAATAAAAGTGGCTGCCCAAGTCAATTTCCGTTGGCGTTCTGGGCAGCCACTTTTTTAAGACCTATATTAACACGCCTTATTTGGATTGATTTGCGATTTTCTCATGAATTTCGCTTTCAATCGCTTGAACCTGCTCATCGTCAAGCTTCTGCTGCGGCTGCGGATGAAACCATTGAATATCTCCTTCGTGGACATATCCTTTATAATCCTCACCGTTAATTTGCAAAGAAAATTTTTGCCGCGCGTGCCTGCGATTTTCAAAGGCTTCCTCTAGCTGAAAGTCTTTGATCCCGCTCGCTATGCCATATTGACGCATTAAGGAGTGAATAGCTTCTTCAATGAATTCTACCTGCTCATCGCCGATCATTTGACTGGGATGAGGGTGGAGCCACTGAATCTGGTCCTGATAATAATGTCCCTTGAACTCATCTCCCTGGACTTTAAAAGTGAATGCGTGCCTCTGATGAACGCGATCCTCAAACAGTGTCTCAACATCAAAACCTTCCAGTTCGGGTCGTGCATTCTTATCTTCGAGCATACCTAGCCCTCCTCGTAAAGTCTCTAGGAAATTGTTCCTCCTAGATCATCTTATTATGCTGCTAGTACTTTCTTAAAGGTCTTGGTGTTCGATTATACCATGTTTCTGTGACGATGCGGTGGCAAATAGAAAAAATGTGTTCAATTTGTTGGGTGGAATTTGCCAGTAATCGGAGGCTAAACCCAGGCACCTCAAGGTTCGACAGGCCAAACATAAAAGCTGCATTTTTTTCTGCTTGAATGGTATCATACAGCTCATCGAGCAGGGCAGAGCTCATAAATTCACTGACCACGATCATCGACCCTAGATGAGAGAACCCCTCTAAAAAGCCCAGCTCCGTTACGTTCTGCTTGCTGGGTGTGAGTTTAATATGATCCAGTACACCAAGCAGTCCGTCATAATAAATTTCGGTCAAGAGCTGAATCGTCTTGTAAGTATACCTATCTCCGCTCGGCGACCAGCCCGGCGTTACGATATCGGTGTAGAGGAAGGTGGAGCCTTTTTCCATATGCACGATATTTTTTTGTTTGTAGTGAGCATTTTCGTAGGCAATTAATGGATCTGGAACAAACTCCAAATAACTGTTTTGCTTTAGATGAATTTCGGTTTCTTGATAGGCGTAATCCTTGGGCGACTTGTACACTTTAGTGGCAGACTGTGTTGTTAAGGTTACTTTTGCACCTTCATCTGCCGAGATGCGCATTCGGTATCTGTCTCCGTCCAAATAACCGCCACCCGGATTGAGCAGGTAGTAGCATACCTGCCCGCTGTCGTCATGGTAAACGGGCCGCATTACTTTAAAGGCGCCTTGAAAATATACGTTTTTGGCGACTGTTTTTCCGTGGCGCTGCTCAAGATCAAGATTTAATATGCCTGTCCATTGCGACATCTTATTCCAATCCTTTTAGCAATACATGCTTGTTAATCCAGTCTATGATTTCGTCGAGGCCTTCATTTTCTTTTAAATTCGAAAATACAAAAGGCTTGTTTCCGCGGAACACCTTTGTATCCTTTGCCATTACGTCAAGACTTGCGCCGACATAAGGAGCAAGGTCCGTTTTATTAATAATGAACAAGTCGGATTTGATCATTCCTTGACCGCCTTTGCGAGGGATTTTCTCGCCTTGTGCAACGTCAATAATGTAGATAGAGAAATCAGCCAGCTCGGGGCTGAACGTTGCGGCGAGGTTGTCTCCGCCTGATTCGATAAAGATCAGCTCAACGTCAGGATGGCGCTCTATTAAATCATCGATTGCAGCAAAGTTCATCGATGCATCCTCACGAATTGCAGTGTGTGGACAGCCGCCAGTTTCTACGCCGATAATGCGGTCTTCTGGAAGAACGCCATTTTGCATCAAAAACTTGGCATCCTCTTTGGTATAAATATCATTCGTAACGACCGCCATGCTTATACCTGTCATATGGCGCGTCAGTTTTTCTACAAGCATCGTTTTACCTGCTCCTACAGGTCCTCCGATTCCAATTTTTACGGGTTGCATATATAACACGTCCTTTACTTTTTTCATTAAAATGTTAAGACATGAATATCCGGATATGGACACGCTCATGCTTCATTTGCGACAGCTCAATGCCCGGAGATACGATTCCAAAATCGTCCTCCGTCAGCTGCATAATGTTTTCAACCGCTTGTGAGAGCTCGGATTGAAATTGCTGTAAAATGATTTGTCCTGCTGTTTGTCCTAATGGAATGGCGCGTACTGCATTTTGAACCTGGCTGGAAATAGCCGAATATAAATAATAGAGGATGGAGGTTGATTGAGATACTCCAAGTCCGTGAGCAACCATCGCGAATACGATGGCAGGGTGGCCGAATGATTGTTTTTTTGTAATATTAGCTCTGTACTGAGAGAGGATGGGTATGCTGTACAATTGTTCTGTAAGCTTTAGCATGCGACTGCCGATCATTTGCGTGCCTTGCCTAGTTTCTCTGGGCAAGTTCTGTACCGTTATTCGACGATCGATTTCCCAAATGCGAGAAATATTCTCGCTTTGGAGCGCTTCGTATACTTGGCGACAGGCAAGCCCATCTGTGTAGGTTAGCTGTTCATGCAAATATACACGCAGCCAATGTGAGAATGACGCTGCATCATGCACCTTATCTTCTTGAATATAGCTTTCCAATCCGAAGGAATGGCTGAATGCGCCAGTCGGAAAATTGGAATCGCATAGCTGGAGCAAGGAAAGCAGCTTATTATCCATGACTATGCCCGATATGGCGGAATGCTTGCTTCACTTTGCGATCCTCACGTTTATAAGGGATTTCCAGCTGCTGCAGCAGCTCCTCTACCAAATAATCATATTGTACGAGCATATCATTGTCTTCGAATTGAGCAGGCAAATGGCGATTTCCAAGCTGATGGGCAATGTTTCCCATCTCCATTAGGCTGCGCGGGCTAATAACAAGCAAATCATCGGATAACACTTCGATATAAATCATATTTTTATCATCCATATATAAAATATCGCCTGCAAGCAGATCACGCTGGTCAGTTAGGCGAATGCCGATTTCTTTGCCATGATCGGTCGTTATACGGTTAATTCGTTTGACCAAATGAGCGCTCTCCATATAAACCTTTTCCTTATGGCGCTTATTCAATTCTTCCGGACTTAAATCCTGTATGTTGGCTACTATTTTTTCGATTATCATATTTATTCTCCTTAAAATGAGTGTTCAAAAAGTCCGGTTTTCAGAACCGAGAAAATTGTATGAAACTAGAAATCGGAGGCGCGGAGCGTACATAAAGGTACGTGAGCACCTATTACTGGAGGTTTCGGCAAATACCGGGCCCCGCAAAAGTAATCGGAATTTACATCGAAGCTTATCTTCACTTTTGTGGGTATATTAAATATTCGATGTCGAGACGCTTCCTTAGCTACTTCGTTATCAAAATTGGACTTTTTGAACTACCTCTTAAAATAAGAAATAACGTTGTCCCATCGGCACACGATCAACAGGCTCACAAGTAAGCAGTTCGCCGTCAACCCGCACCTCATAGGTTTGCGGATCAACTGTAATATGCGGCGTTTCAAAGTTAAGCTTCATATCTTTTTTGGATAGGGTGCGAATGCCGCCGACGGGGAGAATAATCTTTTTCAGCCCTAGCTGCTCGTGAACGCCATTATCAAATGCCGCTTGTGAAATAAAGGTAACAGAGCTTTTGGATAGCGCTGCTCCTGTTTGCGCATACATCGGTCTGTAAATGTATGGCTGAGGGGTTGGAATGGAAGCGTTGGCGTCGCCCATCAAGCTCACGACAGCAAATCCATTTTTAAGCACCATTTCTGGCTTTACGCCAAAAAACTTAGGGGACCACAGTACAAGGTCAGCCATTTTGCCAATTTCAATTGACCCTACATGCTGGGAGATGCCGTGTGTTATCGCCGGGTTAATTGTATATTTGGCAATATAACGCTTGGCACGGTTATTATCGGCGTAAGTGCTGTCGCCGCTCATTGTGCCGCGTTGCTTTTTCATTTTATCCGCTGTTTGCCAAGTTCGCAGAACAACTTCACCTACACGGCCCATAGCCTGTGCATCGGAGCTGACCATACTGAATACGCCCATGTCATGCAGAATGTCTTCAGCGGCAATCGTTTCCCTGCGAATTCTAGAGTCTGCAAATGCAATATCTTCAGGTACAGACGGATTTAAATGGTGGCATACCATAACCATATCAAGATGCTCGTCGATCGTATTTACCGTATAAGGTAAAGTTGGATTAGTTGAGGATGGCAAAATATTGGCGTAGCCTGCTGATTTAATCAAATCGGGAGCATGTCCGCCGCCAGCGCCTTCTGTATGATACATATGCAGAACGCGATCTTTTACAGCAGCCATTGTGTTTTCCATAAAGCCGCCTTCGTTCAAGGTATCCGCATGAAGCGCAACTTGCACGTCGTATTCGTCAGCCACCTGCAAGGCATAGTCTAGAGAAGAAGCTGTTGCTCCCCAGTCTTCATGGACCTTCAGGCCGATCACGCCTGCCCGAACCTGCTCGGCGAGCGGCTCTTTTGATGCAGCATGTCCTTTCCCAGTAAAGCCTACATTGATTGGAAGACCTTCCGCAGCAGCAAGCATGCGATGGATATTCCATTCGCCAGGGGTTATAGTCGTTGCTCTTGAGCCGGCTGCCGGCCCGGTGCCGCCGCCAATTAACGTTGTCGTGCCTGATGTGAGCGCAACCTGTACTTGCTCCGGATTAATAAAGTGTACATGCGTATCAATAGCTCCCGCGGTCACGATCAAGCCTTCACCTGCGATGATCTCAGTTGAAGCGCCGATAATAATATCAACATTGTCCATAATAAGCGGGTTGCCGCTTTTACCTATTCCGGAAATTTTTCCGTCAGTAATCGCGAGATCTGCCTTGTAAATCCCGGTGTAATCAAAAATAACGATGTTTGTAATGACGATATCGGCAACGCCTTCTCCTCGCGTAGCAAGAGGATGCTGTCCCATTCCGTCGCGGATGACCTTGCCCCCGCCAAACACAACTTCTTCCCCGTAAGATGTATAATCTTTCTCTATTTGGATGAACAAATCCGTATCCGCAAGACGGATTGAATCGCCTGTGGTCGGCCCGAACATTTCCGCATATTGTCTTCTCGACATCTTAAAGCTCATGATTATCTCTCTCCTTCTAAGCTGCCGTCTACTTTATTATTGAAGCCGTATATTCGGCGTTCGCCAGCAAAGGGAATAAGCTGGATTTCCTTTGCATCTCCGGGTTCGAAGCGTACAGCGGCACCAGCGGGAATATTCAATCTTTTTCCGTAAGATTGCTCTCTGTCGAATTGCAGCGCTTCGTTAACCTCGTAGAAATGAAAATGCGAACCAACCTGAACCGGGCGGTCGCCAGTGTTTGTTACCGAAATAACATTTATCTCCTTGCCTTCGTTACAAATAATTTTATCTTCCTTGAGAATGTATTCTCCTGGTATCATGTGTGCATTCCTCCTGATTATCTGATTGGGCTGTGGACGGTGACGAGCTTGGTGCCATCTGGAAAAGTCGCTTCCACCTGAATATCAGTAATCATTTCTGGTATGCCTTCCATGACGTCTTCTCTTGTAAGAATGGAAGCTCCATATTCCATCAGTTCGGCAACTGTTTTACCATCTCTTGCTCCTTCCAACAGCTCGTAGGTAATAATAGCGACCGCTTCAGGGTGATTAAGCTTAAGGCCCCTGTCTTTTCGGCGCTTTGCAAGATCTGCAGCTACTACGATCATGAGTTTATCTATTTCTCTCGGCAATAGATGCAATACGATCAACCTCCTGTAGTTATTATCTAAGATTCGATGTCTACCTATTCAGATAAAAAGAAGCCGAAATATACTCCCTTTATTATTCTGTTTTTGCAGGTAGCGTGGCTGACCACTAGACGATTTTAGCATATAAAAAATGCGGGGTATAGCATCTTCTTTCTTTATTTTTATCAACTCTGTGAAAGTGGATGAAAACATTGGTATTATCACGTTTTTCGGCATTTTTATATGTATGAAAATGGGTCTTGAACAACGAGCTGGAAGATAATATTTTAGCGGAGAAGATGGCAGTGAATTGCGCCGGACGGCGCACGTAAAAAAGCGACCAAACTGTTAGGCTGACCTGACAGAAATAATCGCTTTTTTTGATGAAGTTAAATACGAATCAGTTGCTGATTCGTATTTCTGTTTTTGAATAGGTGATATTATAGTTAGATTTAGAATGAAAGGCTACCGCAGCAGTATCCTCGGCTGATCTTTGTTCGACATAATGATTCAATAACTGCTTTGCCTCATCATCAGATATATAGAGTTGAAGAACGGCTTCTAATGCTGCTTTCGTATGCTCATTCAAATATCTCGCAAACAGTACAACATTATATTTATCTGCTGTACGCATAAGCAGAATGGAGGCTGAATCCTCGCCTTTTGAAAAACTTTCATACAATTCTACGGCGTGTATATTGTAGTCAATATGAAAACGTTGTTCGACCTTTAAAAATGGCCCTTCGTTTATAGCGGGCAAGTTAGAAATAGCTTCGGTAAATTGTCTGGCATGATCAAATTCGAATATAACCTCTTTGGGATAGGTAAGCTTTATTTGCTCATCGAGCGTTTGGCCTAATGGAAGGCGAGACTGTACAGCTCTTTGTATGAAGGTTACAGCTTGGGCTCGCGTTAATATTTTGTCGCTGCCGTATTGTTCGACTGTATACATAGGCGTGGACGAGATGCCCTTGGTAATTTGGAGATCATATAAATATAGAATGGCAGCTTCTTTCGTGTTTGTTTGAGAAACATATCCCATATTAGCAGCAAGGTATACTGCTGCCTCAGCGCGGGTCAAGGGTAAGTTCAACTTATAGTAAATGGGCATGTTTCTAGATTGTGCATTGGCGTAAGGCTCTTCTTGGATACCGCTGGCACGGGCAAGCATGGTCAGAAAATGCTCCTCTGTTACAGGAGCGTCAGGCTTGAAGGAACCGTCGGGATAGCCTTTCACAATATTTTGACTAACTGCCCAGCGGATCGAATCGCTGTACCATTGGTCTGGAGCTACATCCGTAAATGGATTACTTACTGCCGCATATAGGGGAGAGGAAAATGTAAGTAAGGAAATCAAGACAAGCGAAATAATACTGAGCTTTATGCATTGCTTGATGGTTTTCTTATTATGTTTATTTCCCTCAATTAATACGCCATTTTGAATATCATTCTCGTTATTATCCCTAATATAGTTTTTCATAAAAGCCTCCTTCTCCGAATATTTCCATATAAACCTATGTTACCCTGCCGCATCGTAAACAGCAACAGTAGGGTGTCGATTCATTGTGGATAGGGCAATAAGCAATCGAAAGGGATGTTACTACGATCAAGTTTGGGATTCCGACCGATGTTGCAGTCCGATTTTTTGATGAAATAACCCCTGTAGAGGATAAAAGTTGCCTACAACTAATCGGTACCTCAACAGTTCTGCTAGTTTGCTTAGTTTAATAAGCGGCTTTTATCTATTGACAAATAAAAATTTTTATGATATGATAGAATATTTTGATGTTTATTTTAGTTTCCTCTTCTGTTACTATATGTATTGCTTATTGATAAAACTAGTACAGAAAAGGAGTTCGATGAATATGACGAATGAATTATTTGTATTATCGTTGTCAGCCACTGTTCTCGGAAGGACAGAGACGGTTTATCCGACGCTTATTGTGGATGAAGAAAATGTAATATTGGTGGATACGGGGTATCCAGGGCAGTATGCTTTGCTGCAAGCAGCAGTAGAAGAAACAGGAACGGCTTTTAATTGCTTAAACAAGCTAATACTTACTCATCAGGATTTGGATCATATCGGAAGCTTGCCTGATATTCATAAACAATTCGGCAGTCAAGTTGAGGTTATGGCATCAGTTATCGAGAAACCATTCATAGAAGGAAAGCAGCAATTGTTGAAGCTGAACGCGGATGCGATACAACAAGCTGTAGCTTCATTGCCTCCACAGGTGCCGGAGCAAATGCGGGAGGCGTTTAGAAAAACGTTAGAAAATCCGCCTCGTGGTGCTGTAAATACAATAATTGCGCCAGATGAACATTTGGCGATAGGGGGAGGGCTTGTCGTTATCGATTCCGCTGGACATACGCCAGGACATATTAGTTTGTATCATAACCCTAGCCGGACTTTAATTGCTGGCGATGCGCTCATTGTGCAGGAAGGAATGCTTTTGCCGCCAGACCCTATGTTATGTATTGACCCCGGGCTGGCTAAACGTTCGATCGAGAATTTTTTAGCCTACGATATTGATTCTGTCGTCTGCTACCATGGGGGTGTTTATACCAATCAGCCTAATGAGAGATTGCGAGAGCTGGCGGAGAGATTGAGATGATTTAAGAACGGGAGGAGCAGAGCGGATACCGAACAATTTATTGAAACGATCGAAATGCTTTTTCATGATCTACAGGCGTTAAGACTCTCCTAACGGTTGCCGGCGATGCTATTTCGAGTATTTTAGCTCATTTAAAAATGTAACGGTTGCCATGAGCGTTATTGCGCCATTTTCAGAGGAAATTAGCGGTTTATTGTGAAATAAGCGCGATAGCAACCGTTAGAAAAATTAAAGCTCGATTTTAGCACGATTAGCGTTTGTGGCAACCGTTAGAAGCGACACGTAGCTCCAATACACCGTTGTTCTTTTTTCGTTGCTCATCGAACAGCTCTTTGTGCGCTAAAGGGAGCTCTAATCTCACCGCTCTAATTCTACTAATGCTCTAATTCTTCTAATGCTCTAATATTACTAATGCTCTAATATTACTCCGCTTCAGCATCCTGTACTGCAAGCCGCCCGAGCATCGCAATGGCCATATCCTCCATCGGAGGGTTATGCAGGCCGAAGCGCACGTCGCGGTACAGCCGCTGCAGCGGATGGTCGAGCGCGAGACTGTGTGCGCCGACTATTCGCATCGCCTTATCTACGACGGATAAGGCGGCTTGAACAGCAAACACTTTTGCTGCATTCAGCTCAGCGCCGATATTGTCGCGATTCACCTCATTGTCCCACCGCTGCGCCACGCTGTAGACAAAATGGCGCGCAGCCTGCAGCTCCAGCTCGATCTGTCCGAGTTGCGTAATAACATTGGGCGCATGAATAATTGGCGCAGGCAAGGAATTAGGCTGGTAGCTGCTTGCAAAGACTATCGCTTCCTTGCGGGCGGCAAGCGCTATTCCAAGATAGCATGCCGGAATATGAAGCAGATACGGCGAAGCTTTAGTCTTTTTCTCCTGCGGCAAGCGATAGACTAGCGCGTCCTTGGAAACATTCGCGTTTTCCAGAACGAGGTCATGGCTTGCCGTACCGCGCATGCCTACTGTATGCCAAGTATGTTCAATGCTTAATCCCGGTGTATCGCGCGGCACAATAAATTCAGCGACTCCATCCTCATAGCCTGCTGTTACAATAAATTGATCCAAAACAGGGGAGAGGGTCGTAAACGTTTTGCGCCCGTTCAGCACATAGGAGCCGTCCGCCAGCTGCTCGGCAGTCGTAAGCGGCTTGCCGCCCCTTGTAGGACTGCCGGAAGCTTTCTCGGACGCTGCGCGATTGACCAGCTGCTGTTCCTTCACAACCACTCCATTGAGCTGCGCCAGATGAGCATCGGACCACTGCTTGCTATGGTTCAGGTCGAAAACGACGCCCAAATGCCAGCCTACGCCGAGCGCTATCGCAGCGTCCCCCTGCGCAAGCCTCTCCTGATACATGACAAATTCGTATAGGGAGATGCCTTCGCCTCCATAGGCAGCGGGAACGGTATAGGAGAAATAGCCGAGCCCCCTCAATGCCTGAATATGCTCGTAAGCAAATTCATGCTCGGCATCGACGCGGTGCGCCTCTTGCTGAAAAGAATCAGCCAGTGCGCCAATAGCGTTCAAACGCTGCTCCTGCTCTTTTGTTAAAATAAACATTTTGTCTAATCGATTCATGACGATTTATTCCTCAACTTTGCTTCGTTTATTCAGACTCAGTATGCTGCATGATCCGACGGAGCGCTTTTGATTCCAGTATACCAAACTGAGAGTCGGTGTGAAGCCGTGGGCGGGTTAAAGCAACATCATTATCTTTTGAATAATGACATTATTCCTTTACTCCTTTAAATGTAAAAGCGTCCCAATCCAACGGATAATTGTTTTTTCCATTCGTAAGTGCGATACTCAATGCTTCGCCAATGCCGCTTGCAAATTTAAAGCCGTGACCGGAACCGCCTCCGGCAAACCATACATTTCTTCTTCCAGGAACCTCATCGAGTACAAATTCTTCACCAGGCGTATTCTCATATAAGCAGATTTGTCCATTCAGCAGCCTTCCAACCTTTGGGAGGAACTCGGCTAGTGCAGCCGTAAGCTCCTGCTCATCCTCAGGATAGGCTCCGAATGGCGGAACAGGCTGATCAGCAATAGCCGGGTAACCGCCATTGTGGCGGCCAATTTTCAAGCCGGCAGCATCGATTGCTGGAAAACCGAAATATTCATTTTCAACACCGTTGTTAATAATAAAGGCTGGAAAGTGAGGCGCTCCATACGTATCGGCAGGCGCTTCAAACCAGGCGATCGGCTTGCGATAAGGCTGAATGATGCCTTTCAGCTCAGGCAATACTTCAGCGGACCAGGCGCCTGCGCTTACGAGCACTTTTGTAGCGAAGAAACGGCCTTTGTCCGTTATAACTGCATGAAGGTTTGCCTCATGGAACTCAATCCGTTCAACTTTTGTGTTTGTCAGCAGTACAGCTCCATGTTGAATCGAAAGGGTTTTGTAGAGGCTAATAATATTTTCACTGTACAGAATGCCGCCCTCCGGTTCGAAAAGCCCTTCCATATGCTGCTGGACGGCAAAGCCGGGCCAACGTGCTTCAACTTGCTGCGCTGATAAAGACTCGAACGGAATATTAAAAGCCCTGCAGCTGTCCGTTTTGCTTTCAATAAACCTTGAGCCGCTTGGACCGATGCTAATAACGCCAATCGGATCATAGATTGGTTTGGGCTCGAAGTGCTCTGCGATCTGCAGAGCTTCCTCAGCAAGCGACTTCCATAATTCAATTGAGCGTAGTGCAAGCTTCACGTAGCTGGGGCCCATCGTATAAGCGCTTCTGACGATGCGAGTGGCGCCATGATGGCTGCCTGACTTATGCGGCGGGTTATGGGCATCTATAAGCAAGACGGACACGCCCTGTTTGGCTAATTGATAACCAGTGCTTAATCCAAAGGAGCCTGCGCCGATAATAATGACATCAAAATGGTTGTTGAAAATAATACCACCTCAATTTTTTGTTTGATTTTTACAATTCCTAATACTATTATAATTCCTATAAGATAACTTGGAAAGGTAGAATGTTCTTTAACCCCGCACGGCGAGCAGCTTATCCCTATTATCAAAAAGATGATCGAATGGAATAAAAGCTACAAGGAGCTGCTGAAGTGCAAAGGAGCATAGCCAAGTTTATAAAATTCGCATTCAATGAGAATGTGAATTTTTTTATTTTTTAGGGCTGGAGGCGCGAAGAATTAAAAGGAAATTGAGAGAATATGTCGAATAACCTGTAGTTGGTTAGATTTTCAAGAAAAAGAAAAATGTATGCAGGGCTAAAAATCAATAGCAATTTGTACTTCCTCAACATTTGTAAACGTATAGATTGTTATGTGATGTATTTTAATATAAGAAAATATGAGCAGTTTTCCTATAAAAAAATTGCTACTTCTTTACACATGAAACGTATTTGCTTATATGAGGTAGAGGGGGTGTGAAATTTGGCTGGTAATAAATACATAAAACTGCTTGGCATAATTATTGCGACAGTTATGATTAACGTTATTGTATTCTCGCCAGGAATCATTGGGGTCGCTATAGGAGAAAACGCGTTTGCTTCAGCATTTGGCATCACCTTGGTACTGGCCAGTATACTTGCTCTGCTTTATGGAAGCTATCATGCATTTTTTAAACAGCCGGCTCCATTGCCTGTCAAAGAAATGGTTACGCATGACGATTATGTAGAGGCTTTAATGCCTTTTATGCGCGTTGGCTCTTTGGAGGGGGATATTACGGTCACCCTTGATCAAATGGAACGTTTAATAAGAAAAAAAGATACATTAATGAATGTACTGGGCCAAAGATTTGAAGTGGAGGAGCTAAGCTATAAAAAGTTTGCTTCTGTTATCCGAGAGGTGGAGAAGCTGCTTTATTTGAATGTTAGAAGCATGATCAATCGGCTTCGCGTATTCGATGAAGCTGAATATAAAAGTGTGATGAGCCAAAAGTCATCCAGATTTTCTTCCGGGATTATGCAGCAGAAGGCCAATCTGTATCATGAATTTTTGTCGTTCATGAAGCATTCATTAGATACGAATGAAGAAATATTGCTGAAGCTGGATAAGCTGCTGCTTGAAATTTCGCGATTAGACAGCTTTGATCCTGCTGAGATCGAGAATATGCCGTGTATGCGGGAAATTGACTCTTTAATTAAACAAACTAAATATTATAAACAGTGAGGTGCTGAACATGGCCAAAAAGAATAACTTTTTTATTATATCCGGTATTATATTAGTTGTTGTTTTCGTGCTGGTTTATTTGGGTGTTAATATGACTTCCAATATGGGGAAATCGAAGGCGCAGGTTACGATTGATGATGCCAACAAACGGCTGAGCAAGCTGTTTAACAATATTTCAGTCACTACCGAGCAGCCGATCAAAGGGCAGATTGATCTTAATCCAGTCGATTTGGCAGCTTCGCTGCCGGATATCTCCAAGTTTCCAGTTACAGTAAAGAACAGCTCTGATTATTTTGTTGAGATTTTCTCATCCCCAGAGAAAGGCGGAACGGGGGTAGATGGCTGGCTGACGGATGTAGCTGCAGAGTTTAATAAAGCTGGCATTACGATAAACGGCAAGAAGGTGTCGGTTAAAATCCGTAATATTGCTTCTGGTACGGCAGCAGACTATATCAGGTCCGGCAAATATATTCCGGATGCCTTTACTCCTTCAAACGAGCTATGGGGAGAAATGGTGAAGGAAAGCGGAATTAAAACAGAGATGGTCAGCCAACGGCTTGTAGGCAATGTAACGGGCATTGTCATTGCCAGAGCTAAGCATGATGAGCTGGTAAACACATATGGCGCCATCAATGTCAAAAATATTACTGAGGCAATAGCCAACAATGAGTTTTCAATGGGCTATACCGATCCATTTGCAAGCTCTACGGGATTGAACTTTCTATTAACGGCGCTGAATACATTTGACAGCTCTAATATTTTAGGGGAAAAAGCGGTACAAGGCTTTGAAAAGTTTCAAGCTAACGTACCATTCATCGCATCTACAACGATACAAATGCGCGATGCAGCCAAGTCGGGCATGCTGGACGGCTTTGTGCTGGAATATCAAACCTATCTCAATGCAGCTGATCTGAAGGGCGCCTACGTCTTTACGCCATTTGGAGTAAGGCATGACAGCCCGCTGTATGCGCTGGGAGATGTATCAAAGGAAAAACGCGACATTATCGTAAAGTTTGCAGAATTTGTGAATCAGGATAAATATCAGAAAATGGGCAAGGACAAAGGCTTCAACAATTTGGAAGATTATAAATCTGAGCTTGCAGAGACAGATGGAGGCCTTCTATTGGCCGCCCAAAAATTGTGGAAGGAAAAGAAAAATGTCAGCAAGCCGATTGTTGCCGTATTTGTAGCCGATGTTTCCGGCAGTATGGCGGGGGAGCCGCTTAATCGCTTGAAGGAGTCGCTGCTGCAGGGGCAAAAGTATTTAGGAAATGACAATAGTATCGGCCTCGTTTCTTATTCAAGCAACGTATCGATTAATATGCCGATCGGCAAATATGATACAAATCATCGCTCTTTGTTTGTTGGCGCTGTTAACAGCCTGCAGGCTAGCGGCGGCACTGCCACCTTTGATGGAATTGTGGTAGCACTTAAGATGCTTCAGGATGAATTGGCCGCTAATCCGAATCAAAAGCCGATCATTTTTGTTCTAAGCGATGGTGAAACGAATGAAGGGCATTCTCTCAAAGAAGTGCGCGGATTAATAGAAGCGTATCAAATTCCGATTTATACGATTGGCTACAATGCCAATATTAAGGCACTGCAAAGCATTTCCAGCATCAATGAAGCGGCAAGCATCAACGCGGATACAGATGATGTCGTATATAAGATTGGGAATCTGTTTAATGCGCAAATGTAAAATAAGAATCTGAGGAGGAATACGATGTCATTTTCAATGGAAGTTATAGACCCTAAAGAAATTCAGGCAGCGATCGAAGAGGAAGTAAAGCCGGTGCCAGAAGAGCTGGCAAAGCTGCAGGAGCTGGCAGAATCCAATGTTGCCGCTATTTTGAATCTTGATGTGGAATCGCTAGACAAGCGAAGGGAAATTGTGCAATCCATTGAATCCTTCGGCATAAATACAATGCGTTCGTCCTCGGATAAAAATACGCTGCTGCAGGTTGCAGTCAGCAATTTGTCCAAAACGGGCGATGAGGGCGGCCAGGTAGCCAAAGGATTGGTAGAGCTGCATACACAGCTCAAGGATTTGGACCCGAGCATGATCGATTTTGCAAAAACTGGATTGCTGGGAAAACTTTTTAATCCATTGCGTGCTTACTTCATGAAGTATCAAAAGGCAGATGCCGTGATTGCAGATATCGTAGTTTCTCTTGATAAAGGCAAGGTTACTTTGAAAAATGATAATACGACGCTTGAGATCGAGCAGCAGGTGCTTCGCGATCTGACCAAAAAGCTGCAGAAGGAATTACAGCTTGGCGCACTAATGGACGAATCGATTGAGAAGCAAATTGAAGCAGCCAAGCTGCGCAACGAGGATCCGGACAAAATCCGATTTATTACAGAAGAGGTGCTGTTTCCGCTCCGTCAGCGCGTCATGGATTTGCAGCAGATGCTCGTCGTCAATCAGCAGGGCATTATGGCGATTGAGGTTGTAATGAGAAACAACAAGGAGCTAATCCGTGGTGTAGAACGTGCCAAGAACGTCACCATATCCGCGCTGAAAACTTCCGTTACTGTAGCGAGCGCTCTTTATAATCAAAAAATTGTGTTGAAAAAAATCGAGATGCTTAATCAGACGACGAATGATATTATTTCCGCCACCTCTAGAATGCTGAAAAACCAAGGAGCTGCGATTCATAAACAATCGCTCGAGGCGAATATTTCACCGGATACTTTAAAGCAAGCCTTCTCCGATGTGCTGTCAGCGCTCGATTCCATCAGCAGCTACAAGCAGGAAGCACTGCCTAGAATGCGTCAAACGATTGAACAGTTCAGAGAGCTTGCCGATAATGGCGAGAAACAAATCGTCCGATTGGAAAAAGGGCAAAAGCTCGGTCTGTAGATTTCAAATCTATCATGATGCATGCCATATGGCGAATAGGATGGAAAGCCGCACCTTGTGGTGTGGCTTTTTAATTGAGAATTGAAAACGTGCAAACTAAACACCATGAATTAACAATCTTGCCAGCTTCGTAATTTAAAATTAAGAGACGAACCTCCAAGAAGGCAGCTTCAAAAGTTTAATAGAAAAATGTTGGAGACGGCGCAGTCGTATACCTAAGAATTATTCCGGTGTGCACAGGAGGGACAATGAATAAAATTCGTTTAGTTGTTCTTGTTATAGCGTTTGAGGTCATGCTTACTGTCTTGCTCGGCTTGGGTGCTTATTTTGGCTTTTCTGTCTATCCTTATTCTTTAGGTTCATTGGGGACAGCAGGAGAAGCTGAACAAATTCACGCGTCGCTTCCGTTGTATATGCCTACATTAATGGATATGAAAGTGCCTTATACGTCATTTGAAGCGGGCCCGCTGGATTTAGGTTTTATGTCAGTGGTCATCACTTTGCTTGTACTTGCGATCCAAAGCTTTGTGCGCGGCATGTATCTTAGCGGGCTGAAGCAGGAGCTTCTGATGCGTAGTAGGAGGTCTTTTTTTGAAAACGGAAGGCATTATTTTGGCAGAATGCTTGCATGGTCTATTTGTCAATCAGCCTTAAGTTATCTGGCAATTAGCTTTTTTCCGTTAGGATTTATTCTTATTATCGTCTCTTTGTTTTTTGCATTAACCCCTTATATCATAGTGATACGTGATCAGTCGCTTGGTAGCGCATTGTTAAGCGCCCCGGGTATTTTACGCCGTAACTTTTGGAGCTTGCTGCTGCTCGCGCTGTTTGCCATGATTGTAACGATGATAGTAGGGATTTCGAAATTTATACCGATGCCTTTTGGTTTTATGCTTCCACTCATCGGTCATGCTGTAGTCGGAACCTGGCTAATCAGTCTGCTGATGAGCAAGCTGATGGTGAAGCTGCCTAGATCCAAGGAAAGCATAGCAGATAGAATAAGAGAAAATGATGAAGATCGCTCATCAGGGGGGAGAACCCTTGCTTATCTATTAGCAGGCTGTTTGCTTATTGTTTGTGGAGGTGCTGCTGCGACGGGCAAGCATTTACTTGTTTTTGATATCGGAACTAAAAAAACATTAGAAGGTTTGTCTTATCAAGCAGTATACTCGAATATGTACTCGCACCCTCCATTAACAAGCACTAATTATTCGTGGTCTGATAATGGTTTTAAATTGTCCTTTCCCGAAGGAGCGCTGGCAAGCCTTGCAGCAGGCAAACAACCGATGGAGCTGCGTGGTGTTGCCGACATCGAGTGGATTGTGGATGAACAAAGAGTAACCCGAAGCTTTTCATCCACCTTTTACGATATTGAACCGCATTTGCGCAAAGCAAAATTAATGTACAGGCTAGTACTCGAGCGTACAAATGAAGGTGTCTATTACTCAAGCAAACGTGGAGCGGCTGTTATTATTGGCGGCGGCGAATCTTCGCATATTCCGCTTGATGTGGAAGTGATGCTTAGCGGAGACGGAAGCCAGGTATATGTTTTACAGTACGAGAAGCGGCTGGATGTGAACAATCTGCTTGATGCATCGAAAGACGGCAAGCACATGATTTTGCGCACAAGCCCCATAAATCCGAACAAAATTCGCATGTATTGGTTTAATGAGCAAGCGGAGAAGGAAGGGGTATTCGATCTGCTTGCAGCTAAAAATGACCGCTTGGGTTTGTTGAATGTGTCAGATTGGAGTATGGCGCTTGCCGTAGCTATGCAGGAAGCAGACGGCTGGCAAGTATCGAGGCTGCTTGAGCTGTTGCGTAACCAGGATGTTGCTGTGACAGCGCCAGAATGGAACGAGCAGCAATGGACGGATTATTTGCGACAATTATATGCTGACTCAGATAGAAATGAGTTAATTGAATATATTTCTAAAGCAGCCAAGCAATTTGAATATTATGGAGCTCCTATTCCAAAGGAATCAGGCAATGACGAAAACACAGTTGATGCTGATAAAATCAATATGAGATGCTTGTTACTTTCCCGAAACAAATAATAAAAATTGTTTATACGCAATCCCATCAGTCGACAAAAATAATAGATTTGGAAATGAAATTTGGAAATGAAGTTACAATAAATGAATATCGCAGAGAAAGAACCTCCAATTCCACTTGATGAGTGAGTTGGAGGTTCATTTATTGAAATATAAGAAAGTATAAGTTTTTGTAACCTTAATCAATTTCTTAATTGATATTCCAATTAAGTAATTGATTCATATCTGTTCTTATATTTCATCGGTAAACGCGCCTGTCCAAAGGACGGCGGAGCCGTTTATCTTTGGTTCTTTTAAATTATTTTTTAATAGATGCAACCTGACAGCAAGTTGCTGCATCTTAGTGATAGATAGGAGGAGAGCGGACTGGATGTAGTAGAGCGATTGAGGTCGAAGGATGAAACAGCACTGCAAGCGCTGATGGACCAGTATGGCGATTACTTGCTGCGTATGGCCTATTTGCTGCTGAAGGATGCGCACTTGGCTGAGGAGGCTGTTCAGGATACTTTCATCGCGGCCTTCACCAAGATTGAACAGCTTCGTGATGCGAATCAGCTTAAAAGCTGGCTGACTCGTATCGCGATTAATCATTGCCGGATGAAACAGCGCAGCTGGTCATGGCGCAAGCTGATTCCTTTCGCGCGTATGGAAGACATTTATATGGAGCGGGTGGTGCCTGATCTGGAAGAACAGTTTTTGGAGCAAGCGCGCAATCATCGGCTTGGTGAATCTGTACAGCGGTTAGATTACAAATATAGAGAAGCGATAACATTATATTACTATGCCGAGATGAGCATTCAAGAGATCGTACAATATACGAGCTTGAATGAAAACACGATAAAGTCAAGACTGGCCAGAGGGCGTGAGCTGCTGCGCAAGCAATGGGAAAAGGAGGGGCTATAATCGATGGCTGAACATAAGACATTACGCGCCGAGCTGGACGAGGAGCTGGAGAAGTTAACTTTTTCAGGGAAAATGGAAGTACGGAAACGCACTCATCCCAAATCGCGCAAAGATAAATTAATAGCATTATGGAATAAAGAGCTTGAACTATCACCGATTCCTCTTATTTCAGCAGCGGTTTCATGCTTGTTAATTGTTTGGAGCATAGGGGCATACGATACGAGCTTGCAATTAAGCAAGAGCGCTCCATACACTCAAGCCACAGAACTGGTCGAGGCAGGGGGCAATATTTACTTCAAGGAGCAATATGAAGGGAGGCTGCAGCAGTATGCGAAGGAAAATAACGATTAAAGTAAAGCATCTTGTTATAATGACGATTGTCCTTATGATTGGTATCCCTTTTTTCATAAATGTAGTTCAGCCCCAAGCGGAAACGCTGCTGGCCAAATGGCGGCCCGAGCTCGTAGATTGGGAATCCAGAACGATTAAAATAGTAAATCAAATAGATAAAGCTTCAGGTTCGAAAAAGTGGGGGCTTATACGTGAGCATATTATTGAATATGGCTCAGAGAATATTGAACATTCGTCTATTTTTGTAGGAGCTGGTTCGAGCTTTAGAATCCCTGATGGTACTGCAGAAATAAATTTAAGTATGGATGAGAAAATATACTTTTTGGAGCAGTATATCTCATCGGCACCAGCAGACGGATATTTAAAACGAGCAGCAAGACAGCTGGCCTATAACTACAGTAAAATTGGCGAGCAAGAAAAGGCTGTCGCTGCACTGGAGACAACGGAGAAACGGCTAATGAAGCTTTTAGACAATGTGAATAGGGATCAATTTGGCTTGAATGAGCTGACCTTGCAGCGGGCAAAAATGTTAGCAGACCTAGGTGATATAGAAAGTTCAGATCAAATATTGAACGACTTAAAAAATAGATGGAAGCCGACAGATGTGCGCATAAATGAACAAATGACCTTTTTGCAAATGAAAAATTTATTGCGCAGCGGGAAGCTTGAGGAAGCTTTGCATGTAGTAGAGCAGCAGGTAGGCCGTAAGGAGAAAGCTCAATTATGGGAAACAAATAATTACGCTATTAACATTCACGGCACACTGTTAAAAATGCGTGATTTAATGGACCGCATGCTGGAGCAAGGCGGCAAGCCTGCAGTAATATCAGGAAAAGTAACGCGCAGCGACGGAACGCCAGTTGCAGGTGTGGGCGTGTTTTTAAGGCTTAAAGAAAATTTGAACCATAGTCTGATGACAGATGAGCCCTATCAAACAATCAGTGATGCTGATGGCAATTACTCGTTTTATGGGGTTCTGGCTGGCAGCTATCAGCTTTTTCTCGGTTTAGAATATGAGCAGGCCGACGGCTATACTTGGTCAACGGGACGCGAGGTTTGGTTTGATGTGGACGATAATGATCCAAAAGGACAAATATTTGAGCAGCCGCTTGTCTTGACGCCTTTAATTGAGCTGAATGAACCTGTTAACAAGCAAATCATTACAGATTCAATCATTCAATTCAGCTGGGAGCCAGTGGCTGGTGCAGCGTATTATAATATACTGGGGCATGTACCTATCCAACATGGATCAATTGGAACAATAATAGCTTCGAATATAACGACTAACTTCAAACAAATATCAGCAGATGAGCTATATGATAGTGTTTCAGGAATCTCTTATCAAGATAGCGGGCAGGCTGAACCCGAATCCCTGCTTGGTTTTTTGAATGCAGATGCACTTTTTTTCTGGGAGGTGCAGGCATTTGATGTTCATGGCAATATGCTGTCCACCAGCAGCGGTTATCGATTGCAGGAAAATACGATGGGTAATTTGCCGTTTTTCTATTTGAAAGAAAGAACGTTAACAGAAGCAGATCGACTGCTGCTAAGTGGAAAACAGGATGAGGCAATAGATGCGTATCGGCTTGCATTTGAAAATAATAAACATGATGTGAATAGCTTGCGCATGCTTATTAAAATTCTGGAATCGAAGCATTCGCTATCGGAAGAAGGCCAGGTAAAGCAGGAAGTGATGGAATATTTGCAGCAGCTGTATAAGCTTGCGCCAACAAAGCATGTATTAAGCAAGCTTATAGACTATTATTATAATGCAGCGGATTGGCCTGCCTATCATAATGCGATAAAAGAGTATTTAATATTATCTGACGCGGGGAAACTAAACGACTACCAGCAATCCATTTATGCTACGGCACTAATGAAGCAAGGAAAGCTTGAAGAGGCACAGCAGCAGTTTGAGCTTGCCATGGAACTGGATAAAACACATCGTTTTGTTGGGAACTATTTGGCTGTGCTGCTATATATGGATTCGTCCTTCGAATCGGCTATTCAGGCAGCAGAGCAGTATCCTGAACGATCGACTTGGAACGATCAAAATTGGACAGCGAGCATAGAGCGGCTGCAGGCAGAAGCGGCGAAGCAAGCAACAGAGCCTTTGAAGCAAGCCTATCTGGAGGAAATGCGACAAGGATTAGAGCTCTATTTTAAAGGTGGAGATTTGAAGAAATGGCTCAATACTATAAAGCCATATCCAGCTTTGCGTTCATTTATTGAAGCTGTGCAAGAGGTAAGCTAACTGCTAAGGATTTCAACAATAAAAGCCTTAATCGGGGATGAAATTCCGATTGAGGCTTTTTCGAATTATAAAAATTTTAGAACGGCGAGCCGTTTATCTATGATCTTTTTATTGATGGGCTATCGTGATGGTAGTATGATAGATTTTGGTGGAAATATTTAGTAAGGAGGATCGTATGAAAAAATTGATCTATTCATTCTTTGCAATCATCGTACTGCTAATTGCAGTTCTTATATATAACCAGCTGAAGCTGGAGGAAGTAGAGGTAGCGCTTAACAGTGATTATTTAGTTGCCCCTGGCATTAAAATGACAGCCTCTTCCGAAACGCTTGATCATGTATCTCCCGTGTTCTATGAGCTGGGTCAAAAGTACAGGCAGCCGCATCAGTTTATCGTTTATTACGGGGAGCTGAAGTATAGCGGGATTTCCGATTATTCGGTATATGATCTTATGGTCGTGCTGGATAAAGATAAAGAAACCGTTGCGAAGGTGAGAGCGCAAGGGACAAAAGTGTTCCAATACGTTTATTTCGGCTCACGTTATGAAAATACAGCTGAATTTCTTGAAATGACAAAAAATACGATTAAATCGTTCAAGGATGAAGGACTGGCTGACGGGATATTTCTGGACGAAAGCGATATTGCTTATTGGGTTCATACGGATTTGCAAGATTCGGAGAAGCAGCAGGTATTTTATAATGACCTAAAAGAAATTACAGAGTATATTCGTTCGCTTGGCATGGAAAGCATCATTAACGGGACACGTTCCTTTGCGGAGCTTGGTGATTACTTTTTATGGGAAAGCTATTTGAGCTATTGGACTACGAATCAAGTGAAATGGGACAGCGCAACCCCGCTCGCCAGGCAGCTGGCTTCCAATGGAGCAGCCGCGTACGGAAGACGGTTTGCAGATTGGTCCTTCGAAGGCACGGCGCATGTGGATAATGGAAAGGTGATAGGCGGCGAAAAAGGCGCCATGGAGATCATAGTCGATTTGGAGAAAATTGCAGATCGGGAAGATCACAAGACGATGAATGAATGGGGCTATTTGGAGTGGCTTGGCGAGGGCGGCAGTGATGAGACGGTTTCTATATGGGCGTGGACAGGCAATTCCTTGCCTTTCGATGAGGCTGTTTGGACGAAGCTGCCAAAGCTTTGGAAGGGAGAGGCCAGAAGCTGGAACGGCATAGATCAGACGGCAAAATATGTGAAGCTGAGATTTGAATTTGATGGCGCTAGCGATTTGATGATGGAGCAGGTAAGGCTGACGTTCAACTATAACTATCCATATTGGAATATGGAAGAGTCGAATGATGAAGCGGACACGAACCCATACGATTGGAATTATAATAATAGTCAGCTGAAATATCTTCGCGAGCAAGTGCGCAGTGACGGTTCACCTATTAAAGTGCTGACGCACAGCTATGGAGAGAGTTCGGATGCGGATCGTATCAACTATACCTTTCTCGGCTCAGCTATTCACGGCTTGTACAGCTGGAACTATGTTCATCCATTAATGCAGACTGTCCATTATCCGGCCATTTTGGAAGAACCGCTGGGTATGCTGCTAAGGCGCGAGCAAGACGGGGATGCGGTAACGGGTTATTTTACAGGCGGTATCGCGTCGATTAATACGGCCAAGCACACTTACGAATGGGATAGGGAGGAACCGCCCTATTACTATAAGCAAGCTATAACGATAGATGGCAGCATGACCGATTGGCAGCAGAGCGATATGCTGTATGGCGAGCAGAATATGAACGGGCTATGGGTGACGGACGACAAAAGCAATTTGTATATTAAAATAAAGATGGCAGGCGGTATTCATTTAAGTGCGGATGAGCTTTCAGAACCGGAATATTATTACCATATTTATTTGGATACGGATAATGATGACAAAGAAGGCTATAAGGGCTCCTGGTGGGAAACGCCTGATGTTTGGGCAAAATTCAGAATGACGAACAACGGATTGTACCAATGGAATAGTTTTGTTAAGGATCCTCGCAGCAATGATGGATGGGAATGGCTGGGCACCGATAAAGTAATCTACCAGCTTAACGAGGCTGGCGATGAAATAGAGGTTCAAATTAAAAAAAGCACGCTTGGGAATTTGCCAGCTAAGCAGCTTAAGCTGTACGTAATAGCGGAAAATGCAAAGACGCATGAAGCAAGCTTTATGAAGCCGGAGGGCTGGGACGGCAAAACCTTTACTGGCGAGATGACCTATACACAGAAGGTGTTCAACCCTTACGTTCCTCATGGTTATATCCAATCACAGGAAATCGAAGCCAAGGGCGGGAAGTCAGCTGTGTTGTCATGGGACGAAGCCACCCTGCAGTCAGTCGAGGAAAGTACAGCTTCTATAGGGGCAGGTTCGGTAAAAGGTTGGATTAGGACGAGGACAGCAGGCAATGACGCTTGGAATGATTGGGTTGAAGTTGTTAACGGACAAAAGCTGAAAGGAAATTTTGACCGCGTTCAGTACAGTCTTGGCTTGTATACGGATAATGGCAGCTACTCGCCGAAGGTGTCTAATGTTCATTTGAAGCTGAAAATGAGAAAGTAAATAAAAATAATGGAACTCGCTTGACACTTCCGTTACGTAAGATGCTACGATCACGCCATAAAGGAGCTGATCAACTTGAAAATCAAGGAAGTATGCAAACGAACGAGTTTGACCGAAAGAACAATTCGCTATTATGTTGAAAGACAACTGATTCATCCTAAAGCTGAAATAATAAATGGAAGAAATTATTTGGACTACTCGGAAGAGGATGTCAGCCAATTGTTATGGATCGCTGAGCTGAGAAAGCTGCATTTCAGCATTGAGGATATTATTCAGATGATGGATTTTCCGCAGCAGTTGAGCAGTATACTTGTTCACCATCGTGATGCGCTTAAGCAGGAGCTGCAACAAAAAACGGATATTGTGCAGGCAATTGATCAGGCAATAGAGGAGCAGGTTGACAGCGTATCAGAGCTTGTGGAGCGTTTATCCGATGTGTCGCGTCATTATAGCCTGCCTCAGCTTGATGTGTATCCTAATTTTGCGAGATTTGACAGTGAAACGAAGGAAGAAAAAGAACAGGCGTATATTGATTTTTTGGCTGCACAAAAAATAAGAGATAAGGTTCAAAATATAACGAGGCCGGTTGTAAAGGCTATCCTTATACTAGGCTGTATAGCGGTATTATTCGGTGCAGTTGTGCTGCTGTCCGGCATTCCTAAAAAGATAGACAAGGAGCTCCCGGCGGTTCAATTTCGGATTAACGACGAGACGTACTCAGAAGTTACTTCGATCAGTATTCAAGGAAAGCTGTATAAAAGATGGTTTACGAGCCCCAGATTTGCAGGATCGCTTGTTATAGATAACTATGAATATACGAAAACGTATGAGTTGCTAGGCATAACTTTTTTTGATTCGATACAGCAAGGCTGGGGCGTGTTAACTTATTCTACGGTTATTGATGGCAGGCCGGAGCTTGAGTCGCTTGGCTTGATTCGAATAACTAAAGATTTCGAACAATTAGCCATCTGGGCGTATGAGCCGAAGCTGGGCGACCATAAATCTACAACAGATTTGCTGATTGCTGCTCCAGCACAAACACGGGAAGAGGCAGTACGCATTTACGAGCAATTGAAATCGAACGGACATTAATGACCTTTAGCTGGCGAAAATGGCGAGAAACTAATTGTAACGGTCACTGGTGACCTTTAGATGACCAAATCATCTACTTAAAGAGCAAAAAGCTATGTAAGGGACATTTGTGGCCGTTACAATTCAAAAAAGGCGGAGACAAGGCTGTTACGGTCAGTTGTGTCCGTTACAAATTGTGATGTAAGTGCTCCAATCAGCTCCGGTTGGCTTTTCTACATTTAAGGACGGCGGAGCCATTCTTTCGTGCTTCCAATGAAAGCGCTACAAAAAAGTTGTTGACAATAAAATGCAATCCCTTTATATTGTAGTTAAACGGTTAACTAAAGGGAGCAGAAAGATGTCAAAGAAAAAAATAACGATCAGAGATGTAGCTAAGCATGCAGATGTGTCCATTGCCGCTGTCTCCTACGTGCTTAACAACAAAGCGCATAAAGTATCCGACGATACTGTCGCCCTCATACATAAGTCCATTAAGGAGCTAAATTATATTCCAAGCATTTCGGCAAGAGGGCTCGTAAATAATACTTCGCAGCTAATAGCTGTCATCATTCCTCAGACGGAAGAGCATAAGCAGCTAGTTTTTCAAAATCCTTTTTACAGTGAAATGATCAGCAATATTGAAGCGGCAGTTCGCAGTGACGGATATCATGTCCTTCTTGCCGGAGTTGAAAAAGGCAAATCATATCTGGATATATCGATCTCGCGAAATTTGGATGGCGCTATTCTTATCGGCATTTATCCTGAAGAGCTATATGAAGAATGCAAGCAGGCCAATATTCCAATCGTGCTGGTTGACAGTTATATTCACGATCAATATTTTGCAAATGTAGGCATCGATGATGAACATGGCGGCTATATAGCTACGAAGCATTTAATCGAGAATGGGCATAAGCATATTGCCATTACGACAGGCAGTATCCGGCGAGATGGTGTTGTAGAAAAGCGGTTTCTTGGCTATAAGCGCGCAATAGAGGAAGCGGGTCTTCCTTATCGCTCGGATTATGTTTTCGGTGAATCGGTTTCCTTTGAGCATGGTCATGATACGGGCTGCTTGATCGCCAAAGACTATCCCGAAATTACAGCCGTTTTTGCAACTGCTGATGTAATGGCGTTTGGTGTCATGCGCGGCCTGATGGAGAATGGATTGATCGTACCTGACGATATTTCGGTCATTGGATTTGATGACATTTCATGGGCGCATATGTTTTTCCCTCCGCTTACAACAGTAAGACAGCATATCGCAAGCAAAGGGCAACAAGCTGCACAACTGCTATTGGATCAAATCAAGCGTAAAAAAGTTCTGACTGCGGAAGAAAAGCAGGTCATAGTCCCGCTGGAAGTTGTTTCTCGCAACACCGTTCGGAAAATATAAGTTCATAATTTCATTGTGAAGTTAAACGGTTAACCTTGATGGGGCTAGGGTCAAGGCATGCTGTTTGATGATAAAGGCTGAAATAACGATTTCATTATTATTAGGGGGTTAACGATGATGAGAATGTTCAGAGGCAGGAAGTCCGTTTTTATTTTATCCGTAATAGTAGTGCTTGCGATGGTGGTAGGCTGCAGCAATAATAACGGCAGCAAACCGGTGGCGAGTGAGCCAAACAAAGCGACTGACCAAAACAAAGCGACTGATCAAAACAAAGAGAAACAGCAGGTAACCGTTAAGTTTACAAATTTCTCTGCTGCAGGTGATGCGGCACCTGCTTTGGAGGCTATGAGGGTAAAGTTTGAAGACTTGAATCCGGATATTAAAGTAGATATCGAAACAATCGGATACGATGAGTATTTTACACAAATGCAAACAAGGGTTGCCGGCGGCACAGCGCCGGACGCTTATGAGCTTAACTTCGAAAACTTTTTCTCTTATGCCAAGAAAGGTGTTTTGAAATCATTAGATGAATTTTCTATCGACAAATCGGCATTGTATGAAACAGCATTGAATGCGTTCCAATCGGACGGCGTCCAGTATGGCTTGCCAGCGAGCTTCTCTAATGTTGTGCTTATTTATAACAAGGATCTTTTTGATAAAGCGAGTGTAAGCTATCCAACAAATGATTGGACTTGGAAGGATATGGACGAGGCTGGCGCGAAAATCCGAGCGCTGGGCAATGATATTTTTGGCGTACACCAAAGCGTACAATTTTTCGAGTTTTTTAAAGCCGCAAAGCAAAATGGCGGGGGCTTGCTGAACGCAGACGGTACAGCTTTTACAGTCAATTCACCAGAAAATATCGGAGCATTGCAGCATTTGGCTGATCGCATCAATAAATCCAATATTATGGCTTCAGATGCGCAATTAAGTGGAATGGGAGACTGGGATCTGTTTAAAAGCGGCCGTTTGGGCATGATTATTACTGGAATCTGGGCATTTCCGGACTTTGTTGAGAATGTATCCTTCAACTGGGATATCGCAGTAGAACCAGGCAATGTACAAAAAGCTACGCATTTCTTCTCCAACGGTTACGTTATTAACAAGGAGTCGAAGGTTGCAGATGCGGCATTCAAGTGGATTAGTTTTATGTCGTCAAGCGAAGAAGCGGCAAAAATCCGTGTAGATGCAAACTGGGAGCTGCCGGCAGTTACATTTGCTTCTGTACAAGAAAACTATTTGAAAATAACGCCGCCAGAAAATCGCGAAGCGGTATTTGAGTCGCTGAATTACTTAATGACACCTCCAGTCATTGAACAGTTTAACGAAATGAACGATATTCTTTCCCAGCATTTATCCAAGGCTGCCCAAGGCGTAGTATCGCCGGAGCAAGCGTTGTCTGATGCGCAAAAGGAATTGGAAAGCAAAATCAAGCTTCAATAATTCATGCATTCATACGGGCAGTAAGGAGAGGATCCTGCTGCTCGTATGCATATAAAGAGGTGCATAATGAAAAGTAACTCGAAGCTAAAAAAACGGTTAATTATATTCGCCTTTCTGCTCCCTTCGCTGGCAGGTCTTATCGTATTCAGTATTATACCGATTATTTATTCCTTTCTAATAAGCTTTACAGACTGGAACGGGCTGAATAGATGGAATCTTAATGAAGGGGTTCCGAATTTAATAGGTATTCAAAATTATGTAGAAATATTAAAAAGCGAAGAGTTTTGGAAGGTTTTAGGCAACACATTCACGTTTATCATCCTGTACATTCCGCTTATTATCGTCATGTCGATCCTCGCGGCTGTGCTTTTGAATCAGAAAAAGCGCGGAGTTGGCATCTTCCGTGTCGTTTACTTTATACCGGTGCTTACCTCATGGGTAGCGGCATCATTGATTTGGAAATGGCTGCTTAGCAAAGATTATGGCCCCGTCAATCAGCTGCTTTCCTTTGTTGGAATTGACGGCCCTGCGTGGCTGCAGGATCCGTTCTGGGCGATGCCGGGCATAGTCATTGCCAGCGTGTGGAAGGATTTGGGCTATTTCTCGCTCATTCTGCTAGGCGGTTTGCAAGGCATCAATCCAACCTATTATGAAGCGGCGCAAATCGATGGCGCTAATGCCTTTCGCAAGCTGATGCATATAACGATTCCATTGCTGACACCTATTCTTTTTTTCGTCATGATCATCAGCATCATCAGTTCCTTTCAATTGTTCCCGCAGGTCATGATTATGACTGATGCAGGACCATACGGCTCAACGCAGGTTATGGTGGAGCGGATTTACCGCTATTCATTCAACTATCATAAGATGGGCTATGCATCCTCCTTCTCCTGGATTTTATTCATTATCATTTTTGTATTTACGCTCGTTCAATTGAGACTTCAGAAAAAGTGGGTGCATTACGATGGTTAGAAAACCGATCAACTCACTCCTTTACTATGTGATTGCCATTATATTAGCTGTATTTGCGTTATTGCCATTTCTATGGATGTTAAGCACCTCGCTCAAAACAGAAGGCGCATTAATGAGCATTCCGATTCAGTGGATTCCAGATCCGATTAATTTCTCAGCCTATACGAAGCTGTTTGAATTATTTCCATTCGGCAAAGCGGTGCTGAACAGCGCCTTTATTACAGCGGCGACTACAGCAGTTCGATTAATATCTTCCTTAATGGCCGCTTATATTTTCGCGAAGGTGTCGTTCAAGGGGCGAGAGATCGTTTTTGCTTTATTTCTGGCTACGATGATGGTGCCTGCTCAGGTGACGACAATTCCTGTTTTTCTAGTTTTAAAGGAGCTGTCGCTAATTAATTCCTATTCAGGCTTGATTTTGCCTTCTATTTTCAATGCGTTTGCAATATTTATGCTGCGCCAGCACATCAAAACGATTCATGACGATTTTCTAGATGCCGCTTATATGGACGGAGCGTCCCATTTTCAAATGTTCCGCAAGATTATTATTCCATTAAGCGTGCCGATCGTGATGACACTTGCTGTACTAATTGTTATGGAAACTTGGGGCGATTATTTCTGGCCTTTAATTGTATTGTCGGAAAAGGAGAAGATGACGCTCACGCTTGCCCTTGCGCAATTAAATGGGCAGTTCTCCAGCAAGTACAATATTTTAATGGCAGGCAGCTTAATATCAATGGTTCCGATCTTGCTAGTTTATCTGTTTGCGCAGAAATTTTTTAAAGAGGGATTACAGCTAGGAGGCGTTAAATAATGAGCTACGAACAATCGACTACATATATTGGGCAGCAGATGCTAATGGGATATATGGATGTCAAATGCGAGCGTTGGAGCGAAGCGTCCGCCCTGCTGCAGGAAGCGGAGCGGTCGTTGCAGCCTGAAGAAAGCTTGCTGACGGATTTATCCGGCTGGCTTTGGCTGCTGGGCGAATATACACAGCAGTCCAAGGATGATAGACTTGCAGAACGCTATAAGGATAAGATTATGGCTTGTATCGATGCGATAAGTGCCGGATGGTTCAAGCCTGCTGTTCACTGGATGTATGGAGACCGTCAGGGCGTATATTTAAGCCAGGTGGCGCTTCACTACGCCGCGCTGCGATCCGCCGGCTTTATGCTTGTATCAGATACAGCGCTTCGCACAAGCAAGGAGATGAGAGATCAGCTATTTGCTACATTCATGAATGGCATCGCTATGGTCAGCGAGCAGGGAACGACGGAGGTTAGAGCGGATATTGTGCTTGCAACCGTGCCATTTGGCTTTTTTACGCCTGGCGACCTGGCTTTATTAAAGGGTCTGGAGGCAATTGACGATGCGAAGCTGTCTGGCGTTGAAGCGGCAATATTCAGCTGGTATTACGCGGAATGCGGCAAGCTAGCCAAGGCCGGGCAGCTGTACAGCCAAGCCGCGCAATCTGGCAAGGACAGCCCATTTGTAGAAGCGGTTCAGAGCTTGCTGACGCTTTATCGGGAAAGTGATGAAATCGGCTTTGACCATAGGCCTTTAGGCAGCGAATGCCCTTATTTTGCAGAGGAAAATGAACGCTATCCCCGAACCGTGCTGGAGCAGGATGATGTCACGATAAAAATGATCGTTCGCGGTCCTTATGAAATGGACAGAGCTGACCTTCATTATACACTGGACGGAGCTTCCTATGAGAGTGTTGAAATGTCCTTTGTGGCGGCGGCATCAGCGGAGCAGGAGGGATTCTGGCAGGCGGTTATTCCGAGCGCGCCCGCATATAGCCAGGTCAGCTATTACTTTGATGCGGCTCATGAATCGGGTATTTATGAATCCAAAATCTATAGCTACGAGGTATATCGCTGGGAAAGTTTTCAGCCATTTCATGTACAACTGCAAGGAGCCAGCACGGTATATTCTTATGCACCGGCAAATGGGGCAACCTATGCCAGGCTGAGCGTTACTGCCAATCCCGCTAAGGGAGTGCAATATGAGCTTACTTTTCATAGCAGCGCCAACAGTTTGGCAGAAAAAGAGCGTTCAGATCTGCTAATGCTTAGCAGCAATCAGCAATCTCCTCTCCCCAAATTAACTATTTTGCAAAATAGAGAGCGAAAAGCAGTGAAAGCTAGGCTGATCTATGAAATAAACGAAGACTCTCGCTGGTACGGGATGGGGGAACGGTTCTCACAGCTTTCCTACGAGCAAGGCGAGCTGGATAACTATGTTTATAATCAGTATAAGGATCAAGGGCATCGAACCTATATTCCAATACCGCTTGCAATAGGCGGGGATGGCTTCGGCATTTTTCTGCAAAGCTCTTTATATTCGATTTACCGTTTTGGCACGAAAAAGGCAGCGGAGCTGGAAATAGAAGCGGATATATCCCCCAAGCAGCAAGAACTGGTTTGGCATTGGCTAATTGGCGAGCCTGCTCAGCAGATCAAGCAGTATTGCCATATTACGACCCTGCCTAAATTGCCGCCCAAATGGGCTTTTGGCCCTTGGATGAGCAGCAATAACTGGGATAGCGATAAGGAAACGAGATATCAGCTGGAGCAAAATAAAAAACACCAAATTGCCGCAACAGTAATCGTGCTTGAGCAATGGAGCGACGAAGCAACCTTTTATATTTTCAACGATGCACAGTATGAGGGGAAGGGCGGGGAAGAACGCTTCACATACAATGATTTTACTTTCCCCGCGTGGGGAAGGTGGCCTGATCCGAAGGGGCTTGTCGACCGGATTCATGAAGACGGGCTGAGATTGCTGCTCTGGCAAGCGCCGGTTATGAAGTATATGGAAGGACTGGTGCATCAGCAGCATGACAGGGATGAAGCAGTTATGCTTGAGCGGGGTTATATGGTGCAGGAAGCAGACGGTTCGCCTTATCGTATTCCAAGCTTTGAGTGGTTTAGAGGCAGTCTGGTGCCGGACTTTACCAATGAAGCAGGAGCCGGCTGGTGGCTTGGAAAACGCCTGTATTTGCTTGATGAGCTCGGTATTGACGGCTTTAAAACCGATGGCGGCGAATGTATATACGGCACCAGCCTGCAATTTCACGATGGACGCAGCGGTGCAGAAATGCGTAATGAATATCCTAACACCTACGTTAATGCTTTCCATCAATTTGCGAATCAGTTCGTCCCAGGAGGAGCAATCACGTTCAGCCGGGCAGGATACTCGGGTGCACAGGCAACGCCAATGCATTGGGCGGGGGATGAGAAATCGACCTTTGCCGCGTTTAAGGCAAGCCTAGTTGCCGGGCTGAGCAGCGGTTTGTCGGGCCTTCCGTTTTGGGGCTGGGATTTAGGAGGATTTTCTGGCGAAATCCCATCTGCTGAGCTGTTTATACGATCTGCGCAAATGGCAGCCTTTTGTCCGGTTATGCAGTACCATGCCGAAAGCAAAGGCCAGTACAATATGGACCGTACGCCATGGAATATAGCCGAGCGAAGAAATGCTCCTGAGGCACTTCATATCTATAAGCAATATGCTGATCTTCGCATGAATTTATTGCCTTATATTTATGAGCAAGCGCAGCGAAGCGCTGCTACAGGCGAGCCTTTAATGCGGGCGCTATGTTTTGATTTTCCGCAGGATCCAATCGCAAACCGCATAGAGACGCAATATATGTTTGGCCAAGCGCTGCTTGTAGCCCCTGTACTGGAAGAAGGAGCGAGGGAACTGAATATATATTTCCCGGCAGGCCATTGGGTTAGCTTGATGGATCATGATGCTGCTCCAATAGCCGGCGGGAAATACCTGGAAGTAACCGCAGCGCTAGAGGAAATTCCGGTCTATATTCGTGCTGATTCTGTTATTCCGGCGCATGTATCCGGGGATCTGGAGCTTGCCAGTTATGTTGGGAACAGCATAGAAATTGATCATGAGCTTATGCTGATCGCATACGTGATGTCAGCAATTAATTATACTTTTTCCGAAGAAGGAACTTATCATGCCGAGCTTTCCGTACAGACAGATGGAGCAGTGATGCACATACAAGCCAATATATCAGGACCGCGCAGCCCTGTATTATGGCTAAAGCAGGCGGCTGCAAGCAGTTATTTATCAATAGATGGAACTAATCTTCTTGAAGTTACGAGAGAGGATCAATTAGATGAAGGATGTTTTATGCGCAGAGGCAATGATTTACTGCTGCGTTTAAAGCTAGGCCGGCAAACGATACAATGCTGCTAGCTGCTTGGCGGGGGAGAGGCGCTGCTCTCTTCCCCGCTATACATCATGAATTGCATCAGGTGTCTTTATTCCATTTTAAATTTGGGAGAGTGATGATCTGTGCAAGTTTTTCGTACTGGTTTGATCAGCTTTTTAACCATCCTTCTGCTCACATCCATGAGCGTACCGGCAATGGCATTGGGTGGTATATGGCATGATCCGTATGGTGATGACGATTTGTACACAGTGCAGGAATCAGAACGGTATCCTCGTGATCCGAAGGCTGGCGAGCAAGTATTTATTAAAATGAATACATGGCCGATTGAACCGGGCCAAGCCGTTTGGGTGGAATGGAGCCGTAATGGCACACCGCAAACGCCTATCGGAGCTGCATGGAAATATAATTCCTCCAGCGATACGTACTGGGAAGCTGCGCTTGGCAGCTTTAATAAAGGAGATCGTATCGAATACACCGTCTATGCCAACCAAAATGGAGCAAATACGAAATCGGCTGGGCCGTATCAATTTACGGTAACCGACTGGGAAAGCCTGACAAAAATTAATAGTTATATGAATCTCAGCAATCGTATCCAGTTTCAAGGAGAAGCAAATACCGGAATTTTCACCCCACAATTAAACCTCTTATTTGAAAATAGCGAAACAGTTAGAGTTCAGCTATCGCCTAATGGCTCGGGAAATTTTGCAAGTGGCCAAGCCGTTTACACGATCCATGAATCAGCTTCGCACTACGATATAAAAACATCCAGCATGACTGTACGCATTCAAAAAAATCCATTTCGCATGAGCATTTACGACGCAGATGGCACCACCTTATTAACAGAGCATTCCTCTCCGGCTACAAGCCGCACCATGTCTTGGCTGA
Source organism: Paenibacillus sp. GXUN7292 (assembly GCF_050864975.1). Lineage (NCBI taxonomy): Bacteria > Bacillati > Bacillota > Bacilli > Caryophanales > Paenibacillaceae > Paenibacillus > Paenibacillus sp. GXUN7292. The sequence goes on along the minus strand of NZ_JBOZWO010000004.1, from coordinate 165,628 downwards.
CCAATGGCACCACCATTATTGATCAGGTTCAAGATCATTTCAGCACCCCTGCCAATGAGCAATTTTATGGCTTTGGAGAGCGTTACAGCGAGCTTGGCAAGCGCGGCCAGGAAATTGAAAACTATGTATTCAATCAATATTTGAATCAGAATGAAAAAACCTACATGGCTATTCCATATTTTGTGAGCACAAAAAACTATGGCTTGCTCGTTAATAGCACGTATTATTCAAAATTTGAAATGGCATCAAGCGGAGTGCCAAGCGATCAATACCGTTTTTCGGTTCATACGGGCGGCAGTCCCCAATCCTTATTAGACTATACGATTTATACTGGAAGCGATATGAAGGATGTGATGTCCAATTATGCTCAAAATGTGGCGCTGCCTCAGCTTCCGCCCAAATGGGGATTTGGACTATGGCTGTCGGCTAATGAGTGGGACCGCCAAACCGAAGTAATGGATTTGCTAACAAAGCTGGATACGTATCAGATACCATCGACTGCAATCGTGTTAGAACAATGGAGCGATGAGGAAACCTTCTACATTTGGAATGATGCGACCTATACAGCAAAGCCAGGCAATCAGGTGTTTACAGCTGCCGATTTTAATTTTAGCGGCAAATGGACAGATCCAAAGGCCATGATTGACAGTCTTCATGACGCTGGATTAAAGGTGCTATTATGGCAAAATCCTTCGCAGAAATATACGCCGTATGCATACGAGCAAAAGGATAATGATACAGCTTATATGCTATCGCAAAATTATAATGTGAAGGATGGCCAGGGCGGAGATTACCGTATTCCTGCCAATGGCTGGTTTGGCAACAGTCTGGTGCCCGACTTCACTAACCCGGCTGCTGAAGAGTGGTGGCTCTCCAAGCGGAAATATTTGCTGGAGGATATGAATATAGACGGCTTTAAAACCGATGGCGGAGAAATTATTTGGGGCAGAGACACTACGTTTTATAACGGTAAAAAAGGCGATGAAATGAGAAATCAATTCCCTAATGAATATATAAGAGCATTTTATGATTTTGCCAAATCTTATAAGCCTGATGCCATGTCCTTTAGCCGAGCAGGGACGACCGGCATTCAGCAGTATCCGGCTCTATGGGCTGGCGATCAGGATTCCTCCTTTAATACGATGCAGCAGGCGTTGAAGGCGGGGTTATCGGCTAATCTGTCAGGCGTTCCGTTCTGGAGCTGGGATGTCGGCGGCTTTACAGGCGATTATCCGTCCGCAGAACTGTATAAACGCTCTGTGGCGCTGGGGGCATTTACGCCTATTATGCAAATTCACTCTGAAAAAGCCAACCCTGCAATAAGCGAGGAACGGACACCTTGGAACGCTGCTGCCCGCAACGGTAATGACACTTCTATTATTGATACCTTTAGAAAGTTTACGAATTTGCGCATGAATTTATTGCCTTATATTTACAGTGAAGCAGCTGCTACAAGTGCGACAGGGGTACCGTTTATGCGTGCCATGAGCCTGGAATATCCTCAGGACAATCAGACGCATTCCTTGCAATATCAATATATGTTTGGCAGCAATCTGCTTGTTGCGCCTATTGTGGAAGGCGGTACAAACATTAAAAATGTTTATTTGCCTGAAGGAGAATGGATTGACTTCTTCTATGGCGCGCAGCGGCCGGGCAATCAGACGATAGCGTATTATGCTGATGCTGATTCTATTCCTGTGTTTGTAAAAGCCGGAGCTATTATTCCGCTTAATCTGAATGCTGACTATCAATTAACAGGAGCAATAGGCAATAGCTTGGATCAGTATACGAATCTCGTTTTCAGAATCTATCCTTCAGGCAGTAGCGCATATGATTGGCAGGATGATATTGGTGGTGGCCCGGTAGGCAAATCCGTGAAGCAAATTCAAGTGAATGAAAGCTATGCAACGGGAGAAGTGACCGCAACACTGCCGTCAATGGATATGCACAGCACCCTTCAGGTGTTTGCATCCAAGCCGTCTGGTGTGACAATTAACAATGCAGGCGTGACAGAGTATAGCAGCAAGGCTGCTTTACATGCTGCTGCGCAAGGCTGGTATTATGATGCCGCCGATAAGTTCGTCTATGTAAAAGCAGCAGCTGGTACGAGTACGCGTACGGTAATGCTGTCCGGTACAGCCAAGGCTGAATATGAAGCAGAATATGCAGCTCACCATCAAGTGAGCACGAATACGAACCATGCAGGCTTCTTAGGCTCAGGATTCGTTGACGGTTTTGAAACGGTGGGCGATTACGTGGAATTTGATGTGTTTGCTGCGAACAGCGGCGCTCATCAACTGGATATCGCGTATACTTCTGCCGGGGGCGCAGCTTCCCGCAATGTGTATGTGAATGGCGTCTATTCCGCCACTGCGGCATTGCCAGACACAAGCAGCTGGAGCAGCTGGCAAACTGTGACACTGCCAGTAAATCTATCTGCAGGACATAATATCATCCGGCTGCAGTATGATAGCGGCAATACGCTAGGGATTAATGTGGACTATATTCGTCTTCGCTAAAGAAGATAGAGGTATGAGCTGTTAATCATTTACTAGAAAAAGAGGTGTAAAGCTGTGCGAGTGAGGATGCGAGTAGTCAGCTGCTTCGTGCTGCTTGCCATGATGGTTCAAATGGGGATGCTGCCTGCATCCCCTGTCAAGGCATTTGCTGCAGCGCTAGGCAATATTATTAATGTCGATACAGCCCCGGATACACTTACTTTAACGATTGATAATGGTCCGGAGCCCGGCGACGATATTTTGGAAATTAAAGCCGCTGAGCAAAATATTTTGAAGTTTAATTATCGTCCAAACGGTGTTGCATCAAGCGCCAGCACGCCTATCATTGATCCAGATGTGACGTGGAGCTCCGTGGGGGCTGCAATCGATAGTACCGGTGATCCTATTGTGGTCACTACAAGCGATTTGAGATTGGAAATTACTCGAACACCAGCCCGATTGACGTTGAAGAAGAGTGACGGGACGACACTGCTCTGGGAGCCGTCAAGCGGCGGTATGTTCCATGACGGCGTTCGTTTCCAGCATGATCAGAATCATAATATGTACGGGATCCGCAGCTTCGATGCGATGGAGGATGTTGGGGGCATATTGCGCAGTGATAATCAGCATCCGGCTCATGCGGGACAGCAGGGGGATGCAGGCGGTCCGTTTATATGGTCAACGGCAGGCTATGGATTATTGGTAGACAGTGATGGCGGTTATCCTTATACCGAATCTGCGACAGGCAAGCTGGAGTTTTATTATGGCGGAACGCCTGTAGAGGGGCGCCGTTATGCCAAGTCCAATGTGGAGTTTTATCTTATGGTAGGAGATCCCTACAATATTATGCAGGCTTATTCCAAAATAACAGGTGCAGCACCAATGATGCCAAAATGGTCGCTTGGCCTCAGCAACTTTGAGTGGGGCATTAATGAAAGTGAGCTAAAGCAATCGGTTGACCGCTATCGCGCATCGAATATTCCGCTCGACGCTTATGCGCTTGACTATGACTGGAAGAAATACGGTGAAAGCAATTACGGTGAATTTCAATGGAACACGACCAACTTTCCGAGTGCCGCTACGACTGCATTAAAAAATGAAATGGACAGCAAAGGGATGAAGCTTATAGGCATCACAAAGCCGCGTATTGTAACAAAAGATTTTGGCGGCGCCCGCACCTTGCAATATTATGATGCGGAAGCAGGCGGCTATTGGTATCCGGGACATGGGGAATATACCGATTATTTTATTCCAGTAACCGTGCGAAGCGTTGATCCTTATCAGGCGGCTGTACGCAGCTGGTTATGGAACAGCAGCATAGATGCATACAACAAAGGTATTGTCGGCTGGTGGAATGACGAAACGGATAAAGTTTCATCTGGAGCGGCTCAATACTGGTTCGGCAACTATTCGACTTTGCATTGGTCACAGGCTATGTATGAGGGGCAGCGGCAATATACAAATGGTGATGAACGTGTATGGCAAACAGGCCGAACGTATTATCCCGGCACACAGCGCTATGCGACATCTTTATGGTCAGGCGATATCGGCTCGCAGTTTTATAAGGGAGAGCTATTTTCTTGGGCAACAGGAATGAAGGAGCAAGCTCCAATTATGTTATCGGCTATAAATATGGGTCAGGCGAAGTGGGGAATGGATGCAGGAGGCTTTAATCAGCCTGATGGAACGATCAGCAATCCAATGCCTGAGCTGTATGCAAGATGGATGCAATTCGCGGCAATGACACCGGTTGCGAGACTGCACGGCAATTACAATCAGCAGCGTCAGCCTTGGTATTATGGCCAGACAGCAGAGGAAGTGTCCAAAAGCGCCATTCAATTAAGATATTCCTTGCTGCCGTATATGTACAGCTATGAGCGGCAAGCTTATGAGCAAGGCGCAGGTTTGGTAAGACCGCTGATTTTTGACTATCCTGGCGATCCTAATGCCGCCAATATTACGGATTCATGGATGTTCGGCGATTATTTATTAGTGTCTCCCGTTTTGGACAAGGGCCAAAAGTCGAAGTCCATTTATTTGCCGCCGGGCTTATGGACAGATTATTTCCGCGGAAATACGTATACTGGCGGTCAAGTGATTACGTATAGTCTCAACGATCGCACGTGGACGGATATGCCTATTTTTATTAAGCAAGGAGCTATTATTCCTTCGCAGGAGGTGCTCAATTATGTCGATCAAAAGGCAGTGGATACCGTTCAAGTTGACATATTTCCAGCAGCAGAGCGGACTTCCTTTACTTACTATGATGATGACGGCCAATCCTATCAATATGAGAGCGGCAGCTTCTTTAAACAGCTAATTACAGCTCAGGACCAAGGCAGCGCTGGCTATAATTTACAGGTGCATGGCAAGGATGGAAGCTTTAACGCTGATGTCAGCCAGTATATATTGAAGCTTCATAATAAGAGCGCAGAGACGGTTAAACATAATGGCGCTAATCTAACGGAGTATGCTTCTTTGACACAGCTGGAAGCAAGCAGCAGCAACGGCTGGAGCAAAGGAAGGGATATTTATGGCCCGGTTACTTATGTTAAGATTGCTGCGGGTCTAGCAGCGCTTTCTGATATTCAGGCGATTGGCTCCAGTACGGTTGTACAGCATAGCATCAGATATGAAGGAGAGCAGGGCTCTTTAACGGGCGCTTCTTTAGCAGCAATGGCAACCGTAAGCAGCGGTCATAGCGGTTACTCTGGCACAGGTTTCGTTGAAGGGCTGCACCATAACAATGCAGCAGTTACTTTCTATGCGGATGTAGCGTCAGCAGGCGACTACGATATCGATCTTCGTTATGCCAATGCTACAGGTTCAAGCAAAAGCTTAAGTATTTTTGTAAATGGCGAGAGAATCAAGTCGACCGATCTTCCAAATATGGCGAGCTGGAGCACTTGGGGGAACAAGCAGGAGCGATTACCGCTAGAGGCGGGCCGCAATATAATTACGTACCGCTACTTTGATGAAGCGAATGACAGCGGCAATGTAAATATTGACTATATAGAAGTGCCTTTTACTCCGGTGCAGTATAAAGTAGAGCTGGAGCGAGGGAAGCTGGCTGGCGGCGCTGCGCTAAACGATAATCACTGGTTCTATTCCGGTACAGCTTTTGTAGATAATATGCTGACTGCAGGAGCCAAGGTAGAATTTACGGTAGATGTCGGGGAAGCAGGCGTATATAGCACTTCGCTGCGCTATGCGAACGGAAGCGGGTCGAATAAGTCGATCAGCACCTATGTAAATGGTATTAAAATCAGGCAAAACATATTGTCTTCGAGCGGAAATAACTGGAATGTCTGGATGGAAGCAGCGCAGAGCTTAACGCTGCAAGCAGGCTTGAATACGATTGCGTTTGCTTATGACAGCTCGGATAGCGGCAATGTAAATCTTGATCGATTTGTACTGTCTAAGTCTGCGATTGCGCAGCCTCAATCCGAACTTAATTTGCTCGATAATGGTGATTTTGAAAGATCGCAATCGTCAAGCAGCAACTGGACAGAGTGGCATCCGGCAGGCAATGCGACTGCTTATGGAATTGACAGCGGCAATGGTATGAATCCGCCGGAGTCTGCGCGTACAGGCTCTAAACGAGCATACTTCCATGCACCGGGTGCTTATAAGCAGAGCATTCATCAATTAGTTGATGTTCCGGTTAATAATAGTCACTACAAGTTTGAAGCATGGGTTAGACTAAGCGGCAATGGAGCAACGACTGCGAGGGCTGAAGTGGATCAGTATGGCGGGAGCCGGCTTGATTACAATATCCCTCACCACGCTAAGTGGAGGTTTATTAGTATTGACAACATTTATGTTACCTCTGGAGTAATAGATGTCGGCTTCTATGTGGACTCGCCAGGCGGTACAGTGCTGCAAATCGATAATGTGCGTGTAATCAAACAGTAATTAGTAATAGAAAAAGAAGCTCTCAAAAAACCACTTATTTTTGAACTGCAACCAATTTGTCTTACATTTGGTGGTGGTACAAGTAATAAGTGGTTTTTTGTTATAATAGATGTAAGGCAAGCTTTTGGCAAAGAGTGGGGTCCGGTAATATCCGATTTTACGAGGCGGGTAAAGGAGGAAGTTGAACAATATGTTAAATAAAATCATTATCGTGTTGATTTCTCTGCTAGTGCTAATCGGTTGTTCTAAGGATAGAAATGATAGAGAGCGTATTTTATTCGGCGATGCAAGTGTTAATTTTGTATCATTAAACGATGAGTATTTTGATGAGGATTTGCTCAGCATAGAATATCGAATTATTAATCAAACGAAAGAAAGCACTGGTCCCTTCCATGTTAACGTTGTGATTCATGATAAAATTTTGCAGGACTACTTAGGATTAGAACAATATACTTCGTATGAAAAGATGGGTCATGATGGAATGGAGATTGGAGCAGGCGATGTATTTCAAAGTGGGGAAAACTTGCACGCGACGAAGGGGATTGGCGAGCTCTATAGGAGCCTTAATCCCGAGCATCAACTCATTGAATTGCAGATGGTCAATCCGAAGACAGAAGAAGTTATCGCTTCAAAATGGATTCATAATTTTTTATATGTGGATGAGACAACCGCTAAGCCCTAAGCAAGCTAAATCTAGCTAAGCATGTTGAGCTCGAATTGATCCTGATGATGCGGACACTGATGACCGTTAGCGCTCATTTTTCGCGAACTTCCACTTTCTAGCGGACAGAAATATCCGTTAGCGGGAAAAAAACTAGAAAATTCGACGGAATGTTCTTCTAATGGTCATAAGTGTCCGCATATGCAACAAAAAGACTGTTTTTTGGGTCTAACGGTCATTAATGACCGCACCGCAAATAACATCGCATCGTTTGTTCTTTGCCTATTGAATATCAGCTTGTATATTGCAATTTTCTATAACATAGATTGAAGACATGCAGAAATGACCATAATAGAAATAGAAAATAATAAAGGATGATTTTATGATCTATATCTATAATGACTATGGGGGGACGCATACAACGTCTCTTGCAGCTGCTTATCACTTGAAACAAATTCCACATCCAGAACGAAAGCTAACTAAAGAAGAAATATTGAATGTAAATTACTTCAATAAATTGAATAAAGATGATTTTGGAAAACTTATTTTTCACGGGGTAGATGAAAATGGAGATTCAGTATTTACAATAGGCAGGAAATCCTCAAAACTTGTTGTTCCAGCATTAAAAAATTTAAGCCTATTACTGCAGAGTAAACACCATTTTCAAGAAAAAATAGTATTTTCAAATACCTCGCCAACTGTACCGTTCGTTATGTCAATTGGTGGTTTTTTTTCAAGGGGATTAAAAATTGATTTCATAGGTGTCCCCTTATTGGTTTTAGGTGCTAAACAATGCTGCGATACTATTTATAGGTTGGTTGAGAATACTAAACAAGTAGGGATATCCGCTAATGAGGAACAAATTATTATTCTAGAAAACAAAATATATAAAGGATAAAACATTGCGCATCCGGGAAAGGATGCTTTTTATTTGGGATGGGGTGAGATAGTGGTGGACAAACCTTTCGAATTAGGAGTATTCCGAGGGCTGGGCATCTTCTCTTTTTTGTAGTGGATGTCGCGGCATATCAGTTCATTCCGAATTTAACGGTTGTAGGAAGTGCTATTGTAAGGAAATCAGCTCAATTTTAAATCTAACGGATGTAGGAAGCCTTATTTGCTTAAAATCAGCAAAAATGCGATGAAAGTTAACACTTAACGCTTCTCACAACCGTTACAGTTTCAAAACCTCTTTTTCCACTAAATAACGCTCCTCATAACCGTTACAGTTGTGAGGCAATCGAGCGTGCCCAGTGCCGCTCCATTTAATTGTTCGTTACCCGCTCGATTCGTTACAGTACTAACCCGACTAGTTTTGCGGAAAATAGATTGGCAAGGGAGACTTAAAATCGTAGAGAAACAATGAATCAGATATGCAAATTGCATGAAGTTAATAGTGAAAACATGCTGCTTTTTTGACAATATTGTTCAAATATTTGTAACATTGGAAACGCATTCGCTTGGAACTGGGTATATTTCCCTAACGAATTAGGATGCGTATGGAATTTTTTGTATGACTATTTAGGACTATGTACTCTGTCGTTGCTATACAGTTCTTGGTTATCCTACTAGGGACTGAAAATTTTAGGGGGAACAGGAAATGAAAAAACTGGCAATTTTTGTAGTATCAGCAGCGTTGGCATTAGGTTTGACAGCATGTGGAGGGAAGGATAACGGTCCTTCAAACGGTGGAAACAGCAGCACGCCGCCAACAAACCAAACTGAACAAAATCAAGGTTCTGGCAATAATCAAAATAATGCTTTACCTACCGTCGAAGAGCTAATCGAGAAGTCTACTGCAGCAAGTGCTGATCTTAAAAGCTTCTCCATGACTTTAGATATGAAGCAAAATATCAACATTACTGCTGGAGAGCAAAAGCAAGAACAAAAGGTAGAAATGAAATCAACATCTGATTTTGTTAAAGAGCCATTGACAATGTTTCAAGATCTAGATATGAACATGGGAGAGCTAGGCAGCCAAAAAATGGTGCAATATATTACGAAAGATGGCATGTTTGCACAGATTGAAGGCAACTGGGTGAAAATGCCTGAAGAGACTACTAAAGAATTGATGGCTACTCTAGAAGAGTCATCCAAGCCAGAAAAACAACTTGAAAACTTCAAAGCAATTGCTAAGGATACTGTTGTTACTGAAGAAGGCAATGACTATGTATTGACTGCAAGCTTGTCTGGCGACAATGTGAAGGAGCTTGCTAAATCGTTCATGAATCAAGGCGGCCAAAATGAAGAGATGGCAGCTATGCTGGATGCAATGAACATTACCAGCATCAAGGTTGTAACGGCGATGAACAAAGAAACTTACTATCCGACCAGATCTGATGTTGTGATGTCAGCTGAAATGGAGCAAGAAGGACAAAAAATTACAATCGACATGGATATGAAGAGTGTAATCAGCAAGTACAATGAAATCGAAGAAATCGTTGTACCAGAAGAAGCGTTGAACGCGCCTAGCATGTAATTGATGAAATAAAATAAAAGACGTCAGGCTTTGCATTTCTGCAGAGCACTGGCGTCTTTTTTTATTGATGAAACTATATGTTTTTAACAGGTGGTTGCAAAACTCGTCTGGAAAATCTAACGAATACGGGTAGTGCTATTGTGCCAAAAAAGCTTGTTTTAAATTTGTAACGAATCGTAGCATGCTTAATGGTAGTAAAACGCTGCCCAAATGAGCATTTGTTCACAAATAGCGACTCTACGAAGTGCGTCGATTAATTGTGAGATTGGCATGCAAAAAGAAAGGGGAACGAAGAGCAAGATTGGGAATGGAGAAGCGGCAGCGACCGCCTTTGTAGGCCAATTTTATCCTTTACAGGGGTTATTTCATCAAAAAATGGGACTACAACAGTGGTCGGAATCCCAAACTTGATTGTAGTAATATCCCTTGCGATTGCTTATTGCCCTATTCACAATTAATCGACATCCTAATGTGATGCGTTAGATTTCAAAAGGGGCATTTTATGCAAAATAGCGCCTTCAGGATTCGTTAAAAAATGAATGACTTCTCGAGCACCGTCCAGGTTTGTTATCCGGCTATGCGCATTCCTCATGAAGGACGCCGGAGAAGTGCTTTGTTGTGGTATAATGGTTATATCCGATTCAATTAGTTCGTTTGAATGGAAGAAAAGAGGCTGTTATACATGCAAAATTTTGCTGATTGGAATTTGAAGTTAAAGGAAACCTTTAACGCCACAAACCCATTGGTTGTATTGACCGTTAAGGAATCTGGAGAAAAATTAGGATTATCCAAAGATTCAATGAAAGTTTTTGTGGAGAAAAATAATTTAACGAAGGTGCGGATCAATAGAAATACCCATAGATACCTTTTGTTAAAATCAGAGATAGATGACATTATTAGAAAAAAAGAACAACAAAGTTAATTGAAAAAACAAGCTATTCCAGATTTAATTTCCGGAATAGCTTGCTTGCTAAGGGGTTGAGCATAGGTTCAATCCCTTTCTCGCATTATCGATTATTTAATGGTTGATAAGATTAGCAATGACTTGAATGCCCTCTGCTCTAGTGAGCAATCCTTTTGGCACAAACGTATTGTTGCCGCGGCCCTGCAGCAATCCAAGCTCATGAGCAGCCCGTGCGGAATTTCTTGCCCATGAACTTATAGAAGCTTGATCCGAGAAGCCGGCATGATCGCTGGAACCAGCTTTTTGTCCAGACTGCAGCTCGTAGGCTCTTATAATCATAACAGCCATTTCTTCTCTCGAGATTGATTGTGTTGGAGCAAATTTGCCATTGCCCTTGCCGTTAATAATACCGGCTTCGTATGCAGCCGTTACGGCTGATTCATACCATACGCCGGGAGCGACGTCTGTAAATGGATTGCCGGTTGTTGCCTGCAGCTGGAAGGCGCGTACGATCCATGCAGCAAATTCTGCTCTCGTAATCGACTGGTTCGGTGCGAAGCTTGTTTCGCTCACGCCTTGAACGACATGTCTGGCGGCCATTTGCTTAATTGCTGCTTCTGCCCAGCTGCCTGCTGCAATGTCTGAGAATGATTTATCCCATTCAAATACGCCGTAGGTTCCTGGCTCGCTGATATTAACAGTAATCATATCGCCTTCTAATTTACCGCCAATATATGTTAGCGCGCCATCTTCCGCAATGGCATATACGCCAAGCAGCTTGCGGTTATTTTGTTCTTTTACCGGGAAGCTAAGCTGCAGTGGTGTATGAAATGCGGCTGCTACCGTATATTTTCCATCTCCCGAAGCAATAGATAAGTTGATTTTGTAGGCATGACCTGCTTCCTTTACTTTAAGCTTCTGATTGGCAGCTGCTGCTTTGGCTGCAGCTTGCTGTTGGCTTTTCTTGTCTAAAGGATGAAATGCAAAAGCAATTTGTGCTTGAGCAAGCTGCTCATTTGCAATTTTGCCTTGCAGCTGTTTGAGTGTATCAGGCGCGATGCGGGCCGTTATAGCGCTGCTGATTAACTCGACAAAGGCATCTCCAATCAGATCATAGGCATTAGCTGGCAGCCAAACTTCATTTTTATCGTCGTCGACCGCTATAGAAGCTTTGCCGCCGGAAGCTTTTAGATCGTTGCTGCTAACGATTTGAATATACCCTTTAGTTACAGGTATGTTTGGAGCTGCCGTACTAGGATTTTCAGGATCAGGATTGCCAGGGTCGGGATCAACAGGCCCAGTTGAAGCTTGAATGGCTACTGTTATTTCTTTATTTTCACCAAGTGCAATGTCCGAACCGCCGGCAAATGCACTTGCAGAACTTTCCTTCAGCACAATGCTCGTCGCAGGCGCGGCAGCAATCGCTTTAAAAGACAGCTTCGCTACTATAGTATCTGTAGTAATGACATTGCCTTCAGCTAGTGAAGCCGTGATAGCGATAGAGCCGTTATTATTGACTGCATTAAAATGAGCAGCTTCATCAGAAAACGGAGCATCTGCTGTTACAGACAGTAATTGCAGTTTGGCAGGATCATAGCTCAAATCAGCTTTTACGCTATTCAAGTTTACTACTTGATTGGCATACAAAGACAGCTCGAATGTTTCGCCTGACTTCACGCTTAGCGGCGCGCTTATATTAAGCTTGCCCGGGTGAGTCAAATCGGTAATTTTCATACGATACATAAGTGTACGATTAGAAGTTGGGGTTACACCGGCATGCGGCGAGAAGTAAATATGACCGTCCTCTCCAATCGTAAAGGCTTCTGAATCAGCAAGCTTCACATGATTTAATGTTACTGGATCAATTGCTGTCAGTCTCCGTCCCAAATGCATATACAAAACGCCATCCGACCATTCTGCATGGAAGGAGCCCCATTGTCCCCATGAGCTATCGCTCGGGTATAGATTTTTGTGCTTAACCATTGCCATTGAAGCAGGATCAATCGCAAATACATAGCCATTCACGCCGCCCCAAAGCAAGCCGTCAGGTCCAATACTAAGCCCGCCAATAGACGGGGGATTGTTCAGCCCTGGAATGTTAATGGAGATTTCTGCAATTTTTTGCTCTTTCTCTACGTCCCAAGCGAAAATTTTAGCTTCTTTAGCTACAGTTTGCGAGCTCAGCCCGCCATTAATGTTCGTGGATCCATAAATAATTCCGTTTTTATAAGCGAGTGAAATAATACTCTGATCCTGGACAATATTACGATAAACCTTGAAGGATTGAGCAGGGTCTGCCCCTTTTGGATCGTATACCATCATCGCTCCGCCCAGCTTCAAGTAATCCGGTATATTCGCAACGAATATTTTTCCGTCGCCAATGATGCCGTTTAACGGACGATCCTGTTCATCGCCGATGTTAAACAGCTTTTTTGGATTATTTCCGTTTGCCGGCTCATACACTTCGAATTCCGCATGGGGGTAAACGCCAAAATAAACTTTATCCTCAAATGGCGTAACGCTTCCTGCCTGACCCATGGGAATTAATTTAAAGGCATGATTGAAAACATCATATTCTGCTGCTTTTGAAGCCTGCATGCCTGTAATATAAATTTTCCCGTTGTTTCCTTTCGCAAATACATGCGTAATAGATGGTGCTGGTGGCAGAAAATTGGCAATTTGCTTTATTTTATTCGTTTGAACGTTATAGTACGTGTAGCCGCCGTTGAAATTCATCGTAACAAGGCTGACTCCAGGCAGGTCCGGGTCATCAATTTCTACCCAATCTGCGCCTCGGAAGCCTGTTCCGTATGGCGTTCCCAGCTCCTCTAATTGAAGCGTATTGAGGTTGAAGGCTTGAATTTGCCCATTTACCGGCATATAAACCTTACCGTTTAAAGATGTTTTAGTTAAATGCAAGCCGGAGGAGCTGTTTTCAATTTTTACATCCAGCCATTTATTCTTATCCAAATCGTAAATATATCTCGTTTGTGAAGTATCGAAGCGGGCAATCAAATATTTATCATCGACGATATCCAAATCGTACACATAGGCTTTTTCGCTAAGCGGAGCTGCAATCTCTTGCTTTTCGCCTGTGTCGACATTAATTTTATGAATTTCGTTAATAGAGGTTCCGCCATATATATAGCCTTTGCTATAAGCGATAGAACGGACATATTCTTGGCTGATGTGCCCCATCAATCGGCCATAATCTCGGCTTGTTTTTGAAGCAGGGTCATATTTAATGATTTTTCCGCCAGGGCCGGTAGCAATATAAATATTGCCGTGCTCGTCGTGATCAAGCGCCCAGAACACTGTTTCTCCGCTAAAAGTAAATACTTTTTCGACTTGCTTCGTGCTCGGAGAGTATGCCCAAAGCTGGTCGCCAGCAGCAATGTAAACTGTACCGTTAGGCGCAACAGTATGACTCCAAACATCTCCGCCGCCTTCAAGCGGAAGACTTCGAATAAGCGTGTTATTGTCCAAATTAATAACATGGAATATAGGCGGAATGCCTTTTACCGTTGTATACATGACATTAATGCCATCCTCAACACCTGTACGTCCGTCAAACAAACCAACTGTATCTGCAATTGGAGCTCCCAGATCTTCATAGCTGCCGAATCGTTTATTGTCCAGCTTTCCTGAGCTGATATCGCCGATGTTTATGAGAATTGTTTGGCTTTGCAGAAGCGGATGCACGTCATTCATCATCGTATCCGTACCCAGCACCATCCAGGCCTGCCCAGTGTCGCCAACGACCTTGAATTGAAGCTGTACAATATCCGAGCTGGCAGGCAGCGGCTGGCTTGCATTGGCAGAAGCTAATATGTTTACTTTGCCATGAGAGTTAGCGGCCTCTAAAGAAGCGCCTTCTGTCTCAAAGTAAGGCTCCGGCGTAAAGCCTTCAAATTGCAGAAGCTGGCTGTCATAGTGCAAGCTCGCATCCAGCTTTTGCAGCGATTTAATTCTTGAGGCTGAGAGAGTGACCGTAAAGCTATCTCCAGCATTTAACTGACTCGGAGCGGCAAGCATAAGCTTTGCGGGTGAAGGGTTGGGCGCGTGCAAGATTTGCAAATCGTCGTAGTACGCTTCAGCAATTGCATAAGAAGTCGTATACACAATCAGCCTTGCATAAGCTGCATTGTCCGGCGCAGTAACCTGATGAGTCGTAATATCTGTCCATTTCTCTAAAGGAAAGCCTTTGCCGGTTTCATAATGAATTTCAGGAGAACCTACATCGAGTTGTGTATTGCTTTGATCATAGAAGCGCAACGTAATGCTTGCCGTACTATCGTTTTTGAGATAGAGCTTGCTGGCGCCAGTATAGAAATCGCCGGGCGTAACGGTGACAGGATCACTTATCATAATGACTGATTTATCTCTTAGCTGGTCGTAAATCTTCAAGCTGTATGGAGCCGAATAGTAAATGTTATCGGAAAGAGCAGCGTAATGCTCATCTCCGGATGGCAGGGAAATATCGGACCAATTAGGAATTTTATTATTGACCATGCCTTGATCAAAGCCAGGGTTTCTTAAGCTCGTTCCTATAGGCTCAGCAAGCTCGATGGAAGTGTTATCAAAATAGACAACAGCAGTTGCGTTGTTTGTTGTGCTTAGCTGCACATGGGCATATCTTGCATTAGCAGGAGCAGCTATGGATGGCGATGCGACTTTTACCCATTCGCCGATTGGTATTCCATGTTTTGATTCATTGTGAGTGACTTGTTCAGGCATATTGATTAATACTTTATTCTCATCACTAAAAAGAATTCTGATGCTGGCTACGTTGTTTGTAAAGTCAGCATTTTCAAAGTACATGAACGCAGAAGCGTTATATGATTGTCCTGGTGTTATCGGAACCGGGCTGCTGCGCAGAGCAATTGTTTTATTGTTAAAATGATCAATAATTTTCAAGCTATGACTGCCTTCATATTTTTGCTTATCGCTAACCTCGAATGAAAACCCTTCTCCAGTACTCGACGTAACCAGAGTCCAGCTGCTTGGCACAGCAGTCCCTGGTCCGTTATCCTCAAAACTGCTATTAGGTACAGGAAAGACGGTTTCCATGGCAGCAGAAAAGAATTCCGCAGTGTTTGTTTCTGTAGTTTCTGTTTCTGTAACTTCAGCTTCTATAAGTTCAGTTTCTATAACTTCAGATTCTGTAGCTTCAGTTTCAGGTGTCTCTCCAGTTTCTACTTCTACAATTTCCTGTACGGCGTCATCTGTCGCATGAACAGTGCTTGATAATATGCTGGTAGACAGGATTAGACTTAGACATAACATAAAAAAAGCTGTTTTTTTCATCCATTTCATAGCAATATACCCCTTTCGATTCAGGTTATTAGAGAGCTAATGACTTCTCCTTTCATTTTGTTGTAGCCAGACACTTTTATGATGTGGTATCCTTGTGGTATCCAAACATAGCGTAACCGCTTTCTTACGAAGTGTCAATTTATCATTTTCCACATCATGTCATTTGGGGGATAGCAGAAATAACGACATATTGATGCTGTAACAGGTGCTGTGATAAGCTAGTCGTTTCGGCTTGCTAATCATGATATAATCACTTCTTAAGGACATTACATAATTTAGATAAGGAGTAAAATCATGAGTAATAAGTCGGATCGCATTACCTTCCAAACGCGATATAATGATATGCTGGACACATTGCGTCATGAGATACTAACTTCTATCCGGCCCGCCGGAGAATATATACCGTCAGAGCTAGCGTTGTCAGAGCAGTATCAAATAAGCAGAAAGTCAGTGCGCAAGGCGCTTGATATTTTAGTGGCAGACGGGCTGCTGACCAAGGTTCCCAGAGTTGGCAATATGGTCAATGCTGTTGAGGAATTTCAAACCATTACGATAAGGCTTGGCTATTATCCCTCGCTTGAAAATGAGGCCGCGCTGCTGGATTTAATCGATTTGTTTCGCCGCCACTATCCGCACATCAAGGTGGAAATGTTATCGCTTCCTTACCGCAATTATGTGGAAACAGTACGTGATTTTATTCATAACGGATGGGTTGATGCCGTTTCAATTAACAATAAAGATTTTTTGCATGCGGCGGAAAGCGGGGAACTGGAGCTGTTTGAACCGCAGTTTTCTCAATTGGAGCATTATTCTTTTTTAACATCGCTGTTTACCGAAAAAGAGCAATTATACGTAAAGCCGTTTATTTTTTCTCCTATCATTTTGTGCTATAACAAGGGTATGTTTGCTAGAAGCGGCATCGCTGAGCCCGATAGCAGCTGGACATGGATAGACTTGTCCAATGCGGCACGAATGACTAAAAAAAAGCTTGATACACTCGGTTTTTATCTCGATATTGCATCACTCAACCGTTTTCCGATATATTTGCTGCAAAACGGCTTTACGTTTGAGGATGATCCGAAAGATAGCTATAACGGTGAATTACTGTGGGAGCATTTGTTGGCTTTTCGCGATTTATTTTACAATCAGGGGGAGTCTCCCGCGTTTTTAAGCGAAGCAGACCTGGATACGGAGAAAATGTTTCTAAATGAAAAAACAGCGATGATCATTACGTCTTATTATGCTCTTCATGCGCTTAAGGAAGCTGCATTTGCTTATGGCATTGCTCCAATCCCGCATGAATCGGAGCCGAGCACCTTTGTGCTGGCTACCGGGCTAGCTGTCAGCCGGCATTCCAAGCAAAAGGATGCTGCCAAGCTGCTGGTAGATTTTCTAGCATCGGAAAAAAGCCAATTGCTTATTAGCAACCAGACGCTTAGCATCCCGGCACATCAGCAGGCGGCAGAGCGGGCAGGAGAGGAGCATGCACACCGTCCTGCCGGCTTTAACGGTTATTTGGACATACTGCCTGTGCTTCGGAATTATAAAGATTTGAATATTTCGATCCATGAATTGGAGCATTTGCATAGTGAACTGAAATTGTTTTGGTCCAAAATGGAGGAGCCGGATGCGGTTAAAAACCGTCTTGTTCGATAGATAAAAGCTTGCAACTACGCCGATGTTATGTTAGCTGTTGCTTAATTAATTTAATCATCATACGGGCTGCTGTTGAATGTCCAGAAAATTGATTGACGGTGCCTGTAAAATATAAGTCCGATTTAGGATGATAAAATGCAAAGGCGCCTGATTGGCCCCAATGGCCAAGCAGACCGTCCTTCAAATCGAAAGCAGTAATAGGCTGCTTGGAAATGCCCGTTCCATAGAAGAATAGACCTGGCCCAAATAGCAAATTCCAGCGAGCGGTCAATTCTGAAAGATCATTTTTAGAAAATAGCTGTCCATTAAAAAAAGCTTTCAGAAATATCATCGTATCACGAGCAGTGGACACAATGCCGCCTTCCGAGGTTACGGAGGTCATATACTTTGGAATGTGGACCTTCAGGTTTTGAAAATATAAAGGTACGGGACGCGTGTCTTGCATGTTTTCGTATACATAAGTTTTCTCCAATTGCAGGGGATCAAATATATTATGTTTAAACATTTCCCCAATAGGCTTATCTGTAATATTTTCAATAATTTTTCCGAGCAATTGATAGTTCGTATCAGAATATAGCGCTCTACCTTTTTGCCCAGGCTTGAACCTGGGCTTTGTTTGTTTAATAGCATCCAGTGTTTTTTCGAGAGGCCAGATTTGATCATGGCCGCTTGCCAGCTGATCAATAATGTCAGATGTAAAATAGCTTCGAATGCCTGTCGTGTTCGACATGAGATGCCTGATCGTAATATCGCTGGAATAGTCAATGCCTTTTCTAATATGAAGCCCGCTCATAATATCTGAGGAAAGATACTGCTTAATGGGATCGTCAAGCTGGAGCCGGCCAGCAGCACGCAGCTGCAATATAATAGTTGTCACATACAATTTCGTAACGCTAGCTATAAAGTAATAATCCTCCGATTGGATATTTCCGCCGCTGCTCATTAGCGATAATGAAAGATCAGTATTTTCAACGCGAATGACAAACCCCCAAATGTTTTCCTTTTTAACTGCCTTTTTTACTAGCTCATCTAAAAAATATTGATTTATTTTATCCAAGATAAACGTCTCCTCTCAAAATAGTGGCTGCACTGACTGACCTTTTACAATCCGCACCAAAATATAACGTTAGATACATATCGATCGATATATTATATTGAGGAAGTTTTAGATTAGCACTAAAAATGGAGCTTACTCAGTCTCAAGACGGAACAGATTCCGTTCCTCAGAAGGTTTAATCGCATTTTGAATTTATTTACAATACAAATGAATGTAGTATGGTTCATCTCTATGTAAGGAGGAATGGAAGTGGACAGTAAATTTAGAAAATCAGTTGCTGATCGATGTGAATGGGCAGTTGATGCCCGTGGACTTGTTAAACATTTTGATGATAACCGTGCGGTAGACGGTGTAGACTTACAGGTTCGGACGGGATCGATTTATGGCGTGCTTGGTCCGAATGGAGCAGGCAAGACGACGACTATTCGCATGCTGGCGACCTTATTGCGAGCAGATGCCGGCTCAGCCCGTATATTTGGATATGATGCTGTAAAAGAAGCGCAGATCGTGCGCCAGTTAATTGGAGTAACTGGGCAATATGCGTCTGTTGACGAGTCGCTTAGTGCAACGGAAAATTTAATTATTTTTTCCCGTTTACTTGGACTTAGCCGTACCGATGCAAAGCGAAAAGCAGCTGATCTGCTGGAGGAATTCGGCTTATCTGAGGCAGCCAAGCGTCCATTGAAAAACTTTTCCGGGGGTATGCGCCGCAGGTTGGATTTGGCTGCAAGTCTAATCGCTCAGCCGCCGTTAATTTTTCTGGACGAACCGACGACAGGGCTTGATCCGCGCACGCGGGCTCAGATGTGGGAAACAATCCGCAAGCTGGTAAAGTCAGGATCAACGGTGCTTTTGACAACGCAATATTTGGATGAGGCTGACCAACTGGCAGACCGAATAGCCGTTATTGATCGCGGTAAGGTTGTGGCTGAAGGCACGGTAGATGAGTTGAAAGCCTCGGTCGGCAGCTCGTCGCTGCATCTAAGAACATTAAATCCGCTAGATATTGCAGGTGCCAGGCAGCTGGTAGAGAAGGTGCTTAACGTTCGTGCAAATGTTTCTTCGGAAGCAGGCAGGATTACTGCGCCAATGGCTGATGCTGACCTTGTTACTGATCTGCTAGTGGCGCTTCGTGCGAAGGGCATTCAGCTTGCGGAGATCAGTGTGCAAAAGCCGACACTGGATGAAGTGTTTTTAACCATTACAGGCCAGGGTGTAAAAGAGGAGGAGCCGGCTGTGTCCGGACATTCAGTCCTAGAGGAGGTGCGGGTATGAGCAGCTCATCAGTGAAGCAAGAAGCCTTATATTCATTACGAAAAAGAACAAGTTTTAGTCAGTCAGTACGCAATTCGTTTACGATGGCTTACCGTGGATTGCTCAAAATTAAGCGCACGCCCGAGCAATTGTTTGACGTTACATTTCAGCCGATCATTTTTACGCTTATGTTTACGTATATTTTTGGCGGTGCGATATCCGGAAATGTGCAAGCGTACTTGCCGATTATTATTCCCGGCATTTTGGTGCAAACCGTTATTACAACATCAATCGTTACTGGCGTACAGCTGCGCGAGGATATGGACAAAGGGGTATTTGACCGATTCAAGTCATTGCCGATCGCCCGGATCTCTCCATTAGCCGGAGCATTGCTGGCCGATACAGTCCGTTATGCGATTGCAACAGTGCTTACGCTTGTTATGGGCTATGTAATGGGCTATCGTCCGGAGAGCGGAATTGGTTTTGTTGCAATAGCGGGGCTGCTTGTCATCATTTGTTCCTGGGCTGTCAGCTGGATTTTTGCCTTTTTTGGCGTGATTGCGCGAACAGCATCAAGCGTTCAAGGGATATCCATGATCATATTATTCCCGCTGACCTTTTTATCGAATGCTTACGTCCCTGTAGAAACAATGCCGAAATGGTTGCAGTGGTTTGTAAACATTAACCCAATTTCGCATTTGGTCACTGCAGTAAGGGAGCTGGCCAACAATGGAACAGTCGGCAGCGATCTTGTTATTTCATTAATCGGCGCTGCTGTTATCGTTGCTGTATTCGCTCCGCTGACGGTGCGGGCATATATGCGCAGAACTTAGGATAAAAGAACAGAAGAAGCCTTCCTTGAATGAATGTCCGCAGTTTTATTCGGCCAAGGAAAGGCTTCTTTTTGTTGTTCAAAGCGATCCAGCCTATATTAAATACTTCATATTTGAATTGTAAAATGAATTGACTATTTAATTTGACGATAATTTCTATGTCTTTATATAGTCTAATAAACACTATTTCAAATATTTGTGCTATTATAGATATATTATCGTTCAATTAATCAATTAAATTGATTAATTTGTGGGGTTTATTATTTTTTGGAAGGGTGAGAGACGTGGAAACAAGGAAAGAGAAATTGCTCCAGCAATATGATAGAAAAATGCGTCCGAAAGCAAAGCTGGAAGGTAATATTCGCTGGTATTCGCCTATGGATGAGCCGTTTCAAATTGCAGGCTTTGCCTGGTTTGCTCAGGAAAGAAAGTATCGCAGACTGCCGACGCTGCCGCCTGGCGCAGTTCCAGAAGCTGTAGAGCATCTGGCTAATCATACTGCAGGGGGACAAATTCGTTTTCAGACGGATTCGACGTCCATTTCGATAAGAGTGAAATTGACAGGGAAAGCAGATATGGCCCATATGCCAGCCACAGGACAATGCGGCGTTGATTGCTATGTCGATTCCCCGGATACGATCATTCCACGAAAATATGGCAATACAACCGTATATGATCACACGCAGACTGAGTATGAGTGCGCCTTTTTTTCCAACTGGACCGCAACGATGCGTAACGTATGCCTAAGCTTGCCGCTCTATCAAGGAGTCGAGGAAATATCAATAGGTTTGGATGAAAATGCGACTTTGCTTGCTGCTCCAAGCTATGTTTCCGATAAAAAAGTAATCGTCTATGGCACATCCATTACGCAAGGGGGCTGCGCATCGCGGCCTGGAATGATGTACACCAACATATTAAGCCGCAGAATTCCGCTCGAGTTTCTCAATCTTGGCTTTTCAGGCAATGGCAAGGGGGAGCCGGAGGTAGCAGAAATCATTGCCCAAATTGATAATCCGGCATGTTTGGTCGTTGACTACGAGGGGAACTGTGTAAGCACGGAGCTATTTCGTCAAACGCTTCCTGAATTTATAAAAATTTATAGAGAGGCTCATCCGTTGACACCGATTTTGATCGTTTCTCGGATACCTTACGCGCGCGAACAGCTCACCCCTCATTTAAATGAAATGAGAATGGAGCGCATGCAGTTCGAGAAGGAGCTCGTCAAGGAACGGCGTGAGCAGGGCGATTTGAATATTTACTTTTTCGAGGGCTCCAAATCGCTGGGTGATGACGATTTCTTCGAAAGCACGGTAGACGGCTCGCATCCAACAGATCTGGGCTTTCTTAGAATGGCTAATGCACTCGAGCCGGTGCTTAAGACATTGGTATTATAAATTTAAGAAGCCGGCGGTGCTATGCTGCTGGCTCTTCTAGTGAAACCTGTGTATTTAGAGTAATGTTTGTAGAGAAACCTACAATTTGTAGAGTAATATTGGCCATTGATTGTTTGGATGTAGTGAAACTTATGTTTTAGGCTAAAGCTGACCTATAAGGTTCTAAACGCTTGCCTCGGATTGCCGCCTGTTTCTCTAGCTGGTCAGACGTTCCGCTAATACGTCCAAAATCGCAGTTTTGAGGAGGTAAAGTGACAGACGTTCCGTTATTGATCCATAAATCGCAGAAAAAGCCCTACTTGGAGCCGAATAGCGGAATGTGTGACCATGTCGATTCATTTGGGCAACCTTAGAGTTGCCGCAGCATAACAGTACAAGAGAAGATTGCCTACTCCTCCTGCTGATCAAGCTTTTCTTCCCACGGATTCCCCTTTCACAAGCGTGACATATATTCGCTCTTTGTCAACAGGCTCGTCATTCAGCATTTTGAGCAGTGTTCTTATATTTCATCGGTAAAGCTAAAATAGTATTGTGTGGAACTTGAAAAATTGGAGGCAATCATGAAATACGAAATTATATTGTTTGACGTTGATGATACATTGTTCGATTTTAGCATGTCACAAAAAAATGCCTTGCATAACACCTTTGTAGCGTTCGGAATACCTACGGGATTGGCGGATTATGAAGCCAAATACAAAGAGATCAGCAAAGTGCTTTGGGGTGATTTGGAGCAGGGGCTTACGACTCTGTCTGCACTGGGCGTAGAGAGATTCCGAAGACTGTTTCTTGAGTCTAAGCTTGAGATCGATGCTGATAAGTTCAGCAGCGCATACCTTGAAAATTTGGGCAGGCAAGCGTATCTGATGCAAGGAGCTGTTGAAATATGCGGAAATCTTGCCGGGTGCCGGCTTGCTGTAATCACAAATGGATATGCGAATGTTCAGAGATCGAGAATCGGCAGTTCTCCTCTTCATAACACTTTTGAGCAGTTGATTATATCGGAAGAAGCAGGCTTTCAAAAGCCTGATACTAGAATTTTTGATTACGCATTTTCCAAACTCAAGATAACAGATAAAGAGAAGGTTTTAATTGTAGGTGATTCTTTAACTTCTGATATTCAGGGAGGTATAAATTATGGGATCGATACCTGCTGGTACAATCCACTGCGTAAGGAAAACGATACTGGTATAAAGCCGACCTATGAAATCTATAAGTTAAATGATATTTTGAATATTATTGAGTGACTGGAAATGGACGCAAAAAGGAGATTTTTCATTCTGAATAGAATGAAAAGTCACCTTTTTTTATTTTTGTGCAGCTTACAACTTAATGGTATGAACGATTGAACAATTATCCAATAGGAATGGACTAAATTAATATTTTTCAAGATAGCCAATTACTATAATTGATGTATCCGCTTTCACTTTAGCTGATAACAATTTGGGGGGATTGGTTTGAACAATAATCTGCTGCGCAGGACGAGCAAATGGAAAGAAAGGGCAGCTGAGCTTTCCAAAAACAAGTGGATTTATCTTATGTTTCTTCCAGTGCTGATTTGGTATGCCATTTTTGCTTGCTGGCCCATGTACGGTATTTTAATTGTATCGTCAAAGGAATGGCAGGAAGCGACTGGGTCGGCGTTAAAAACTTCATGCTGCTGTTTAATGATCCTTATTTTCCTCGCATTCTGCGAAATACGCTGCTGCTAAACATCTACAGTCTTATTTTTGGCTTTCCGGTGCCTATCATTCTTGCCTTGCTGTTTAATGAGATCAAACAATTAACCTTTAAAAAGGTCACGCAAACCATCAGCTATTTGCCTTATTTTATTTCAACCGTAGTCATTTGCGGCATGGTGCTAACCTTTCTTTCACCCAGCACGGGAACAGCTGCAGCAGACAGCCCTTTAAATACACATTGTAAAATGGGGGCTTGGCCGCAAATTCTGCGAACATTTCTTCCAGCATCGTTTCAGCCCATTTATCTGATTTTCCAATAAGAGGAATTTTAGGCTTTAGCTGCTTAACCTCCATCCAGAAAGGTTTTAAATAGGAAAGCATAGAAATATTGTAACTGCTTTCAATACCTGGTTGATGCTCAGTAATCGCTTCAGGCATAAATTCACAGCCGATAATTTCAAATATGCCTCCAGCTTCAATCTCCACGCGGTGCATCGTATAGGGAGGAATAAGAAAGATATTTCCTTTTACCATTTTATATAATGGCTGGTTTTCAATCGCATGCATAAATTCGCCTTTTTTAACAAACCAAATTTGAAAATAGTCATGGATATGATTTTGTATGCTGCCCCAGGTATGATCGATTTTGTACAGTTTACAGTGTTCATTTTGATCCAGATATTTGCGAGAAGAATAATAGATAACATCGGTTTCCTTCCATTTCACTTGTTCCATATATCTGCTCACCTTTAGCTATGATCTGTAGTTTCTACCATTCTATTGTATATTTCCAGTATTAGCAATAAAATAGCAGGATTAACTTTATTGGAAGATTGGTTATTATAAGATTAGAAAGGGGCTTTATTTATGATGAAGAAAAGCATTGCGCTCACTATGATATTTGTATTGCTATTTTCACTAATAGGGTCAATGGAGGGCTACGCGCAGCAAAATAAAGTTGTTATAAGCGCGCCGGACGGAGCATCAATCGTCATCGATTATATAAATGAAGCAAGGGCCGATGGAAGTATCGGCTTGTTCAGCAGAGATTTTGGCGAAAGCACCGCTCCTTTTGGCTTGGAGGATCAGCTGCTCGAATTGATTGTCGCAAATGGAACGATTGTGGATATAGTCGAGGAGGATGCTAACGGCAGCTATATTCCGCCTAATGGCTATGTTATTTCTGCTATGGGCTCAGCGCGTTCCGAGCTCGAAGCATTCACGATTGGTCAGTCTTTAGTATTGACGGGCTATGAGCCTGTCTATTATCCAGAGCAATATTTTACGATTCAAAATGTGACCGTTCCTATAACTGCTGTAAATCCTGCTGTCCGGACAGCAGCAGCTGTTGCGTTGTTCAACAATCAATTTCCGTGGAAGGAGACTGGCACGAATCCGTATGGAATCGAGCTGACTGTCATTGACGGGCTGATTACTCGTTTTGATGACTATAATCCAAGTCAGCCGCAAGGCAATAATTCGCCAATTCCAAGCAATGGAGTCGTGATCTCGATTCACATTGACAGCCCTTATTTGCAAGCTGTTCGTACGGCTGCCAGGGAAGCGATGGAGAGTCAAAGCGTCGTGGATATCGTGCTAGATAATGTGCCTATGTATGGTGCAGGCCACATCGCTACGGATGCGGCCAATCCAACGAAGCGCGAAGACAATCCTTCCGGGTGGGATTATGCGAATAATGCCCCCTATCCTGGTTTTCGCGGTGCTGATCAGCTCATTGTATATACTTCAGCCTATGGCCAGCCTGCTACTGGCACGAACCCATACGGCTATGAGGTTGCCGTTGATCATACCGGACGTATTATGTCTGCCGGCGGCAACAATTCGGTCATACCGGTTAATGGCTTTGTGCTGTCGGGACATGGCGTGAAGGCAGACTTTCTGCAGCGTCTAGGGAAAATCGGAGGCTATGCTCACTGGGATAGCGAGAGCGGCAGCGTGACGGTGCGGTATAAGCCGGATGCTTTCGTAGCACGGGAACAGCACAGCGTTCATGCTGCTGAGCAGGCTTTGGAGACAGCCAATCAGCAGTTCAGAGATATTGATAAAGCTGCTGTGCGAGAGAAAATTTTGGAAGCTGAGCAGAAAATTACTGCAGCGGCA
Source organism: Paenibacillus sp. GXUN7292 (assembly GCF_050864975.1). NCBI lineage: Bacteria > Bacillati > Bacillota > Bacilli > Caryophanales > Paenibacillaceae > Paenibacillus > Paenibacillus sp. GXUN7292. The sequence goes on along the minus strand of NZ_JBOZWO010000004.1, from coordinate 139,861 downwards.
AGTTTGATGGATGCAAAGCAATTCCGGGCCGGCATGGTGCTATTGCGAGAGGCAGAAGCAGCAAGCCAGATTGCTTATTATCGAACATTCGAATCGCGGCGGGTGGAGGATCGGGCTGCTTGGATTCGCCCAGTGGAGAAGTCGCGTGCCGAGATTGAGAAGGTTCTGGATGATTTGCTATCCGTAAACATCAATAAGCTATATGTTGAAATCGACTATGATGGTCATTTTATTTTTCCAAGCAGCAATGGACTCGTTACGTTAAATCCGGCTTTCAATGGACTGGACGTGCTGGGAACGTATGTTGAGGAAGGGAAGAAGCGGAATATTGAGATTCATGCTTGGGGCAAAACGTTGTTTGTCCGTCCTCCGCAGCATATGGCTCTGCCGCGCGAGCAAGAAGCGACAGATGATTCATCTTACGCGGAGACATGGGATATGTATAAGAACGGCTGGCTAATGGCCAATAAGCAAGGCAAGCATTTGTTCCGCGACAGTGCATACGTGCATTTTTATTTTTTAAGTCCGTCCCATCCAGATGCGATGAGCTGGTTAGCCGGAGTATATCGTGAAATCGCTGAAAAGTATGATGTGGACGGCATTCAAGTAGACTATGTACGTTATCCATCTGAAGATCCGTATTATCCAGGGCAGGATCCGGGGTATGAGCAAATCAGCCGCGACTTATTCAAGCAGCAAACTGGAAAAGATCCGCTGGTTCTGGCGGCTGATGATCCCTTATATAAAAAATGGAATGAATTCCGTGTGAATTTAATTAATCAGGTGCTGTACAATATCGCAGATGCTGTTAAAGAAGGGAACGCTGATCTAGAGTTCTCGGCTGCTGTATGGCCGAATTATCCGCGTGCCAAGTCCGAGCTTTATCAGGATGCCATTAACTGGGTAGAGCGGGGTTGCCTTGATAATATTGGCATTATGACCTACAATCCGGGCACGGAGCTGCCGGTCAAGGATACGATTGATGCGCTCAAATTCGCCAAGGGCAAAGCAGCTGTTATGACCGGCCTTGCTGCCTATATCGGTTCATCCAAGGAGATGCTGGTAGAGCAGATCGATGCGGTACGAGTAGCTGCGGATGCTGACGGCTTTGTACATCCGGCTAATGGAGTAGCTATTTTTGAATACGAAACCTTGTTTAAAATCGGCTACGACGAAGCGCTTCGCGAAGGCGTATTTAAAGACGCCGCTGTTACGATAGGGCGTGAACCGGATAAGGCAGTGAAATTAATCTACAGCGAAATTATTCGCAAAATAGATAGTCTGTATGTTCCAGGTCAAGGCATGAGGGTAAAGGATGCTGAAAAATATAAAAAAGAGCTGAATAAGATGATTCAAAATGTAGACAAAAACTGGAATAAAGGCAAAAAGAAATCGAAGCTCGATAAATTGTTGAAAGAGATTGATAAATTTAAGAAGGATTTGAGCAAGGATAAGCATCTTCATGAGCAGGTAAAGGCTCGCATCAGCACTGACTTGATCCAGGCGCATGATATTATTACGCTCGCGATGTCTAAGAAAAGCTAATTTAGGATTTTTATGTGACAACAGCACCGTACGCTTTCCTAGCGTACGGTGTTGTTATGTTTATGGATCCAGCTGCAATCGGCGAAAAGAAAGGGTAATAAGAGTTAATAGCTGTTTATTATTTTTCACTATTTTCTAAAAAGATCAGAGGAATATGATTTGAACGGCTGCCTTCACAACCATCTAATTTATAAAATACTCCATTCATGTTTTCATTAGAGAAAGGCTCTTGTCTTATATTGCTGCAAACCCCTTTTTTGATATCCCTAGCAGAAAATTTATCCCTGGAGTTATCTATTTTATAAAAGATTTCATCATTTTGACCACGTGTGAGATCTTTGATAATTGGATCGCCCTCGTCAGTGTAAACGACTATTCTAATCTCATTTCTCTTCTTTTCAAGAAATTCAAAAAAATTGTTTAAATGATATTTACCACTATGAGTAACTACAATATCTCCATTTTTTATTGCTTTTTTTGAAGGATAGTTATAGTTAGAGAAAAGTGCAATTAGAACAAACGATACAATTAAACAAACACTAATTACAAAGAACCATCTACTTTTCATCGTCTCACTCCCTAATACAATGATACCAAGAAACATACAGAATGAAGTTTTGTATTCAAAATTATTTTACATACAATTTACGTTATTTTTACATGAAGCAACATGATGAAGCAGCAGAAAGAGGTACTATAAGGGTAAATATGGCTAAAGGATGACATGATATGGAGACAATTGGTTTGCGATATTTAAATCGGGATTTAAGCTGGGTCGAATTTAACAAGCGGGTGCTTCAGGAAGCTAAGGACCCAAACACGCCGCTGCTTGAGCGCGTGAAATTTTTATCGATCGTATCCAGTAATTTGGATGAGTTTATTAGTGTTCGCCTTGCCGGCATTCAAGACCAGATTCGTGCAGGCTATGCCAAGAAGGATTTTACCGGCTATACACCCTCTGGGATTTATAAAAGGCTCCATTCGCGCATATCAGGCATGGTATCAGAGCAATATCGCACGTACCGCGATCTTGTCAGGCAGCTGGGCAAGGAGCATATTATGTTTCTTAAATACGAGGAGCTCTCTTTAAAACAACGCAAAGCGATGGAGGATTATTATCACGATATTATTTTTCCTGTTTTAACGCCGATGGCAGTTGATCAGAGCAGGCCGTTTCCGCTCGTTCATACAGGGTTTGTCTATTTGTCAGTCGTATTACAGCGTGAGGCAAGCATCTCGGAGGAGCTGCGGTTTGCGATTGTCCAAATACCGTCTAATTTATCCAGATTTATTGCTTTGCCTCAACATTCTAATAGCAAGAAGCAATCCTTTATTCTTATTGAAGATGTCATCAGGCATCATGTCCATACATTGTTTAGCGGATATACCCCGGTTGCTGTAGACGAATTTCGGCTGACACGCAATGCAGATTTAATGATTGATGAAGACGGAGCTGAGGATCTGCTGGAGGAGATTGAGAAGGAGCTGCGCAAGCGCCGCTGGGGCTCTCCGGTCAGGCTCGAAATACAAAAGGGCTTCCACCCTTTTGCTCTAGAGATTTTAGAGGATGAATTTGAGATTAAAGAGACCATTTTCGAAATTGATGGTCCTATTGATCTTAGCTTTTTAGGGAAGCTTTCCTCGGCCATTAAAGGAAATGCAAAACTGCGCTATCCTCATATAGAACCGGTCTATCCGATGGAATTCGAAAAGCACGATGATTTCTTCCATGTTTTAAGCCAGCGTGATGTGCTCGTCTATCACCCTTACGAAAGCTTTGAAGCCGTGACGGATTTTATTATTCAAGCTTCTCAAGACCATGCTGTTATGGCTATTAAAATGACTTTGTATCGGGTGAGCGGCAATTCTCCGCTCATTAAAGCCCTTGCGCACGCAGCCGAATCAGGCAAACAGGTAACCGTCGTAGTAGAATTAAAGGCGAGATTTGATGAGGAGCGCAATATTGCATGGGCGAGAACACTGGAAAAAGCAGGCTGCCATGTTGTATATGGGCTCGTCGGCCTTAAAACTCATGCCAAAATTTTGCTTGTTGTACGGCAAGAAGGGGCGGACTTGAAAAGATACGTTCATGTCGGGACGGGGAATTACAACGACATTACGGCAAGGCTCTATACGGATATCGGCTTTTTCACAACAGATGCCGCAATCGGCGAGGATGCCTCTGATTTGTTTAATTTAATAACCGGCTATTCTTCGCTGGAAAAGTGGCGTGCCTTTACACTTGCTCCAGCTGATATGAAGGATAAATTATTTTCCTTGATCCGCCGGGAGGCGGAGCATGCCGCAGCAGGACGACCTTCCAAAATCATCGCCAAGATGAATTCTTTATCGCATCAGGAAATGATCGATGAACTATACGCAGCCTCGCAGGCAGGCGTGCATATTGAGCTCATTGTACGCGGCATATGTTGTCTGCGCCCGGGCATTAAAGGACTTAGCGAGCGAATTACGGTCAGAAGCATCGTCGATCGCTTTCTCGAGCACTCGCGAATTTATTATTTCGAAAATGGCGGCAATCCGGAAGTTTGGATCTCGAGTGCGGACTGGATGACCAGAAATTTAACACGCCGCTTGGAGCTTATGTGTCCCATCTACAAACAAGACACACGCGATACGCTCATTCAAATTTTGATGCTGTCGCTTAAGGATAATGTAAAGGCGCAGCGGCTTATTCAAAATGGCAAGTACGAGCCGATCACAAACGATCTTCCGCCTTGCAGAAGCCAGTTCGAAGCGCTGCACATTCATTCCTGGAAAAAGAAAACGAAGGATCGGCAGCTAGTATTATCTTGAATGGTGCAGATTCCATTTTAAGCCAAGTTTCCATGCTTTTTTGAATGGCTTTACCGCAGCTTCAAGCCCTCTAGTTTCCAGCAGGGCTTGTTTGCTGCAAAACAGCTCAAGCTGCAAGGCATCTGCTTTTATTTCTGCAACAATATCTTCCACAGCCTCCGTTTCGCTAATGTTAAGCGCAATGGCAATTTGCAGCAGCGACCCTATTTGGGCAATCAGCTCAGCATCTGCAGGCTCGAGCAAGTTGCGGTAAGGAGCCAAGGAAGACGCTTTTGCTTTTCCTAAACCAGCAGCTGCAATATTAGCGCATAGCAAAGCTTCGCGGTGCGTTAAACCAGCAATAGGGGCATTCGTCAACCAATATAAAGTATGCTTGTCGTATTGGTGATAGTGAATGCTTCCGCCAATTTTATATAGCATGGCTGATACATAAAGCAGCTTCTCAGCCTGCTGCTTATACTCCCGGGGATACGCTGTATATTGAGCGAATGTGTCCAGTAAGCGATTCGAGTGCTTGTAGACATGAAGCAGATGATCAAGCCTTGCCGTAGAATGAAAGGCAAGAAGAGAGCGCGTTTGCCTTGGGATAACTTCTGCTGCAGCCGGAACGCCTAGTCCGGCAGCCTCAATCAGCATTCCTTCTCGTAAACCAGTGCCGCTGACGACAACCGATGAAGCTTGTATGTATGCCATTATTGTATTTAAAATAATGACTCCTGGTGCGATAATATCAGAGCGTGATTTTGACAGCCCATCCAATTGCTTGCGTTTTGCCAAAGGCAGGGAAGGCAGAAGCTGCGCAAAATAATGAATCGCATTCGGATCGAGCTTGTAATGGTGGGCAACTTTTAATGGATAGTTTGCTCTGTGCTGATCTAATTTGCTTAGCGCGCGGATCGTGCCGCCCAAACCAACTAAGGGCAAGCCGGGCGAGCTCATAATCCAGCTGTGCTGAGCCAATAATTGCTCCAACTTCTTCGTTAAGCTTGAAATATCGTGTTCTGTCCACGCTTCAGGCGATTTGCCGCAGCTGGTATGTCCATTCACGGCTCCTATCGGCAAGGAAATGCTATGCAGCAGCCTTCTGCCTCGGAATAAAGTAACTTCTGTGCTGCCTCCGCCAATATCAATAATAAATCCGTCGTCGTACTCTATATTGCTGACAACTCCAAGAAATCCGTAATAGGCTTCTTGCTCGCCTGATAATATTTGTACTTGCAGTCCAGTATGCTCAAGGATGCTATCCGCAATTTCTTGCGAATTTGAAGCATTCCGTATTGCTGCTGTGGCAGCAACTCGTATGTCACGGCATTTATATTGCAGGCAAATATGATGGAATTGCTGCAGGATGGGCATGATGCCTATTAGATCTTCACGATACAGCTTGCCATCAGCGTTTATTTTTAGACTAAGCCGTGCAGATTCTTTATTTTCATGAATTAGCCGATATTCTCCGGCCGAGGTCATTTCATAGACAGCTACCCGAATCGAATTGGAGCCAATGTCCACAATTCCGAATGTATGATTGTTTCCCATATCCAAGCTCCTTATTCTTGTTTTTTGTAACGATCGCCAGGCGGTTTAAGGAACATTATGGAGGATGCTATATGAGATTGCAAACGAAACGACAGCGTTTAAGAGCCCGTTTATTTAAAGATTATGTAAACGATTTTGCAAACCGCTGTTTCAATTAGATATAATCATTTGTCATATTGCGATCAATTATTTTATAATAAACATAATGAATGGGGGTTGGTAAAAATGGCAAATCACTTTGCCGAGGCTCGAACCTGCTCATGCGAAGCCACGATTAGGGCGATTCTTTGCATGGGCCGATGAAGCAGGTAGCACATTCGCCCAATTAATAAGAATATCGTTTCTAATAAGAGGCTTCGCACCTTATGTTTAATTAAATGAAATAAGGAGCGGGTAATAATGACAACGCCATTTATTAGAAACCATCAATATAATGTAATTAAAAAACAAGTCAAGCATTTGCAGAACACCTATAAAACAGTATCTGATCTCAAAATCATCGAGGCTGTCAAGCATAGCGCGCTGATTAAAATTACGGATGCGTTTGGAGAGCTTGCTGAAGAGCAAAAGCAAATGCTCGTACGAATCGTTGAGCTGGATACAGTAGAGGATCTGGAGCAGTATTTGCTTTCATTCAAGCCTTATCTGCTTGCGTTTCCAGCACTTACGGGCAAGCAGCTTGTGAAGCTCTTTCCAAAGGTGAAGAAGCTGAAGGCGCCTGACACAGCTGCTGTTGATCTTGACAGCATAACCTATCTTGGCTGGACGGATATTGCGCAAAATAAGCTGTTTATCGTTTATTCTATGCAGGGTGAGACGGTTGGCATTGAAGGCAGATTTACGCCTGCTAAGAAAGGTGTCTGCTTCTTGTGTAATCGGCACGAGGAAGTAGCGCTATTCACGGCGATTACGAAGTCGCGTCCTGCCAATGCGTCACCGGATTACTACAAAGCGATCGGCAATTACATGTGTATGGACAGCAGCGCTTGCAACAGCAATATTACAAATGTAGAGCCTTTGGAGCAGTTCATCCGCAATGTCATAAAGTAAAAGAAGAAGAGATGCTTCTAGATTTCAAAATGAAGCTCCTTCGTTTCCTGCTGGCAGGGGACGAAGGAGCTTCTGTAATTTCTTGATGAATAGCGGAGTGTCTGTCTTTGCCGAAGGATGCCTAAATGAATCGACATGGTCACACGTTCCGTTATTTGCTCTAAAACCGCCATTTTTTTAATTTCGCGGACATACATTCCGCTATGAGGCTCTAAATGAGGCTTTTTCTGAGATTTATTGATCAATAGCGGAACGTCTGCCACTTTGCTGCCTCAAAACTGCGATTTTGGGAGTAATAACGGAACGACTGACCGGCTAGAAGCTGTTGGGCCATGGATTGGGCTACAAGCAAACCGAAAGAGATGTTACTGCGATCAAGTTTGGGAGGAGGGCAGCTGTTGTACGTAAATTGAACTTTTTGATGCTAATAGCTGCTAATTCTTTATCTTGCTGTCTTATTTCGCTGTCCGTTTACAAACAGAGCATCTTTCTTGATAATAAAATCATGTAGTCGACTCTATTCAAACAAATTAAAAGCGGTGATGATGTGAACAACTCAATTAAAGAACAGCTTATACAGATGGCAGACCAGGATTACAAGAAATTCGCGTCAGCTTTAATTCCCAATATCGATAATATGCTGGGTGTTCGCCTGCCGAAGCTGCGCAAGCTTGCCCAACAGCTAGCCAAGCAGGATTGGCGTTCGTACTTGGCTAAAGCGGACAATGAATATTTTGAAGAAGTGATGCTGCAGGGTATGGTTATCGGTTATCTGAAAGCTGATATTGAAGAGGTGCTGGAAGCAGCAGCTGATTTTGTGCCGAAAATAAATAACTGGTCCGTGTGCGACAGCTTTTGTGCAGGATTAAAAATGACGAAAGCAAATAAGGAACATGTATGGGAATTTTTGCTTCCCTATTTTGCATCGGATCAAGAATATGATTTACGCTTTGGAATAGTGATGCTGCTCAACTATTATATTGAAGCTGACTATATCGAACGTGTACTGCGGCTGATCGATGAGGTGGACCACAAAGGGTACTATGTGAAAATGGCAGCAGCATGGGCGCTTTCTATTTGCTATATAAAGCTTCCTGAGCCGACAATGCATTATTTGCAGTCCAGCAAGCTCGATGATTTCACTTACAACAAGGCGCTGCAAAAAATTATAGAATCGCTGCAAATTGATAAGGAAACGAAGCAGCTGATTAGAAGCATGAAGCGTAAACAAAGCAGCTAAATAATAGCATGTACGCAAGTAAATGCTCCTTTAATGAGTCTAATTCAGAATATCTGTTGGGTCGCTAAAGTAATTGGAACAACTGACCGCGCAAGGTAATACCCTGAATTAGTTAATCATAAAGGAGATATTAAATGAAAACGAACATGACTTTTGACTACATTATTGTCGGTACAGGTCCAGCAGGGGCTGTTCTTGCTAAGGAGCTTTCTGATAATAAAAGAACGTCTGTACTTGTTTTGGAGGCGGGTAATAATCATGATAAAGATATACCGATTAGTAATTCGACCTTTGCTCCTGAACTCGAGGAAAACTTTTCTCCCCAATATTTTTGGCAAGGGAAAGGGATACCGCAAACTGGGCTTGATGATCGATCATTTGAATGGACGACTGGCCGCCTAGCAGGCGGAGGCTCTTCCATTAATGGGGAACAAAATGTACGTCCAACACAGGAAGTAATGCGAAATTGGGAAACATTGCTTGGTATATTGTGGTCGCCTGAGAATGAAACAAAGCGGTTCAAACGATTGGAAAGATATAATGGCGAGACAACGAATAAAAGCGCGCGCGGTTATCATGGCAGAATAGATATTAGGCAGGCTCCGAAAAATCCGACCACAACGGCTGAAAAGCTAACCACTGCTATGGAACGGGCTACTGGATTTCCAAAAATTGATGACTATAATGATCCTGACACTCCACTGGGGCCGTTCACACGTTGGCAGTTATATCAAAAAAGAAACGGTCAAAGGGTTAGTGCCTCAACAGCATTTCTCTCTTCGGATATCGTGACGCCTAAAGGACATGGTCTTTTTGGGCGCAAGCTGACCGTCTTATATAACACGACTGTTGTCCGAATTCTTTTTGATAATCGATCCGCTATAGGAGTACAATTTTTGGAGGAAGGGAAGTGCGTTAAAGCATTAGCGCGCAAGAAGGTTATTGTATCAGCAGGAATAAACAGCGCTCAACTTTTGATGCTCTCTGGAATCGGACCTGCTTTTACGATAAGAAAAGCCGGTATTCCCCTTATATTTAATAATCCAAACGTCGGGAAAAGATTGAAAAATCACACATTAAATTCCGCTTCATTTTCTATTAGCAAAAAAGACCGTGCGTTACCGGCTGATGATCCAAATGCTTTATACACAGGCGGGGCTTTTTTGCCCGACCCCACCGGTAAAGACCCGCATAGACGCGCAGTACAGCTAATTGGTATCGGTTCTGATGATCAGTTGAACATAGCTGTCATTTACTTAAGGCCGAAAAGTGCAGGTAATATTGTAATCCAGAGTAAAGATCCGCTTAATATTGTATTAGCTGATGAAGGATTTCTGCAAAACCCGGAGGATATGGAAGCTGTAAAAAATATTTTCACAATATATATTAAGGATATTGCTGCCGAGCTTGCCAAAATCGATTCCTCGTACCACGCGCCTGTCCAAAGGACGGCGGAGCCGTTTATCCTTGTGAGCAATGGTCTCGGTTTCTATATGGGCAAAGAGGGGCTGCTTGTTTCTTAAGGCTCAAACCCTTTTTGACTAATGAACAGTTCATTTTCAGCAAATATAGCTTTCATTCGCTCATAAACCATTTTGTAGGCGCCAGGCTGATACCACTCTTCCAATCCAAGCTCTTCATAAAGGGCTTGGATTTTTAAGTTTTTCGTTCGTTTGCCGCCGCTTCCGTCGCCCATAAAATAATCATCAATACATACTCTTCGAACTAGCGGGCGCAATAGAGCCGCAAATTGCTCACTGCTCGGAAGCATCGGGGCAATAGCAGCTTGAGCGGGTATATTAGCTTCGTTTAATTGTTTAAGCGCCTTTAATCTGGCTGGAATAGGAGGGGCTGAAGGCGTGAAATGCTTTCTTATATCCTCGCGATCCGTCTCCACCGTCATGCTGACGCGCACGCTCTTGCCAAGCTGTGACAGCAGGTCGATATCTCTAACAACTAGCGGACTTCTCGTCTGCAGCAGCAGGAAGTCAGGCGGTTGATCGACCATTGCCTCCAATATTGATCGGGTAATCCGCTCTTTATATTCAATTGGCTGATAAGGGTCTGTGCTGGAGGACATAAATATGGTAACAGGCCCTTTCTTTTTTGCGCGTTCTAATTGCTTTGACACAATGGCTGCTGCATCCCTTTTAATATCAACCCATTGCCCCCAATCAGCATCGCGAAAAAGTGAAACCGGCATTTGCCGAACATAACAGTATGAGCAGCCAAACGTGCAGCCCGTATAGGGGTTAAGGGAGTGGCTGTAGCCAGACAAAAAGCCAGTGCCTTTGTTAAGCAGTGTTTTGGGCGCAGTATAGCGCAGCTCTGTTTTCATCTGTTTGCAACGCCTCCTAATTCCTCCATAATATTTCTAAAACATATTATACTATGCTATACAGGCTTATGACTGGATAAGGCTTGTCAGAGGGATATTTTATTTTTACAGCTAGACAATATTATCCCCTTTCTAGAAATTTGTGCTCCTTACAGGAAATGAATGCGCTTTTATAATAAAGATGTAAACGTTAATAAAAATTTTGAAAGGGGAAACAAAGATGAAAAAAAGATTAACATTATTTTTATCTGTACTCACGGCCGTATCCGTTTTTGCAGCAGGCTGCGGCAAGACAACCAACAATCCTCCGGCATCTGGGAAAGAATCTGAAAAGCCAGCTCAAACCACTTCTCAGCCATCACAGGAACCGACACCTAATAATGATCCTTTCGAAATTACAATCAGACATACTCAAGTCGGCGAATCAAAAAAATTCCGTTTGGCACTATTGGAAGAAGTAGTGAAGAAAACAGAAGCAGCAGTACCTGGACTAAAAATCAAGCTTGACCCTGTTGATTCCGAAGTGAATCGTAAAGAAAAGCTTAGAGGCGAGATGGCTGCGGGCAAGCCGCCAGAAATTTTTGACGTATTCGGCAGCCCGGACGCAGCGCTTTATGCCAAAGAAGGCTTAATGCTTGATCTTACGGATATTCTAAATGAACTTGGCATTAAAGAGAAATTTAATATTTTGGCGCCATTCACGTACGAAGGCGGCATATACGGATTGCCAATTGGCGGTTCAATCGAAGGATATTTTTACAATAAAGAGTATTTTGAACAGAAAAACCTGAAGATTCCTGCGACGATTGCCGAACTGGAGGAACTCGCAGCTGCTATTAAAGCGGATGGTAAAATTCCATTTGCGCAATCCTCCAAAGATGCTTGGATACCTTTGATGACGACTAACAATCTATGGTCCTACTATGCAGGTGTAGATATTACGTACGGTTTCAAAACGGGTGCTACAAAGTGGACGGACGAAAAAATGGTCAGCGCTGTTGCGAAGCATCAAGATTGGGTAAACAAAGGCTATTTCAAAAAAGGTGAGCTTGGTTTTGACTATGCAGACATGAGAAACCAGGTTATTACTGGCGAAGCGATTATGATGATGGACGGTTCATGGGCTAACTCCGTATTTAGAGATCCTGCTCAAGCAGGTGACCTGGTAGGGAAAATCGGGTATTTCAATATGCCTCCTGTAAATGCAGGTGATCCAATTATAGTGATGCAGGATGCTAACAACGGTTACGGCTTCTCCAGTGCGGTTGCGAAGTACCCCCGTAAGCATGCGGCTGTTAAAGAGTTCATCAAAAATATGTGGACAGACGAAATGCAGCTGCGCGGTTTGAAGGAAGACGGTTTGCTGCCAGCAATGAAAATGGATTTGGAGCAAATGAAAACAACATCTGACGATCCGCTAATGCAGGATATTTTCAGAGCGGTAAGTGAAATCGGAACTTCATATCCGGCTTTTGATGCGCTAGTGCAAGCTGATGTAAATACAGCGCTGAGCATTGGTATTCAACAGGTAATCGGCGAAGGCCTTGATCCGGCGAAAATGCTGGAAAGCGTTCAAGCAGCGCAAGATGCAGCAAACGCAATGGAACAGTAATTCAACAGTAATCCAATGATGAGGCTGCAATCATTTATGAATAGATTGCAGCCTTCCAAGAAAGGGTGCCTCTTTCGCTATAAGGTGTAGGAGCGCCCTTTCTATATATAAAGAGCAGGTAACATAGCAGATAGAGCCTGCAACCAAGGCATAACAATGGAGGTCACTATGGATAAAGCGCTAAAAAAACCGCTCACTTATTTAATATTCGTGCTGCCGGCTTTTATATTATTTCTTGCCTTTTTTATTTATCCGATATTTACGGCAATTAACAACAGCTTTACAAGCTGGAATGGCATTTCACAGAATATGAATTATATTGGCATGGATAATTACAAATTTGCATTGAAGGACCCTGCTTTTGGTAAAGCAGTTTTAAATAATGTTTATTTTATTCTTTTTTCTTGTTTGATTCAGGTACCGTTAATTGTAATTTTTTCTTTGCTGATTGCAAATGTGAGAAAGCTTAAAGGGCTTTACAAAACAGCGGTTTTTATGCCGTCAATTATGTCCACAGCTGTTATTGGGATTCTGTGGCAATTTATTTATAACCCTGACTATGGCTTGCTCAACAAAGTGCTGGGCTTGTTCGGCATCGATGCGATCTATTGGCTGTCCGAGAAAAAATGGGCGATGATCTCCATTCTGATCACGAATGCTTGGCAGTGGACAGGATTCTACATTATTATGGTGCTGGCGGCGATCATCTCCATCCCGAAGGAGCTTGACGAAGCAGCTGCCATTGATGGGGCAACAGGCGTACAAAGAGCGATGCGTATTACGCTGCCGCTTATTAAGCCAATCGTTTCTGTAGTTATAATGCTTTCCATTGCAGGTGCGATGAAAGCGGCGGATATCGTGCTTGTTATGACGAAAGGCGGTCCAGCCGGATCAACTGATGTTATGGCGACCTATATGATCCGTTACGCAATTACCAGCTTCAAGCATGGCTTCGGCAATACGATTGCCGTATTAATATTTGTATTCACTATGATCATTACACTTGTCTATCAGCTATTGTTTGCAAGAAGCAACGAAAGGATTGAATACTGATGAGATCGCTAAAAAAGTCGATACCGCATGTTTTTCTAATGGGCTATTTGCTAATCATTTTGTATCCATTTCTGTTCGTGCTATTTTCTTCAGTAAAAACGGATAATCAAGCGATTGCAGCAAATCCGTTTGGCTTGCCTAGCTCCTTTCAGCTGGACAACTATGTGAATGCATGGGTAAATGCGAAAATCAGCACTTATTTTTTGAACAGCTTATATATTGGCGTGCTTGCTGCCTGTCTATCTATATTATTTGCTGCCATGTTAGCCTTTGCCGTTACTCGATTGCGGTTTAACAAAATCAGCTTGATTGTATTCCAATTAATTTTAATTGGCATGCTCATCCCAAATAATTCCTTGTTGCTTCCGATTTATGGCATAATGAGAAGACTGGACATTCTTGATACGCATATGTCGCTTATTCTTCCGTATGTTGCCAATGCCATCCCGTTTTCGGTTATTATATTGGCTGCTTTTATGCGTTCTTTGCCTGGAGAGATTGAAGAAGCTGCAGTAATGGACGGCTTAGGACCGACGGGGCTATTTTTCAAAATGATACTCCCTCTTACTGTCCCAGCGATTGTAACGGTCTTTATCGTCAATTTCTTAGGCAACTGGAATGAGTTCCTGCTTGCGAATTATTTCTTGTCCAGCGAAGAGCTGAGAACATTGCCAGTAGGCATGGTCGGCTTTAGAGATGCTTATAATACTAACTATGCGCAAATGTCTGCCGGAATCGTATTCAGCATACTGCCTGTTATGATCATATACGGAATTTTGCAAGAAAAAATTATTGAAGGCGTAACAGCAGGCAGTGTGAAGGGCTAGGCAGAAAGTTGCTTATTAGGAGCTGCCATTACTATGAATTTGCGAAATAAGCTGTTTCTGGCTTTTATAGGGCTTGTTATTATGCCGTTAATCATTCTTGGAGTGATTACTTTTTCCGTAACCTTCAAATCGATCGAAGAAAAGCATAGCCAGGAGGCGCAATACTCTCTGAAGGCGATCAGCTATAGCATAAAAAATGTGTTCAAGGAAATTGATAATGTTACGGATAACGGGATTGCTACGGGCGTTTTTCAGGAAGCGCTTAAAGCCAAGGACCCTAATTCGCAAAATTTATCAGGCTCTACGCAGCTTGTTTTGAATGCGACACAGAAGCATTTCCGTTCGTTGTTGTACAATCATCCTGCAATCGAATATGCTTTCTTGTATAATTTGCAGGATGTTGAGCGGTCTCGGATTATATCTATATTTAATAAAGAGGATTTTATAGCGATGCCATATGAGCGGTTCAAGGAGCATGAGTTATATGGCGAGGTTATGGCCAGAAATGGATTGCCCAAGTGGATAGCTCCGTATGAATACCCTGAATTGACCGGCAAGAACCGGGTATTTACTCAAATCCGATTAATTAAAGAGCTAACCAAGCTTGATAAGGTCGGTGTTCTTGTCGTTCAAATTAAAGACTGGGAGTTTGAAAGCATCTTCCACAGCTTGGAGCTTGGAAGCAGCTCAAGAGATACGCGGTTTTTGCTTGTAAATGATGACGGGCTTATTGTATACGATTACAAATCGGAGCTGGATGGTGAAAGGCTTCAAAAGTTTATGTCCAACAATTTGAGGCCGGCTGATGCGTCCACTAGCTTTAAAGGAAAATTCAACGGGGAAGAAAGTATTATTTCGATTCACCGGATTGAGGATTATTCCTGGAGTCTTGTTTCTGTTACATCATGGAGCTATCTGTCTAAAGAGCTGTTAACCTTTGGCAAATGGTTTGTGCTTATTATTGGCTTATGTTTAATAACTGCAATGATGTTTAGCTTGCTCTTTATGAATCGGATTACGGGAACGATCGGCATTATTGTAAGGTTTATGCGCAAGGTTGAGGATGGCGACTTCTCTGTTCGTGTGGAGGAAAAAGGTGATGATGAGCTCCTATTGCTGCAGCAGGGCTTTAATAATCAGATGAACAAAATCAATGAACTTTTCGAGGAAGTCAAACACGAGCAGCGCAATAAATCAAGTGCAGAGCTAAGAGTGCTGCAAGCTCAAATTAAGCCGCATTTTTTATTCAATACATTGGAATCCATTAACGTTTTGGCCGTGCAAAATGAAGGTAAAAAAGTGAGCAAAATGGTGCTGCTGCTTGCAAGAATTTTGCGAATCAGCATTCAAGGCAGTGAAGAAATTAGATTGAAGCTGGAAGTAGAGCATTTGCGCAGCTATTTGGAAATTCAGAAATTCCGATTTGAGGATTTATTTGAATATGAAATCGATATTCCTGAAGAAATGATGAATGGTATTTTATTGAAGCTAACGCTGCAGCCGCTTGTTGAAAATAGCATACAGCATGGCTTTGAAGGGATAAGCTATATAGGAAAAATTAAAGTGTCGGGCCGCATGAGCAACGATCATATGGTGCTTACGGTAGAGGATAATGGGATTGGCCTTACGACTGAGCAGCTGCTGCGTATTCAGCAGACCGAGGCAGACTATTCCGAGCATATCATTGAGCAGCAAAATGACAATCAGGAGCAGCGCGGCTTGGGGCTGCGCAGTGTCGTTCATCGTTTGCGCTATCAATATGGCAGCAATGGAGCGTTGTTTATTTGCTCAGAGCCAGGTAAAGGGACGATTGTCCAATGTATGATTCCGTACAAGGATTGAGGTGACGGCATGAAAATAAAGGCGATGCTTGTTGATGATGAAATTCATATTTTGAACAATTTATCTAAGGTGCTGCCTTGGAATGATATGGATATTGAAATTGTTAGCCTGGCCCGCAATGGCGTTGAAGCGCTGGCTGCAGCTAAGAAGCATCGGCCTGACTTGATATTGACCGATATTCGCATGCCGGTCATGGATGGCATGGCTTTGCTGAAAGAAATTCGTCAGCTTGGCATGGAAAGCGAGGTATTGCTGCTTACCGGCTATCAGCAGTTTGAATATGCGCAGGCTGCTATTCATTATGGTGTGCAGGAGTATATCTGCAAGCCGATTAATTACGAGGAGCTTGAGCAATCCGTTAAGGAAGTTGCGAAAAATATTCGTGAGAAGCAGCTGCTGCAATCGAAGGAGCAGAAATTTGACCGCATTGCTTACTTGGCCAATAAAAATTACTTATTGCAATCATTGCTGGGTCAAAGCTACAAGGAAGAGCATCCGCTTTGGAGCGAGGATGAAGAATGGGTGGATGAGCTCAGCTATTTTATGTATTTGGTAGATGTTAATGAATACGCCTATGCCTCGGTCCAGTGGACTGTTGCTGATCGCAAGGATTGGAATAAAAAAATTAGAAAAAAGCTTAAAACGATGCTTGAAGAGCGGCAGGCAAAAGAGGCAGCTGTGCTGCAAATTCGCGAAGGAGAATGGTGCATTATCATTCCAAATACGACGAATGAAAGCGTCATGGAGTCCAAACAGCTGAATCGTATGCTGTTCCAGCTGCAGGATGAAGAACGTGCGAATGAGCATGTGCATTTTCGGATGTGCGTCAAGCAAATTCCTTGCTCGGTGGCGGAACTGGCGGTTGTATACAAACAAATGCAGCAGCAGCTGACTTATCATAATTCAGACGAAGCAATCGTCATTGCCGATCAGGCTGCTATTGATCTGGCGCGAACGGTTCATGCTGATGTCGATGTAAAGTGGCAATGGATTGAGGAGCTTAGCAAGGGCTTGCGCAACGGCAGCGCTGAGCTGCTCGGCCAAGTGATCAACAGTATGAAGGAGCGGCTGCCGCAGCTATGCCTGCTGAGTGTTGCAAGAACAGAGAAGCTGCTTCATTATTTGCTTATCTATTTGCTTCGTGAAATGCGGGAGCAGCAAATGCTGGGGCAGGAGCAGGAAGAGCAAATATGGAACCAGCTGCAGGAGAGCATGAATGTAAAGGAGCTGCAGGCGCTTGTCCTTTCGCTTATTTCACAGGCGCGCAGCTCGCTGTCGACGAAAAAAAGCTCGGAGGTACTGATGTTTTCCGCTGAAAACTATATCCAGCAGCAGCTGGACAAAGATTTCGGCATTGACGATATCGCTCAGCACTTGGGCATCAGCTGCAGCTATTTTTGCTTTTTGTTCAAGCAGCATTTCGGAGAAACCTTTGTTGAATATTTGACTAGGCAGCGTATGGAAATCGCCAAATCGCTGTTAATGAACAGCGACAAAACGATTACGCAAATCGGCACACAGGTGGGATATATCGAGCGCAGATATTTTACGAAAGTGTTCCAGAAATATACGGGCATGACGCCATCAGAATACCGGATCAAGCATGCTGAGGCTGATATTAAATTGTAGTTGGATAAACATTATAGTTGGATAAACAGTGCAGCGGTTGCCTTTGGCAACCGTTTCGTTTGTTCCATGCCCCAACCGCCTCTAGCCGGTCAGTGGTTCCGTTATTACACCCGAAATGGCAGTTTTGAGGTTGCAAAGTGACACACGTTCCGCTATTGACCAACAAATCGAGGAAAAGTCCCTTTTGGTGCCGAATAGCGGAACGTGTGACCGCGAAATGAAGTAAATGGCGGTTTTAAAGCAAATAACGGAACGTGTGACCATGTCGATTTTGTAACGAATTCTGAGAGACTGTCGATTACTTGTGGGCAACTATTGATAAGCAATGAGAAAGGGGAAACGGAGAGCAAGAATGGGAATGGAGAAGCGGCAGCGTCCGCCTTTCTAGGCTAATTTTTTCCTTTACAGGGGTTTATTTATTCATAAAAATTAGACTACAACAGCGGTCGGAAACCCAATCTTGATTGCAGTGATACCCCTTTCTATTGCTTGTTGCAACTATCCACAATGAATCGACAGTCTCTCTGAAGGCGCTATTTCGCAGAAAAAGCCCTTTTCGAAAATCTAACGCATCGTAGAGACGCTATTAGTGAACAAAATGCTTATTTGGCAGTGTTATACAGCTAATAAGCCTACTACGATTCGTTACAAATATTAAACAAGCTTTTTCGGCATAATAGCGCTACCAGCATTCGTTAAAGTTTCCAAACAAGTTTTTCGACAACCTGAGTTTTGCAGCAAGAGTGTAAAGTAGAGACTTTTTAGAGTTAGTCAGATAGGCAGCAATGATATTTTTCACTGTCAAAAAAAAATTTAGCAAAATAGGGTTGAACTTTTCATTTCAGCATGATATTATTTTTCCATTAACGAATTGACCGTTTTCTTATATTGGTCAATTGGTCAAAAAGTCAAACTTTTCACAAGAAGGAGGCGTTAGAAATGGCCATTGATCGGCGGCAGCTTATCGTTGAGGCGGCGGCAAAGTCTTTTTCGTTGTTCGGTTACAAGGCGACAACCATGGATGGAGTAGCCAAGATCGCGAATGTCGGCAAGGGCACGATATATACGTTTTTTACGAACAAGGAAGAGCTGTTCCAGGAAATTATGAATCGGATGATCGGTGATGTGAAGCGGCTGGCGGAGAAAGTAATCGATCCGGACAGAACGTTTTTCGATAATCTGAACGCGGCCTTGGAACTGCTGCTTGATTTCCGCGAGGAGCATGAGCTGGCGCTCAAGCTATCCCAGGAAGTGCGGGAAATCGGAACTCCGATGGCGGTTGAAGGTTTGCAGCAGTTGGAGCGGGCCGTAGTTGGCTATATTGCGAATCTGGTGAAAATCTCGGTGGATAAAGGCGAAATCAAGCCATGCGAACCGGAATTGACGGCTTTTGTTATGTTAAAGCTGTACATGGCGCTCACCGTCGAGTGGCAAAAGATTCATAAGCCTTTGGAAAAAGACCAGGTTGCGGAAAAACTGAGGTTTTATCTGGAACAGGGATTGGCGCCAGCGTAAGCGGGATGCCTTTTTTTACGGCTTAAAATGACCAGTTGTCCGTTCTGGTCAATCGGTTTTATTGTCGTTTTTGAGGAGCGGACTGAATAAGCAAGCTGATGAAGAAACAAACAATATTAAGGAGTGGATAACTATGAAAATGAAAGGCTTGCGGCAATTTGGCAAAGAATTGTCGGCAATTGCACGCAATAAAAAGGTGCTAATTCCGGTTATCGCTGTTTTGACCGTGCCGGTTATGTATACCGCGATGTTTTTGGGAGCGTTCTGGGATCCATATGCAAAAATGGAAGAGCTGCCAGTTGCGGTTATAAATTCGGATCAGGGCACTGAGTTTCAAGGCAAAGTCATGCATATCGGAGACGACTTCGAGGAAAAATTAAAGGAAAATCCGAAGTTTCAATGGTCCTTTGTAAGCAAGGAAGAAGCGGTTCAAGGCATGAAAGACAATAAATATTATATGGCGATTGAAATTCCGGAGGATTTTTCAGAAAAAACAACGTCGCTGACATCAGACAAGCCGGAGGCGGCAAAGCTTTTATTTCTTCCGAATGAAAGCTATAACTTCCTGGCCGCCCAAATCGGCAACACGGCTGTAGAGCAAATGAAAGCGATGCTGAACAAGGAAGTAACGGAAGTTTACACTCGGACCGTATTCGAGAAGCTGGAATCGGCGGCGGACGGCATTGTCCAAGCCAGCGACGGCGCAGGCAAAATCGCCGATGGCACAACAAAAGCGAAAGACGGCGCAGAGTTGTTGAAGGCGAATCTCGGTAAGCTGACTAGCGGTACAGTATCGATGCAGGAGGGGGCAGCCAAGCTGAATGAAGCGGGCAAGCAGCTTCAAAGCGGAGCCTCCGATTTGAAGGACGGGGCTGCGGCGCTGGAAGGCGGCCTTGGGCAGTTGACGGATGCCAGCGGACAGCTTGTTGGCGGCGCTGCAAACGCGCAGGACGGCGCATCGAAATTGGCGGACGGCTTGACGGCTTCCTCTAACGGCACTGATGAATTGAAGCAGGGCGCAGCAAACCTGGCGGCAGGACTTGAAGGAATGGCCGCTAACAACGAAGCATTGGCCAGCGACCCGAACTTCCAGGCACTGCTTGTTGCAAGCAAAGGGCTGTCGGGCGGTTTGGAGAAATCGGCGGCGGGCCAGCAAGAGCTGCTGGCGGGCGCAAACAATCTGGAAGCCGGCTTAAAGCAATTGACTACCGGAGCGGGCACCCTGCAGACCAAACTTGGTGAAGCCAAGACTGGAGCAACCACATTGAGCGGCGGACTTGGGAAACTGCAAGAAGGCACTGCCGAAATGTCCGCAGGCCTGGGCAAGCTTGCCGAATCCGTCGGATCCATGACTTCTGGAGCGAAGCAGCTTGAAGAAGGCGCAACTCAAATGACATCCGGCTTGGTTGAACTGGAAGATGGCACGCATGAGCTGTCCTCAAAATTGAGCGACGCTACTACGCAAACTTCGGAATTGTCGCTGACGGACGATATGGTCGGCATGTTCGCCGAACCCATCCAGCTTGACGTAGACCGTGTCACAGAGGTTCCAAACTACGGTACGGGCTTTGCGCCTTACTTCTTGTCTCTGGGCTTGTATGTCGGGGCTTTGCTGATCACGATTGTTTATTCAGTACGCGAACCGGCTATCAAGCCGGCCAACGGCTGGAGCTGGTTCTGGAGCAAGGCGCTGATGCTGATGCTGGTCGGTGCGATTCAGGCGCTGATTGCGGATGCCGCGCTGATCTTCCTCTTGAACCTGGAAGTACAGAACATGGGCATGTTCATTCTGTTCTCAATTGTAACAAGCATCACATTCATGATGCTGATCCAGTTCTTTGTCGCATCGATGGGCAACCCTGGACGTTTCGTAGCGATCGTGCTGCTGATTCTCCAGCTTACCAGCTCCGCCGGCACATTCCCGCTTGAGCTGATCCCTGGCTGGCTGCAGTATGTAACGCCTTGGCTGCCGATGACGTATTCCGTAGCCGGCCTCAAGGACGTGATCTCCAGCGGTGATATTACCCGCATGTGGGGCGATGCAGGAATGCTTGGCATTTACGCGGTTGTGTTCGCAGCGCTGACGCTGACGTACTTTATTATCAGCCATCGCAACGAACGTGGCGAAAGCAATGAAATTGCCGCAGTTTAACGGCTTGTATATGTAAGCTCTGATACAAAAAAAGAAGATCGCCTCCACTGCCTGTTTATTAAGGCGGGAGGCGATCTTCTTTTTGTGCGTATTCTAAAGCTTATTCCTGATTTGTCAGCTTTTGTTCGAGCCGTTCAATGACCGTATCCAAAAGTAAGGAGGATGCTTTGAATAAGCTCAGAGAGTTAAATGAACAAGCCTTTTCACTGATGAAGGATAATTGTATTATTATTAATACATCCAGAGGTGCAGTCATTGATGAGGAAGCTCTCGTTAAGGAGCTTGAGAAAGGCAGCGTGCTTGGATGTGACTGAACCTGAGCCGCCGGCGTTGGACCATCCTTTTCGCAGCTTGCCAAATGTCATCTTGACTTCGCATATAGCAGGAGCTGTAAATAATGGCCTCTACCGTATTGGAAGATATTTGATGCACGAACTGGCCAGCTTTATGGAAAACAAACCGCTGCACGGGGAAGTGAAGCGTGAGCACTTATCATCGATTGCCTGATTCGCAACAACATGCTGAGTTAATAATATATGCATGGCAGGAGGGAACACATGTCCAGATATGTAACGATTAGTACGATAGGCCCTTACAGTGCGATAGTTGCACCAGAGCTGTCGATGGAAGAGGCTGTTCCTATCGTGATTGAGCACTTATCCTCAAAAATACAGCAGGTGCTGCCAGACCAGCCGGATCTTATTGTTTTGCCTGAATTATGCGATAAGCCAGACCGATTTACAAGCGAGCAAAAAAAGGCATTTTATAAAGCGAGAGGCAATCGCGTGCTGAATGCTCTATCTGAGCTTGCCAGAAATAATGAGTGTTATATCGTGTATCCTCATTGCAGAGAGCTTGATGACGGCACTTATCGCAATTCTGCAGCATTAATTGATAGAAATGGCCGGACAGTAGGCTATTACGATAAAAATTACCCAGTTGTCCCAAGTGAAACCGAATCTGATGGGATAGTCGCGGGAACAGATGCTGTAGTACTGCAATGTGATTTTGGCACAGTCGGCTTTGCCATTTGCTTCGATCTTAACTATGATGCGCTGCGCCGCAAATACGAGATGCTGCGTCCGGATTTGATCGTATTCAGTTCTATGTACCATGGCGGCTTGATGCAGGTATACTGGGCTTATTCTTGCCGTGCGCACTTTGTAGGCGCCATTGCATTCGAGCCTCTCAGTACCGTTTTATCACCGCTTGGCGAACAGCTTGCTGCATCGACTAATTATTATGATTACGTAACGCAAGCTGTCAATTTGGATTGTGCCGTTATACATCTTGATAACCATTATGATAAATTGCATCAGATGCGAGAAAAGTACGGCCGCAAGGTAAAGGTTGTTGATCCAGGCAATTTAGGCGCAGTGCTGATATCCAGTGAAAGCAATGAGTTCACTGTTCAGGATTTAATGAAGGAATTTGATTTTATACGGATTGATGATTACTTGCGGCTTTCAGAAGCCAATCATCTTGAAACGTTAAGCAATAAACTAAAGTAGCTAGAAACCGGGGAGGGCTTACAGGAAGCCCTCTTTTTTTCATATTTACAACAGTTTGAATGGCAAAGAAGTGAAAAGGAATGATAATAAACAATATTAAGCTCAGCCAGTTTGGGATTACTTGGAGGCGGTTTATTGGAAACAAGGCTTGCTTTTTGGGCCTGTGCACAGTTATTCTATTACTTGGGCATCGAACTGCCAGATCGACTCGGATAAACCGGCCCGTTATACATGAAGTCTTAATATGACTTGGCATCGCCAAGCGCGGTTCGAAAACTCCCGCGTAACCAAAACTAGGAGGAAAGGTATAAATGTTTAATTTTGGATGGGGTGTGTTTTTTGTCCTCGTCAATTTTGCGCTGTTTCTTATTTGCTATCGCATGTTTGGGCGCAATGGCTTGTATGCTTGGGTAGGAATTGCCACTGTGCTGGCGAATATTCAAGTGACAAAGACGATTGAAATGTTCACCTTAGTAATGACGCTTGGTAACACGATGTACGGCACAATTTATTTAACGACGGATTTACTGAATGAGAAGTATGGGGAAAAAGAGGCGCGCAAGGCGGTTTGGTTCGGCTTTTTCACCTTAATTATGACAACGATTGTGATGCAGATGGCGCTTGTGTTTCAGCCGCAGGCGGAAGATTTTGCCCAAGAGCATTTGGAAGTGATTTTCGGCATGCTGCCAAAGCTGATGATAGCAAGCTTAGCTGCTTATTTTACAAGCCAGTTTCTCGATGTTCGACTGTTCTCCATGCTCAAACGGATGTTTCCAAAGCCGCACCAGCTTTGGATACGCAACAATGGAAGCACGAGCGTAAGTCAATTGGTAGATTCCCTCGTCTTTTGCACAATAGCTTTTGCATGGGATTACAGCTTCGATATATGGTGGCAAATATTTATAACGACTTTCTTAATTAAATTTGTTATTTCTGTAGCATCAACGCCTATTATTTATATCGCTCGCAGTTTTAAATTCAAGGACGAGTAGCAATGCACAAGTAAATAAGCTGTATGCAACAATCAAACTCAAACTTCTGGCTATTGAGCTATCTGATCAGTTTCCCTCAAACTGGCCGGATAGCTTTTATTATGTGGCAGAAGGTTAGATTCCTTGACTTATTGCGAGCTCACTCATCTTTAGGTATGATGAAAATAATTCCATTTTGGGAGTGATCGCTAAATGACGACTTACATAGCTCTTTTGCGGGGCATTAATGTTGGAGGAAACAATAAAATTAAGATGGCCGATTTAAAGCAAGAGCTGGTGAAGCTGGGGTATGCCAATGCCCAAACGTATATCCAAAGCGGCAATATCGTTCTTACCTCTAATGAAAGCGAGAATGAGCTGAGAGATCGTCTTGAAGCGATGATCGCAGAGGCGTTCAAGCTGTCGATAAAGGTTGTCATTAGAAATGCAGATGAATTAAAAAAAATTGTTGCAGATTGCCCGTTTGCGGATGAACAAATTGTCCAAGCCGATGGTGCTTCAGAGTTTCAAAGCTTGTATGTGACGATGCTGCTTGGCATGCCTGTGCAAGAAAAAGTGGACAAGCTTAAGCTTGTGGAGGCACCAGGCGAGCAATTCGTTATTGGGGGCAGGGATGTGTATTTGTTGTTTGACCAAAGCGTTCGCAATTCCAAGCTTTCGATACAAATGGATAAGCTGGGAACAACTGCTACGACGCGCAATTGGAAAACAATGAATAAGCTGGTTGCAATGGCTGATGAAATGACAAGTGGTTAATCGTTCCGAGCCTTACGTTTGCTTGCTGGTTTAGACAGCAAACGGAAGGAAATGCTATAGTAGAACAATCTTTAGAATAACGAAAGGGGCAACCGTAATGGCAACCTTGAATCATATACCAGTTGTTACTGCACAAATGATGATTAGAAAGTCTGTTGAACAGGTTTTTGAGGCTTTTACCGACCCGTCTATGACTACAAAATTTTGGTTTACAAAAAGCAGCGGAAGATTAGAAGCGGGAAGCCGAGTAAGATGGGACTGGGAAATGTACGGTGTTTCCGATGATATATTTGTAAAAGAAATCGAGAATAATAAGCGAATTCGAATCCAATGGTCGGATAGCACAGAGACCGAGTGGATATTTACCTCTAGAGCTGAAAACGAAACCTTAGTTGCGATTACTAGCTCAGGATATACAGGAAATGGAAACGAAATCGTAAATCGAGCTGTTGATGATATGGGCGGATACATGATTGTGCTCTGCGGACTGAAGGCGCTGCTGGAACATAATATCATATTGAATCTCGTAGCGGACAAAGCTCCTGACGCAAACGTAAATTATTAATAATGAACTTTACGCCATGACACCGCCGACTTTAAAGTGGGCGGTTTTCTTTTTGAAAAAATGTGCTTGACGCAAGAGGTTTGTTGTGACAAACTATCTATAGATGGTTTGTTGTAATAAACCTTTTTTGAAGTATAGGAAAGTATAAGTTTTCACCTTATACCTGTTCCTATACTTCATCGGTAAACGCGCCTCCTTCGTTCAAGCGAAGGACGGCGGAGCCGTTTATCCTTGATTGAGATTGGGGGGGGAAATATGGAGGAGCACAAATTATTCGATGCGGAGTATAAGTTTATTAGTTTAGTGTGGGAGCATGAGCCGCTCAATTCAACTGAGCTGTCCAAGCTTTGCTTGCAGGAGCTGGGCTGGAAGAAATCAACGACTTATAATATGATCCGCAAGCTTGTCGAGAGAGGCCTTTTGCAAAATGAGCAAGCGACTGTCACATCACTCGTAAAGCGCGAGCAGATCCAGAAGTACGAAAGCGAGGCTTTGCTGGAAAAAGCTTTTGACAATTCCTTGCCTACTTTTATTGCTGCATTTTTGAAGGATAAGAAGCTCTCTAAGGCAGAGGCGGAGGAAATTAAGAAAATGATCGAGGGTGCAATCAAATGACAGAACTGTTCATTGCGGTGCTGAATTTGAGTATTGTGGCAAGCTATACCGCTATACTTGTCATGATTGCCGGCTTTGTATTAAAGAAGCTGAAACTGCCGACTGTGTTTGCTTATGCGCTGTGGGCTATTGTGTTCATTCGTTTAATTATTCCACTGTCGTTCGAAAGTAATGTCAGTATGATGCCGATCAACACCAATACGATTCCTTATCAATATTCAACTGCACCAAGTATCGATTCTGGCATCGCCGTAATCGATCAATCCGTGAACAAGGTGATCGAATCCTCACTGCCTGCTGCGCAACCAGCCAATTCTATAGACCCAATCGATATTATTTTGTATGCGGCAGCTTTCGTATGGCTGACTGGAATAGCTGTTTTGGCGACGTATGCTTTCATTTCGTATGTAAGACTGTATAGGAAGCTTTCGACAGCGACAAAGGTGCAGGGCAATGTGTTTGAGTCGGATCGGATTAGTGCGCCTTTCGTGCTGGGTCTGATTAAGCCGAAAATTTATTTACCGCTTGGATTATCAGGAGAACAGCTGTCATACATTGTGCAGCATGAGCAGACCCATATTCGCAGGTTCGATTACTTGACGAAACCGATTGCTTTTTTAATCACTATTATTCATTGGTTTAATCCACTAGCCTGGCTATCCTATAATTGGATGATCAAGGATATGGAGATGTCTTGTGACGAGAGTGTAATGAAAAAGTCCAAGGGAGATGCACGCGCCGCATATTCTTACGCCTTGCTGTCTATGGCAGCCAAGCAAAGCGGTTTTCCAAGCCCGATCTCTTTTGGCGAAAGCGATGTAAAAGGAAGGATCAGAAATATTATGAGCTATAAAAAACCTGTTATTTGGCTGGGCAGTCTGGCTGCCGCGCTACTTATTATTTTTGCCGTCAGTCTGTTATCGAATCCTTTGCGAGCAATGGAGCCGGCAGGACAGTATGAACAGGCCTGGAAGAATCGGACGCCGTATATCGGCGATGCAGGCAAGGTCAGCAGCATTAGCGGCGGACTGCCATATCCAGCGCCTTTTAAATATGACCATATTCAGCTTCAAACCGAAAAAGAGCCATTCGGCTTGACCGTATATATTGCAATAAACGAAGAAGCTGCAGCCGCTGCTAACGGGTTAACTCCTGCTCAGCAGCTAGCGCTCGCTGCGCCTGAATTTCATCGAAATGCGCTGCTGATGTTCGGTTTGATTGGCAATGCAGGGGAGATTGTGTTTCAAATCAAAGATGAACCGGAAGAGAGCAGCTTGTTCTACACAAGGGAGTGGGCGCAAGCGAGAGCAGAGCAGCCGCTTTTCGCAGAAACTGAGAAAAGAAAGGATTTCGAGGATTTTGCTAAAAAAGCGGATGAAAGGGTTGTTCAGGATCAAGTAACGGCGGTTGTTGAAGGCTTTGGCCAAAGCTTAAAGCAAGTCAGAATTGCAACCGTGCCTGCAGAACAGACCGAAGCGTTGATGGATCAATTTTATGCGCCTTATGTCACAGCTGAGCAGATGGCGAAGTGGAAGCAAAATATGGAGCTTGTCCCAGGCAGGGAGCTATCCAGTCCTTGGCCGGAAAGAATTGATATCGATTCTATTGCTATAGAGGGCGAAGACTCTTGCCTTGTAAAAGGGAATATAATAGGGATGGCGAGCACAGGCGAAGCGGGCAAAATAGAAGTAGAATTGACGGTTGTGCGCGAGAACGGCCAGTGGAAAATCAATAGCTTTGAAGAAAAATAGTAGAAGCAATAACAGTAAAAAATATCCTTTTGCTCCCTGGGCAGAGGATATTTTTTTATTAAATTCTAATAATTTTAACTCAACTTTCGCAATTGATGAACTTCTAAGGGTTGCCACAAACGCTATTCGTGCAAATTTGATGGTTTAAATTTTCTAACGGTTGCAATTTCGCTTAATTTCCCAAAAAGCACTGATTTTGCTTGAGAAAGGGTATAATAGCGCTCGTGACAACCATTACATTCTCAAATAAGCTAAAATAATCGAAATAGCCTCTCTGGCAACCGTTGGGCAATTATGGCAGTTGATGAAAGGGTGTGTTTTGCCATACGAATCGGTGCTTTCTAAAATATTGAAACAACTGCAAGTTTTCACCTTATACTTGTCCTATATCTCATCGGTAAACTCGCCTTCGTTAAAGCGAAGGACGGTAGAGCCGTTTAACCTAGTATCTAGTTATTATTGTTGAAAGATTGTATTCCTTGGTGTATTATGCAAATAATTCTATTCAGCGCCTTTTCGCATTATTCTTCGACTTCTATTAAGGAAAGTAGGTCGCCAGATGCTTTTTCCTAAAACGTTGAAAAATAGACTTATCGTGCTTCTCCTGCTTTGCTCCTTGTTTCCGCTAGTTTTTATCGGTTCCATTACCTATTCCTCCATGTATGCTATTTTGAAAAACAGATCCGAGAAAGGTATTACGAGCAATCTTCATAATGTCCGTCTTTCCTTTGAAAATACGCTCAGTCAATTGAACCATGCATCTCAGCAGCTTGTGTTTGAAGGCCGCATAGGCAATAAAATCAATGCCTATCTTACGACTAGCAACTTGTTTGAGAAGAAACAGCTATACGAAGAAATCGAGAGCGAGATTAGCTTAATCCACTTCACAAATCCTTCCCTTGGCTTAATTTTTTATTATATCGCCGAAACGAATGAAACGATATTTCAAAACTCACATGTCCGAGAAGATTTTAATATTTTTGAGCTGCCGCTGCTGGCGGAGCAATTGAAATTTACTTATTACGGGCCGCATCTGTCCCTTAATCCGCTGGATGGCTACAAGGTGCTTTCTGTTGTGCGCAAGGTGGAATTTCCCAATCGTGATGATGTTTATTTGTATATGGAAACTGATTTTAAATTGACGGATCGCATATTGAATACAGACGATATGGTCAAGGATACGTTTTATTTTTTTGTGGATACGAACGGTCGCATCGCCTATAGCGAGAATGAGGAAGATTTCCCAGCAGGCAGCCTGATCGATATGTCTTACCAGGAAGCGAGTATGCAAAAGGATTATTATGTTTTTGAAGAGCTGAGCAATCAATCGTGGAGGATTGTAGCGGCGATATCCAAATCAACCTATGAGCGCGAAATTAATCGCTGGATCAGCCAGTTTGTATTTTTTGCAGCATTGTCACTTATTGTCGGCTGTTTGCTTGCGTTTATTATTTGGCGGATGATTTATTCGCCGCTTCTGCATTTGCAAAAAAATATACGGCGGTTAAAAAACGGCCGAATGTCAGAGCTCCCGAGCCTGAAGGAAAATGTTGCTTTGGAATTTGCAGAAATTCATCATGAGTTTTCAACGATGCGGCTGCGTATCGATGAGCTGATTACAGATATTGATCACAATGCAGAGAGCCGCAGGCTGCTGGAAATCGAAAATCTTTTGTATAAAATCAACCCTCATTTTATACATAATACGCTAGATACAATTCGCTGGCAGGCGAGAGTCAACGGGCAGCATGAGACAGACAAGCTCGTTTCTACATTGAATAGATTGCTTCATTATAATCTTGGAAAAGGGCAAATGGCACCGATCGAGGAGGAAATAGCAGCGCTCAAAAATTATGTCATGCTGCAGGGGGTACGCTATAACTTCCAGTTTGATGTGCAGATACAAGCAGATCCTGACCTGCTGAAGCTGCCAGTCCCAAGATTTATTTTACAGCCGCTTGTTGAGAACTCTATTTCTCATGGGTTGAAAAATAAGGGCGGAGATCAGGGGGTTATTGAAGTTATCGTTCGAGAGGAAAACGCCACGCATATTACAATTGCCGTACGCGATAATGGCTATGGCATGACGGAAGATGAGGTTGAGCGCATGCTGGCAGGAGAGGACGGTATCGCGAGCAGAACGGGCATGGGAATCGGCTGGCAATATGTAAGACGCATGCTTGAGCTGAATTTTCCCGGTACAGCCAGTATGGATATACAAAGCAGCTTGGGCAAGGGAACGATTATTACTTTATGTTTGCCGATCGTTGTAAAGGGGGAAGAGCAAGGTGCGTAACGTGATGGTCGTTGATGATGATTATTTGGTAAGACAGGGGTTTATTCGAATTATGCCTTGGGAGCGATTCGGCATGGCCGTGACCTGCGAGGCAAGCAATGGGCTGGAAGCTTTGGAGCTGCTTGAAAAGCATACGGTAGATTTGCTTATAACCGATTTGGCGATGCCTGTTATGACGGGACTGGAGCTGATGAAGCAGGTTAAAGTACGGTATCCGCGTATTCATATGGTTGTGTTGACCTTTCATCATGAATTTGAGCTGATCCGGGATGCGCTTCGACTTGGGGCATTGGATTATATTACAAAGCTGGAGCTTGAAGGCGATCAGATGGAGTCTATTTTGCAGCGGATTGTGAGCCGCATCGATGACCAGCAATTGCCTGTCCATACCCAATCTCAGGCTCATATGGACTCTGTGATGGAGCAAGATGCGATATGTACGGTATCCAGGCTGCTGCCTCAGGAGAAAGAGCTAGTATGGACGATCATTGAGGGTAAAGATGTGAATGAATTGCAAAAAGAGGCATGGCAGGGAGCGACGGGGCAAAAAGATAAACATGCTCTGGATCAAGTGTACGTGATGTGGCAAGGCGTAAAAGGGCTGCAGAAGGAACAGCTGCTGGGAAGGCTGCGCATGGACGGAGAGCGATTAATGTTTTATGAGTTTCAAGCGGGCAAGCACTACTATGAGCTGCCTGTCGACTGTTTGCAGGACGTACAGCAAGTGAGCAAGGAGGACGTTACACAGTTAGGCGTTTCCTGGTCGCAGCTTTCCTGGATAACGGATAAGGAATTGTTTGAACGATTGCTGGAGCAAACCGCAGCTATTCGGCTGCCATTAGGCCAGTTGGAGCAAATGCTGTATATTGCGATGGAGGAATGGAGCAAATACTTCGACCGGTCGATTATCGGTTTTGATGAGCAGCGCAAGCCGCAAATATGGCAGGAATGGGTGGACTGGCTTGAGATGATGCGACAGCGCATGCAGCAGGAAGGCGGCGGGCTGCCTTATTCGGAGGAGGTAGTAGCCAGTATTATGAAGGCTGTCGACTATGTGAAGCAGGAACTCAAGCATGACATTCAGCTTCCCGACATTGCCAGAAGGGTTTGTATGAGCCGCAGCTACTTCAGCCGCTGCTTTCGTGATATTGTCGGCACGACTTTTCAGGATTTTGTAAGAGATATAAGAGTTGAGCATGCCAAAACCTTGCTTAGCCAGACCAATCGTTCCATAAGCTGGATCGCTTCGCAATCCGGCTATCCAAATGAACGGTATTTTGGAAAAGTATTCCGGCAGACTACAGGGCTGTTGCCAAGAGATTACCGGAAAGCTGGGCAGAAAAGTCACAAATAATCTTCAATAAAGTGCAATATGATCTTTTAAAAGGTTCGCCTGCAGGCAGTAATGAGACGTTTTGAGCCGCAACTCAGGACGTATAATAGCACCTGCGGGCATTTTTGTTTTATATAATACATTTGAAAGCGATTACAAGTGAGGAGGGTTTAAGTTGATAAAATCTAAAATGCTCGGATTCATTTGTGTAATGCTCGTTTTATTTTTATTGTTGGCAGCTTGTTCTGGTGAAAAGACACCAACCAGTACGAGTAGCGGTGAAAAAAGCCCGGCCCCTGCTTCCACGCAAGCAGCAGAGACCAAAAAGCCTGATGCCGAGGTGCAGATCGATCCTTACCGTCTGCCTGAGCCTGTTGAGTTCACAACGTTCAAGCATGTCGGGGCGGATGCTAAGCTGCCGTCAGGCGATACAGTAGAGGACAATCAATACTCGAGGTATTTAAAAGAAAAGTCCAATATTTCCGTCAAAATATTATGGTACGCCTCAGGCAATGATTTTGAGCAAAAATCCAAGCTGTCGATTGGCAGCGGCGATATCCCCGATGTAATGATCGTAGACGAGCAAACGTTCCGCACGCTCGCCCGCGCCGGCCAATTAGAGGACTTGACAGAAGTATTTGAGAAGTACCAGGCTCCGCTTACAAAGGAGCTGTACGCTTCCACTAACAATAAGGCGATTGAAAAAGCAACGATTGACGGCAAGCTGCTTGCCATTCCGAACATATCTGTGCAGGCAGACTCCGTAAGCATGCTGTTTGTACGCCAGGACTGGCTAGACAAACTGCAGCTTGAAGGGCCTAAAACACTCGCTGATGTAGAGAAAATAGCGAAGGCATTTGTGGATAACAAAATGGGCGGTGACAATACAATCGGGCTTACTGCGGACGGACTGGATGTTCTGCAAAAAGCGGGCCGTCATAATTTGAAAGGGCTGTATGCTACTTTCCGCGCTTATCCTGGCAACTGGATTAAGGATGCCGGCGGCAATATCGTGTATGGCTCAATTCAGCCGGAAACGAAGCAAGCGCTTGGCAAAATCCGCGAAATGTATGAGACCGGCTTAATTGATAAGGAATTCGCGCTGCGCAAGGATACGGATCAGACGGTTATTTCCGGCAAAGCAGGCATGTTCTTTGGCCCATGGTGGTCGGGCGGCGTCGTTCGCGACACGTATGCCAATGATCCGAATGCTGTATTTAAAGTGTATATGCTGGAGGATGAAAAAGGACAAATTAACAATTTACAGGTGCCGGTCAGCCAGAAATTTATCGTAGTGAAGAAGGGCTTCAAGCATCCTGAGGCGGCAGTCGTATACGCTAACAATTATATTCGGGCAGAACGAAAAGCTGATCCGGATGCAACGAAGCTGGATACGACGATCAGCACAGAGTTTTGGCCAATTGGCAACGGGACATTCGACTATGCGGATGCTGTAGAAAGAAAGTCAAATATATTGGCAGATGCACTTGCCGGACGCGTTGATGCGGGTACTTTGGCGCCAGAGATGAAAATTCTTTATGATTTTGCCAAAGCAGATGAAGCAGCGCCTAGAGCCGACCTGGCAGGCTGGGGCAAGTTCTGGGGCTATACAGAGCCTGCGGAAATGCTAAAGCTGCCGATGAACTCGCTGTTTAATGAATTTACGATTACGACCAAGACGATGGACCGCAAATGGGCAAATCTGAAAAAATTAGAGGATGAAATGTTCTTTGCAATCGTTATGGGCAATAAGCCGCTGGATGATTTCGATAAGTTTGTTGCAGATTGGAAATCTCAGGGCGGCGACGAAATTACGAAGGAAATCAATGACGAAATGAAATAAGAGTGATATCAGAAAAGCATCATCACGAGCAGATCTGGTGATGCTTTTCTACTTCTACAGCGAGGCGGGGAGGATACGATGAAAAGCTTTCAGAAGCATTATCATATGATGCTGTTTCCAGGTATCGTTCTACTGATCATCTTTTCCACGATACCGCTCTTTGGCGTTATGATCGCCTTTCAAGATTTTAATATAGGACAGGGAATAAAAAACTCACCTTGGATTGGGCTTGAAAACTTCACCTATCTGTTTCAAATCAAAGACAGCAGAGTCATCTTTTTTAATACAGTATTCATCGCTACGGGTAAAATCGTTGCGGGGCTGGTCGTGCCCGTTATTTTCGCTGTGCTGCTTAATGAGTTAAGAAATGCTATTTTCAAAAGATGGGTGCAGACGATCGTTTATTTGCCGCACTTTATATCCTGGGTTATTCTCGCAGGCGTGCTGATTGAAATGCTGTCTATGGACGGCATCATAAACGGCGCCATTGAAGCAATGGGCGGAAAGAAAATTATGTTTCTCGCGAGCAATGACTGGTTTCCTTGGATTATTATCGGCTCAGACACTTGGAAGGATTTCGGCTTCGGAGCTATTATTTATTTGGCAGCGCTTGCCGGCATAGATCCAACCCTGTATGAGGCTGCTGAAATAGATGGCGCAAGCCGCTTCCAAAAAATCCGTTACATTACGATGCCAAGCTTGTTGCCAACAATTATTTTGCTGGCAACACTTAGCATCGGCAATATTTTGAACGCAGGCTTTGATCAAATTTTTAATTTGTATAATCCGCTTGTATATCCTTCGGGTGACGTAATCGATACGTATGTTTACCGGGTGGGGCTCGTTCAAGCACAGTACGGTTTCGCCACTGCTGTTGGGCTGCTTAAGTCCGTCATTGGATTTGTGCTCATTATTGTATCGTATCGGCTGGCTTATCAATTTGCTAATTATCGCATTTTTTAAATTGTGCATGACTGACGGGAGGTGTTCTGTAATTGGTACAAGATAAAACAATTTCCGCGCGCGCCTGGAACTGGATTTTGATCGCAATGATGGCTGCTATATCGTTTAGTTCGCTTGCGCCTGTCATTCATACGATAGCCGTTTCCTTCAGTGATATGTCGGCAGCGGCGGGAGGCTTCGTCACCTTTTGGCCGGTTGGGTTCAATATTGAGTCCTATCGTAAAATTATTGATGATCCGCATTTCCTTAATGCCTTTCTAGTATCGCTCAAAAGAGTGCTGCTCGGCGGTTCGATTAACTTTATATTGACGGTACTAATTGCTTATCCGCTCTCGCGAAGCGGGAAGGAATTTAAGATGAGACATTACTATATGTGGTTTATTTTATTCAATATGCTGTTTACGGGCGGGATTATCCCATTGTATTTGGTTGTCAAATCGCTCGGCATGTTTAATACGCTTTGGGCGCTTGTGCTGCCTGGCGCTGTGCCGGTGTTCAATGTTATTTTGCTCATGAATTTTTTTAGAAATTTACCAAAGGAATTAAGCGAGGCAGGACTGATCGACGGGGCAGGACCGTGGTATATGCTGTTCAAGGTGTTTTTGCCGCTATCGCTGCCTGCAATGGCGACGGTCACACTGTTCAGTGTCGTCAACCATTGGAATTCCTTCTTTGACGGCATGATTTTTATGCGCAGTGTCGAAAATTATCCGCTGCAAACGTATATTCAGCAGCTGGTCGTTCAACTTTCGCCAGAGCTGATCGATTCCTCTAACGCCGAGCTGCTTGCCAAAATGTCTGATAAAACATTAAATGCAGCGAAAATAATGGTGTCGATGCTTCCGATTTTGCTGGTATATCCATTTTTGCAGCGTTATTTTATCCACGGGATTATGCTTGGATCTGTGAAGGAGTAAGGAGGAAGCGCAATGAGCGGGCACGAAGGCATGGAGGCAACCAAACGTTATAATGAAAGCTCCAACAGTAATTGGAGTAGGATAGAGATCAATAGAGTAATTAAGCAAGAAGAGCAGCGGGCCTACTATATAGAGCTGCCTTTTGAGGTGCCGGAGCAAACAGAAATGATTCATGTCAGTATGGAATATACACCGCTTGGGGAAGGAGCGGTTACGATTGATCTTGGCATTTGCAGTCCTGAGCGTGTGCGCGGCTGGAGCGGCGGCGCCAGGAAGGAATTTTATGTTGGTCTTGAAAAGGCAACTCCTGGTTATTTGCCAGGACCGCTTAACAAGGGGATATGGCATATCCTTCTTGGCGCCTATCGCATTCCGAGCGCTGGCTGTGAGGTGAAGGTGCATATTCGCTGTGAGCATATGGTCAAGAGATGGCTGAAAGGCGATTTGCACAGCCACACTCAGCATAGCGATGGCACCTATACGCTTCAGGAAGCTGGAGAGATAATGGAGCAGCTAGGCTGTGATTTTATTGCGACGACCGATCACAATACCGTCAGCCAAAACTTTGCGCACCCCAAAGAGAGCAGACTTGTATTCATTCCTGGTATAGAGCTGACAACTAATCGCGGACATATTAACTTTCTTGGCGTGGCCGATCCGGTGAAAGATTTTCGCGTAAGGCAGTCTGAGGATATGGCAGAGCATATTCAAGCGGCTAAGGAGCAAGATGCTAAAGTTGTGCTTAACCATCCGCATTGCGAGTTTTGTCCGTGGGAGTGGGGCTTTGAGCATGACTATGATTGGGTAGAAGTATGGAACGGGCCATGGACAGATCGCAATCAACGGGCGCTCGACTGGTGGCAGGAGCAGCTGGCAAGCGGGAGGCGGCTTGTTGCAGTAGGAGGAAGCGATGTGCATCGACCGCATATTTACATTAAGCATGCCATGCCTACGACATGGGTGTACAGCGAGTCCCGCACCGTTCATGGCATCCTGCAAGGAATTGGGCAGGGGCATGTTTTTTTGAGCTATTCGCCAGACGGGCCGATCATTGAGCATACGATTGGAAGTTTTATGATAGGAGATTGCATTGAGGGGGAGGAGGGGGAACAACGTAAAGAGCCGGCTAAAGGGCAAGTAAAGGAGCAAGCTCAAGAGAAAGTAAATGAACAATCTAAAGAACAACTAACTGAACAATTAAATGAACAAACTCGAGAGCAAGTAAATGAGCAGTCTGAAAAACAACTAGCTTCACAACTAGATGTGCCAGTTAACGATACTTGTCGTAATCCCAGTGCGGTAGTTTCCAACCTAACGCTAAGTAATGTGATGGCGGGCGATCAAATTAAAATTATATCTGACGTTGGCGTAGAGGAAGTTGTCGAAGTTGTTGTAAGCGGTGAACTGCATTATAGTTGGGAGCTAAAGAATAGAAAGTTTTATCGTATAGAAGTTTGGCGTTATTTTGATGAGGTTAAACTAACGCTGCTGGCTGCTATGAGCAATCCTATTTATTTGCGTAATATGGAACATTGATGACTTCTAACGGTTGCCACAAACGCTAATCGAGCTAAAATCACGGATTAAATTTTCTAACGGTTGCCATTGAGCCTATTCCCCAAAAAATCGCTGATTTCTTCGAAATATGGTGCAATAACGCTCATAGCAACCGTTAGATGTTCAGACGAGCTAAAATAATCGAAATAGCCTCGCTGACAACCGTTAGAGCAGATTCGCGAGGTAGGCTTTGTTCAAGGCTGCCGTGCCTATCATTGTATGTCCGCAATGAATCGGCACCTTCCTCAGATTCGTTACAGATTCACGCACTGCATTGCTGCACTCGTACGCAAAGCCGTGCAAATAACCTCAAGTCTGCACCCCATCACTAGCCGCCCCGCCCGTTAAGCATCTAATTAATTTTGCGGCCTTTGCCGTAAGGGATGCATAATGGCGTGCCGAATATCGGATCTTGTGTAATCTGGCATTTCATATCAAATACGTCGTCGATCAATTTCTCATTGACGATTAGCTCTGGCGCGCCTTGAGCATAAATTTGCCCGTCCTTAACGGCGACAATATGATGCGCATAGCGGCAGGCCAGGTTAATATCGTGCAGCACCATAACGATCGTTCTATGCTCATCTTGATTCAAGTCATACAGTAAATCGAGAATTTCGATTTGGTGGGTCATATCAAGGTAGGTTGTAGGCTCGTCCAGCAAAATAGTTGCCGTATTTTGCGCAAGTGTCATTGCGATCCATGCCCGCTGCCGCTGACCGCCAGATAAAGAATCTACCGAGCGATCAGCAAATTCATCCATATGTGTAACCTGCAGCGCTTTTTTTACCATCTTCTCATCTTCATGCGACCATTGCTGCAGGAAGCTTTGGTAAGGATATCGGCCTTGTTTGACAAGCTGCTGTACAGTAAGCCCCTCCGGCGCTATCGGTCCTTGCGGCAAAATAGCAAGTCGGCGGGCAATTTCTTTGCTTGAAAGCTTGGCGATTTGCTGACCGTCCAAAATGATTGCGCCCTCCTGAGGCTTAAGCAGCCGCGCAAGCGAACGGAGCAGTGTCGATTTGCCGCAGCCGTTGCTGCCGATAAAAACGGTTGTTTTGCCTTTAGGAATAAGTAAATCCAAATTAGAGAAAATCGGCTTTTTGCCATAAGATAATGTAAGACCGTTGGCTTGTATAATAGACATCGTACTACTCCTCACGATCTGCGGTGGCGATACAGCAGGTAAATAAAGAATGGCGCTCCGATAGCTGCTGTAAACACACCCGCGGGAATATCCAGCGGAATAAAGGCCACTCTTGCCACAAGATCAGATAATAACAAAACTAAAGAACCAATCAGCGCTGATACCGGAATGACGCCTCCATAGGCTGGACCGACAAGCTTTCTTGCAATATGAGGGGCCATCAGGCCAATAAAATTGATTGCACCGCCGATAGCGACTGCAACTCCTGCAAGCGCAACGCTTATGATGAGCAAAATTGTTCTTTTGGCATGAACAGAGCTGCCTACGCTGGACGCGACATCATCGCCCAGCTCCTGCAC
The DNA here is from genome assembly GCF_050864975.1 of Paenibacillus sp. GXUN7292. Taxonomy (NCBI): domain Bacteria; kingdom Bacillati; phylum Bacillota; class Bacilli; order Caryophanales; family Paenibacillaceae; genus Paenibacillus; species Paenibacillus sp. GXUN7292. Next base: position 102,103 of record NZ_JBOZWO010000004.1, on the reverse strand, counting down.
ATTCAAATGCCGCGCGAAGATAAATGCGATAGGCAGAAGCACGGCAATCCAGGGCAGCAATGTGTACACATCGCGTTCCCAGGATACGCCATATATGCTGCCTGTCATAAATGTGAAGGCTTTAACCGCTACTGCTGTTGGCGTAAAGGAAGCCGTTAAAATGAGCATATAGGTGAAAGCCGTTAAAGCCGTTGCCATGCCGATCCCGATCAGGACGAGGCGAAGCGGCGTTATGCCGCGCCGATAAGCAAATAAATAAATGAGAAATGCGGCAAAAAAAGCACCGGCAATGGAACTGATCGGCATAAAACGAATGCTGACATGTGAAAAATATAGTATGAAAATTACGGTACCGAGTGAAGCGCCGCCTGTAATGCCAATAATGTCCGGCGAGGTCAGCGGATTACGTACTATGCCTTGCAGCAAGGCCCCGGATACTGCAAGCGCGGCGCCAACCATAACTGCAATAAGCACACGCGGCATGCGCAGCGTTTTGATAATTCTGCTATCGGCTGAATCGCCCCCGTCGAACAGGGTACGGATAACATCAAAGGGATGAATTACTTTGCTCCCTAACCCGACACATACAATTATAGCGGCTATATTAAGTATAAGAAGAGAAGCCATGATCACTAAGGTGCGGCGTTCCATGGCAAAGGACATGCCAGCAATACGAATGATAAGTTTACCTTGCAAATTAACCGCGCTCCCCTCTTCTAGCGATATAAACAAAGAAAGGAACACCAATAATTGCTGTCATGACGCCAACAGGAACTTCCTTTGGAAAAGAAATATATCTTGAGCCAATATCAGCAGCAAGCAGCAGAACGCCGCCTAGCACAGCACAATACGGAATGACCCAACGGTAATCAATGCCAACCAAATAACGTGTAATATGAGGAATAATTATGCCGACAAAAGCGATGGGGCCTGCGATGGATACCGAACCCCCAGCAAGCAGAACAATGATGACACCAGCAGCAAGCTTGATAAAAATTGTTTTTTGGCCGAGGCCTGTTGCAACGTCTTCGCCTAGCGCAAGCAGGTTCATGTGACGTGCAATAATATATGCGCCAACAAATGCGATGCCCATGTATGGAGCAGCTGTTGTAAAAATACTCAAATCACGGCCGGCAACCGAGCCGACAAACCAAAACAGAACCTGGTCAAAGGTTTGTCCGCCAGTCAGCAAAATACCTAATGACAAGGAGGAGAAAAATGCCGTCATGGCTGCTCCTGCCAGTGTTATTTTGATTGGCGTCAGGCCATCGCTGCCGATCGAGCCGAGTATATAGACGATGAGCGCAGTAAACGCAGCACCGGCAAATGCCAGTCCGGCAAAGGTGGACATGCTGCTTGCGCCGAAGAAGGCCGAGCCTGTAACGATAAAAAAGGCAGCACCTGCATTTATTCCAAATATGCTGGGAGATGCAATAGGATTTCTAGTAATGCCCTGCATAAGCGCTCCGGCGACGGCAAGGCCGCCTCCTGCAAAAGCAGCAATTAAAGCACGCGGCACTCTTGCTGTCTGTACTATCAAATGCTCTTGTGAACCATTGAATTGTGTATAGGATTGAACAATCGTATTCCAGCTTATATTCGTTACTCCGAATGCCACACTGCAGACCATCCCACAGATAAATAAGACGATTCCGAGCAGCAGCCCCACTATTTTAAGACTGCGCGTATGAAGCAGTGAATTCGTCACAAATATTCCCTCTTATCCTGTTAAAGTTACTTTGATGTTATTAATAGAAGCAATAATACTTTAGTCATTCTAGGCTAAGATGGGCTCAGTGTCAATAATTATGAGAATCATTATCAAATTAATATTGACAATAGAAAAGTTGCTTGTTATTATTATTTAGCTTGTTACTATTGAGAATGATTTTCATAAGGGAGAGGGAGTTGGCAATATCATGTTGTCCGTACTTAAAAAAAGAATGAACTGGACGGCCGTTGCAACAATGCTGGCAATAGCAATTATCGCATCAGGCTGCGGTCAATCAGGCACATCCAATAATAAAGGAGCTTCATCTGAACCGAGCAGCAGTCCAAATGCAGGAGAAGCGCGTCAAATTACACACGCGATGGGCACTACACCTATTACAGGAACACCTAGCCGTGTCGTAATCCTTACTAATGAAGGAACAGAAGCTTTGCTGGCACTTGGTGTCAAGCCTGTCGGAGCAGTAAAGTCATGGACAGGAGACCCTTGGTATGATCATATTAGCGCAGAGATGGAAGGCGTAACCGTCGTTGGGGATGAAAGCCAGCCGAACCTTGAGCTGATTGCTAGTCTTGAGCCTGATTTGATTATTGGCAATAAATTGCGTCAAGAAAAAGTTTATGATCAATTAAACGGAATTGCACCAACCGTGTTCTCTGAAACATTGCGCGGTGAATGGCAATCAAACTTTATTCTATATGCAGATGCGCTTGGCAAAAAAGCAGAAGGTGAACGAATAATTGCTGATTATGATAAGCGAACAGCTGACTTTAAAGCAAAAGCTGGCGACAAGCTGAATCAAAAAGTATCAGTTGTTCGTTTCATGGCAGGCAAAACACGTATTTACTTAAAAGATACATTTACTGGTGTGGCATTTTCTAAGCTGGGTATTACCCGTCCAGAGCACCAGGACAAATATACAGACACTTTTGTTGAAGAAATTACGAAAGAGCGTTTGCCTGAAGCAGATGCAGACCTTATCTTCTACTTTACTTATGAAACAGGAGACGGCAAAGGCACGGAGATGGAGCAGGAAATGCTGAAGGATCCGCTATGGCAAAGCCTTGATGCAGTGAAAAATAACAAAGCGATTCGCGTGAGCGATGCGATTTGGAACACGGCTGGCGGCGTGCTTGCTGCAAATCTGATGTTGGATGAGATTTACCAAATTTACGAAATTCAGCCTTAAATGAAAGGCAGTAATAATTGTTGCTTATAAAATAAATAGGGGCTGTCCTATAAGTCATGAACATGACGGGGATGGCCCCTTTTTTAAACGATTGTTATTTTTTGTCGCGGCCCTCGGCTTTACTCTACGATTTACTGTCATGCGCTTCAAGCTGTGCCTTTATCTTCAGCTTAATTCGTTCAACAACAGCCTCCCAGCTAACCATTTTAGCCCAATACAATTTAAGCTCTTCACGAATGAGCATAAGCAGCTCAGACGCTATATTCAACTCCTTGTAGGTTGAAAACGTCGGAATAATCTCGCGATACATCGAAAACCGCGAAGGCCTGTTTTTCAGCTTTTCTTTGCCCGACCATTCTGCGGCTGAAGCGAGCGCAGGAATACTTAATGTTTGCTGTCTGATATACAGCTGTGAATCATAAGACATTAAAAAGTCATAAAACATTTTGACGGCCGGTTTTTGGTCTGAAGCTTTGCTAACAGCAAGCCCGATAATAATTAGCAACGTTTTCGGATCATTCAAGTAGGGCAGCGGTGAAATGTCATATTCAAAGGCAGCTTCTGAAATAGCATTTAATCGCAAATAGCTTGCAATAATCATCGAAACTTTTTCATTTAAAAACAACGTTTCCACATCGGCATCATTTTCTGAAAAGTAATTCGGAAATAGCTGATCGTCTTGAATCAGCCTGTTGTATTGCTCAAAGCTTTGCCGAAATAAAGGATCATCGAGGCTTGTATAAGCATCATTTGGTCTGAAGCTGAAATTGTTTTGCATTAAAAAGATCGGCCAGCGATTTTCTGATGGTACATGAAAAAACAAGCCGTAGCGTCCGGGCGGCTCGGACAAGGCACGGCCCCAGCGCTGAACATCCTCCCAGGTCCAGCTGCTATTCGGCTCGGGAACATGCTTTTCCCGCAGATGCTCTTTGTTGTAGCAAAGGACTAGTGGGCTAAAAATAAAAGGCTGTACATATAAACAGTCATCCTTTAAAAATGGCTCCTGCAAAAAGGAGTAAACATCATCCGACAGATTTAATGGCTCTAGTAGCTGCTCTTTAGTTGGCAGGTGGTCATAGTCAGTCAAATTAATCGTAAGCAAATCAAGATTTGGCAATAAATCCTCAAGCGCAGATTTCTGTAACTTGGCGGGATCATTAATACGAATTGGCACTACTCGAATATTAGGCTGCTGCTGATGGAATTGATCAATCAAGTGTAAAATTTTGGCTTCATTAAGCAGCGATTGATAGTAACCGAATTTAATTGTTGTTACACTTGTGCTGCTGTTTGCGATCACCTTTGCGCCAATCCGCGGGATATTCTCGATCAGCCCTTCTTGAACAAGCACTTCGAGCCCTTTACGAAGCGTATTTTTACTTAAGCTGTATTCGGCTCCGAGCTCCGGCAAGGATGGCAGGAAGCTGCCGATTTGTCTAGTTCCGCTTACGATCTCTTCTCGAAGCGTGGTGAGCATAGCCTCCAGTCTGAATCTTGAAGTAGGTCTGACGGGAGCTTGCTTTGTCTGTTTATTGTTATCCATGATCTTTCTCCTAGCTCTATTCATAAATTGCTGTTATAGGTTCAAATGGTTTTCATACATGTTTATTATATCAGATTTTGATCTACTGGATCATATTTTTATAAAAAATTACGGTTGACATTTTGGTAAGATAATAAATATAATGACCCTAAGTGACCCATTGTCAAAAAGATTTCATTTGCTATTCATATAAGATCAATAAAGGACGGGTGAAGCGATTTGAGCAGACTGAAAATTGTTTTTTTACAAAGAAAGACGTTAATTGACCGCGTGTTTAACGAGTCGCATATGAACAAGCTTCGTCAGCTTGGGGATGTTGTACTGCATCAATGGGAAGATTTCTTAACAAGAGAGCAATTAATTGCACAAATAAAGGATGCTGATATAGCGATTACTTCCTGGGGAGTAGACAAGCTGGATGCAGAGATTCTCGGCCAAGCACCTAATTTGAAACTAGTGCTGCATGCCGCAGGAACCGTGAAGGGGCTCGTATCCGATGAGATGTATGACAAAGGCATCCGTGTTATCTCCTGCAATGATCCATTGGCAAAAGGCGTTGCCGAGACGGCGCTTGGGCTTACGATAAGCGCGCTTAAGGATATGTGGAGAATTGTTGATCATACGAAAGCCGGCGGCTGGGGCGAGTTGAATCGAGTCCGTGAACTGTATGGGCTGAAAATAGGCGTAGTTGGCGCAGGTCGCGCAGGCATCTATTATATTAATCTTTTACGCCATTTCGATGTCGATATTATGGTCTATGATCCCGTTCGTTCAGCAGAGCAAATCGCAGAGCTTGGCGGAGTAAAGGTTGAACTGGATGAACTGCTTGCTGCTTCGGATTTAATTTCTATTCATGCTCCGACGTTGCCTGAGACGGAGAAAATGTTTAATAAGCGGGCGTTTTCATTGATGAAGGACGATTGCGTAATCGTCAACACAGCTAGAGGTGCTTTAATAGATGAGGAGGACCTGATTGAAGAGCTTCAAAAAGGAAGATTTTTCGCTTGCCTGGACGTTACCAATCCAGAACCGCCAACGGTCGGTTCGCCGTTCCGTACCCTTCCGAATGTTATTTTAACCTCTCATATTGCAGGAGCGGTCAATAATGGCTTGTATAGAATTGGAGAATATGCGGTTCGCGAGCTGGAAAGATACTTGAACGGCGAACCATTGGATGGCGAGGTTAGACAGGAGCAGCTAAAAACACTGGCTTAATAAGATATTACATTTAGAAGCCTGAAATCATAAATAATGGCGACAAATGCGCCATTCTAAAAGACGCCGATCAGGCGTTTTTTTGATAGCTTATTCAAGTTATGGATTGCTCAGCAACTTCATTTTGGACCGTTTTATTATATCCATTAACTGATATACTCGTGTCAACGCATCGAGACTTTCCAAGAATCGGCATCAGCGCGAAATGACAGGAGGTATAATAACCATGCTAAAGCCCAAACCCAATATTGCTCAACTGCCTATTTACCAGCCTGGCATGCAGATAGATGAGGTTAAGCGACAGTACGGCTTAACGGATATCGTCAAGCTGGCATCCAATGAAAATCCGTTTGGCAGCTCGCCCAAAGCTATGGAAGCAATCCAAAAGGAACTGGAGCATACTCACCTGTATCCGGACGGTAGAGCCTATAACCTAACGCATAAGCTTGCTGAAAAATTACACGTAAAGCCTGAGCAAATTATTTGCGGCGCAGGCTCCGATGAAATTATATTGATGCTGGTTCGCACTTATTTGGCGGCAGGGGATGAAACGATTATGTCGGTGCCTACCTTCCCTCAGTACAAGCATAATTCAGAGATAGAAAACGCGGTTTGTATCGAAGTTCCGCTTACGCCAGACGGCCGGCAAAATCTGGAGGGGATGCTGGCACGAATTACAAACCGAACCAAGATCGTATGGATTTGTAATCCGAATAATCCGACCGGCAAGATTGTGACACAGACTGAGGTGGAAAGCTTTCTAAAGCGAGCACCCTCAAATGTGCTCGTCGTTATGGATGAAGCTTATAATGAATATTGCAATAGCGCAGATTACCCCGAAGGGCTAAGCTTGCTAAATGAATATCCGAATCTCGTTATTTTAAGAACCTTTTCTAAAATATACGGGCTTGCTTCTATGCGTATTGGCTATGCAATTGGTCGGCCGGATGTTATTCAAACGATTCAGCAGGTAAGAGAGCCCTTTAATACGAGCAGATTCGCGCAGGCGGCAGCACTGGCTGCACTTGAGGATCAGTCTTTTATTACCGAGTGCCGAAAGCGTAATTTGCAAGGTCTCATTCAGCTTTACTCCGGGTTTGACCGTTTAGGTTTGTCCTATTATGAATCGCATGCCAATTTTGTATTGGTAGATGTTAAGCGTCCGGCTGAGGAAGTGTTCCAGGAACTGCTGGCAAAAGGAATTATTGTGCGCGGAGGTCATGCACTTGGCTTCCCATCCTGTATACGGGTTTCGGTTGGCAGTACCGAGCAAAATGATACGTTTTTAGCTGCTTTGGAGCGTGTACTGCAGCCTGTAGAACAGTTGGAACAGGAAAAGCGGCAGCATACTCCTTTGTATGCAGATAGATAGGAAGGGTGGAGAGAATATGGAGCATCTCGTAGTCGAAAATCTTAGAACAGTAAAGCGCGAGATGGAAGCGGCGTGCCATGCTGCAGGCCGGAACATTGAGGAAGTTAAGCTTTTGCTGGCGACAAAAACCGTTACATTGGAAAAGCTGAAAATTGCGATGCAAGCGGGTGAAGTGCTATTTGGCGAAAATAAAGCCCAGGAGCTGCGCGGCAAATTCCCGCTTATGGAGCAATACAATAAAGTGGAGTGGCATTTTATCGGCCATCTGCAGACGAATAAGGTTAAGGATGTTGTTAAGTATGTGACGATGATCCATTCCGTTGATCGGTTGAAATTAGGTCTGGCCTTGCATCAGCAGTTGCAAAAAGAAAACAGGACGATGGATATTTTAGTACAAATCAATACGTCCTATGAGGAGAGCAAATTCGGCGCACCGCCAGAGATGGCTCTCGAGCTGGTGGAGCAATTAGCACAGTTTGATACATTGAACATTAAAGGCTTGATGACGATTGGAAAACTCAACGCCACAAACGATGAGACGAGGCATTGCTTTCGCTTGCTGAGGTCCATTCAAGAGCAAATTATAGGCAGAAATTTCCCTCGTGTTGAAATGGACGTTCTGTCTATGGGAATGTCAGGCGACTTCAAGGTAGCTATCGAAGAGGGGGCTACGATTATTAGAGTCGGGACAAGCGTATTCGGGCAGCGCTATTTGCCTGACAGCTATTATTGGAATGAGCATGCTCGAATTGACGATTAAATGAAATAACATAAAGCATTTATCCTAAAAAACAGGGGGAAATACAAATGAATACAGGTACAGATACAGTAAAAAGAGGCATGGCAGAAATGCAAAAAGGCGGCGTCATTATGGACGTTATGAATGCGGAGCAAGCTAAAATTGCAGAAGCAGCCGGCGCTACAGCAGTTATGGCGCTGGAGCGGGTGCCTTCCGATATTCGTGCGGCCGGGGGAGTTGCCCGTATGGCTGATCCGACGATTTTGGAAGAGGTTATGAAGGTTGTTTCTATTCCAGTTATGGCCAAGGCGCGGATTGGCCACTATGTAGAGGCAAAAGTGCTTGAAGCCTTAGGAGCAGACTATATCGACGAGAGTGAAGTGCTGACGCCAGCGGATGATATTTTTCATATTAGCAAAAAAGAATTTACCGTTCCTTTTGTGTGCGGGGCCAAAGATCTTGGCGAAGCGCTGCGCCGCGTACAGGAGGGAGCGGCTATGCTGCGCACGAAAGGGGAGCCGGGGACAGGCAACATTGTCGAGGCTGTGCGGCATTTGCGCCTGGTGAATGGACAAATTCGCAAGGTGCAGTCGCTTTCCAGGGATGAGCTTTATCATGAAGCCAAACAGCTTGGCGTTCCGTATGAGCTGCTGCTCAAGGTACATGAAACTGGCAAGCTGCCAGTCGTCAACTTTGCTGCGGGCGGCGTAGCGACGCCATCCGATGCTGCCTTGATGATGCATCTGGGCGCTGACGGCGTATTTGTAGGCTCAGGCATATTCAAGTCTGATAGTCCAGAAAAGTTCGCACGCGCGATCGTAGAAGCTACAACACATTATGATGACTTTGCATTAATTGCAAAAGTATCGAAAAACTTGGGAACACCGATGAAAGGAATTGAAATATCAAGCTTGAGAGAGCATGAGCGAATGCAGGATCGCGGCCAGTAAATAGTTGTAACATAAAGAGCTGCTTCTATTGTAGAAGCAGCTCTGCGAATTTATAAATACCTTCTTCGATTTGTGATTCATCAACCTTGGCAAAGCCAAGCACCCAGCCTTTACGATTACTCTCAAGGCAGTATGTGCTGAGCGGATACACGCGTATGCCCTGCTTGAGCGCCTCGTTCGTAACCGATTCCTCATCAAATGACTCCTCTGCCTCCAGCAGCATATGCAAACCAGCTTCTACGCCGCTTAATCGAAAACGATCAGCCAGGCCAGTTGCGATAATCGCTCGTGACATCGCTTCATGCCTGCGGCGATAGATGTTGCGAACCCGCCGCATATGGCGCATGAAATGACCGCGGTCAATGAAATGAGCCAGTGTTATTTGCTCCATAATAGGAAGATGACGATAGGTCAGTTCGTGAATATGTCCTAATTGGCGGATGGCAGCCTTTGGTCCAACAATCGCCGACATGCGAATACCTGGTGCAACCATTTTGGAGAAGCTCATCATATACAAAGTATTGTGCGGCTGCTGGCTGAACAAGGTGGGCAGCGGATCTCCTCGATATCGGAATTCACTGTCATAATCATCCTCAACGATCCAGAATTGCTTCGACGCTGCCATATGAAGCAGCTGCTGCCTGCGCGGCTCCGTCATAATGACGCCTGCGGCACATTGATGGGAAGGCGTAACAAAGGCAAGCTTCGTTCGCGGGTCAATTCGATCCACTTGCAATCCATATTCATCTACAGGCACAGATACGACATTCATCCGCCTGTTATTCATCGTAATCCAGGCAGCTGGAAAGCCCGGATCCTCAACAGATACGACATCGCCTTCATGTAAGAGCGCCTGTGCGATCAAATCCATGCTATGCTGTGCACCCGATGTAATCATGATTTGATCGGTATGAACATGAATGCCGCGTTCTAGCGACAAATAGCGCTGAATTTGCTCGCGCAGCGGCAAATATCCGAACGTGTTGCCATAGGACCAGACGGAGACATCATTTGCAGCAGCTGCTTTATTAAAGGCATGCCGCCAGTTTTTTTGAAATTGCTCGTCCAAATAAGGCTCATGCGGAGTAAAGTCGATATGAACAGGGTGCTCAGGCTTTCCTCGAAACCAATTTTGAAATTGTCCCAAGGCATCCTTCAGATCAGGCAGCTCGGGCGATGCCGGCTCTTGCTCGGAATTGGCGTCCCTGAAGCTGCTCAAATATGTCCAATCGCTTATTCTTGTTCCGCCCCGCCTTGAAGTAACGGTATAACCCCGGCTAAACAGCTCTTCGTACACAATCTGGATAGTGGAGCGGGATACGCCAACTTGCTCAGCGAGCTCACGAGTAGGAAGCAGCAATTCTCCAGGCGGCCATTTGCCGGTTGTTATATTATGAATGGCTTGGTCCAGCAACTGCTGCCAAATCGGTCGTTTGTCGCTTCGATTCACTATAAGCATAAAGCTCGCCCCCAAGCAGAACTAATGGATACATTAATCATACTTGGCTTGATACTATCATGCGGCTGCTGCTAAGGCAATCCTTAATCGGCAATCGCTTGATCGCGACTCGTTTCCTCAGAACGGTACATCGCTTCCACAACGGCAATGATGCTGCGTGAATACTCCATCGAAGCGCTTGGCGCGATACCTTCCTCTATGTATCGAATTAAATCATTAAATTGCAGGACGAAGGGTGGAGTGGAGTGGTCGACAGTGACTTCTTCATATTTTTGATCTTTGCTGATCCATAAGCTTTCACTTGTGAGCAGCTTTAGCTTTCCGTCGGTAAATATAATTTCTGTCTCATTTTTTGATGCGCCTTTATAGCCGGATTGGCATATCGTTGCTGGAATGCCGCTTTTTGTTCTCACCCATGCAATACCGCTTCCTTCGATATCGCCTTTGCTTCCGTAATAGCTTACGGATGCTTTTGCTTCTACAATTCGGCTTCCAGTGAGCAGTTGAATTTTATCAATGGAGTGCGAGCCGAGATTCATGAAGATGCCTCCGCCGGCTTTGTTTTTTTCGAAAAACCATGCAGGCCTTTTATCCGCGTAATAATTAACATGTCGCGTATCTTGGATCATAACGAGCTGGCCCAGCTCTCCGGAATCAATAATAGCTTTGGCTGCCAGATTTTCCGGGATATAATGCTGCGTATGTCCGATCATCAATTTGACACCTGCAGCTTTTACTGCCTCAATAATATCGTCACATTCTGCCGCGTTCATTGCCATAGGCTTTTCCAATAGGATATGACAGCCTTGCGAAGCAGCGAATAAGGCAGCCTCCTTATGAAGGAAATGAGGGAGCGTAATGACTGCGATATCCGGCTTTTCTACCTCCAGCATCTGTTTGTAGTCTGTATACGGCTTGATTCCATATCGCTGTGCGACATCATTTGCTCTCTCCTGAGACAGATCAGCAACGGCAACCGCCTGCAGCTGATCCATCATTTGACATGCCTCGAAATGCTGCGCTGAAATACCTCCTGCACCAACGACTGCTACTGTATAACCCAATTTTTACTCCCCACTTTCTAACGAAGTTTGCTGAGTTTCTGGCTGCAAGTCTCTACTTTCTGACTCTATTGTAACTGCCCGTACACAGCTCGACAATAAAAGCGTATGTCTTTAAGTAGTCTTAAAGGCAGTATGAATACGGATAAGATATGCTTGTGTTAAACTGTAAGGAGGTACACACGGTTGAAAACTGCGACAAGTACTTTGCAACGACAATGGTTTATTTTGTATATAAGGGTGAAAACAACTATGTCTGAATCGAAGGCAATCTATTTGCAAAAGGTGAAGTTCAATAATATATCTAATGTATTGTACAAAATATGGGAAAATGAGGCCGTGTCGAGAATTGAGCTGGTGCAGCTGACGGGTCTCACTTCAGGCACGATTACAAATTTAACGCATGAGCTTATCACATACGGGTTGATTAAAGAGTCGGAGGCTGTTTCGGAATCAGTTGGGCGTAAACGTGTTAATTTGCGCTTTGATAATAGCCGGTATTTTATTATTGCTCTTGATATTAGCCGCACATCGATCGGCGCAGCTTTGAGTGATCTTAGCGGGCATATTATAGAAAAAGTAGAATACAGCACGGAGGGGATGGGCGATCCAGAGGAAGTGCTGTCTTTGGTAGAGCCATTTGTTCATAAGTTATTGAAGCAGGTTGTATTGGATAATCACAGTATTATTGGTATTGGCGTAAGTATACCGGGACCGATGGATCTGGCTGCAGGCAAGCTGCAAAGCCCTCCTAATTTTGGAAATTGGGCTCATTATCCCATTCGTTCAGTATTGGAGAAGAAATTTGGCAGGAGAGTCATCATTGAGGACGATTCGAGAACGTCAGCGCTGGCTGAACGATGGCTCGGCATTAGCAAAGACGGAAAAAAAGGCAAAAACATTGTATTCGTATCGATGGGTATGGGAATAGGTGGGGGTATTATCCATAACGGTCATGTATTGCGGGGAACAAACGGTTTGTACGGTCAGATTGGACAGATGAGCCTGATGCTGGATGCGCCTGCAGCTGGCATTAGTCCCAATCATGGCTGCTGGGAGGACTTGGCTTCTATTCCCGGGATTTTGAGACGGTGGGGTAACGAGGGAGACATTACAGTTTTTATGGAAGAGGTTGGAGAGAAGAAGCCAGCGGCGGTAAAGGTGTGGGAGGATACACTGCGTATGCTGGAGGCAGCACTAGTTACTTTGTATAATGTGTATGATCCTGATGTTATTGTGCTTGGCGGCAAGCTTTACCCATACATAGCTCCCTATATAGATGCTGTAACAGCAAGTGTGAAGGCGCGCGTGCATGAATTTATGGTCGATCGTATTCGAATCGAACCGTCTTCGTATGGCAACGAGCAAACATTGGTTGGCGCAGCAGCGTTAGTGCTGGGCAATCTGCTTGATCATCCGCAGTGGATACTAGAAGGCTGAAGACAGGGCACAGATCGCAGACCATAGAACCTAGACATAGAATATATTACACAGATCATAGAAAGCAGAACACAGATTCATAGAATACATAGAGAGCAGAACACATTTAAATGTTAGTAGATTTAATTTTAATATCCGTATTTTCATTAGATAAGCACAAGTGAGTACGTTTGGGCGCTCTGACGAATGCTGGAATAGAAACAAGTGTATCTTCGTACGACCTGGTGTAACCTGGTAGGGGTAAGCCTGTAAAAGTGCATCATTTTTTTAGAATTGACTCAGTTTGAAGAGGGGACCCTGCAAATATACATAATTTTTTTCTTTTTTATCTAAAAAGGGATTTACACCCCTATAAATCCTGCATAATCGCAGAATTTTGGGCTGATAGCAACAAAATGGAGAAATATAATGTATTTTCGCTTCATTATTGGAACCCAAAGTTGAAAAGTTCAGGTTCTACATACGAAATCTCCTTTTTCCTTTGGTAGGCTTATCGAAAAAAGACGCTAAATGCATTTCATGCATCTTTTCCTTTTAGAATTCCAAAAAAGCCAATTTTATCAAAACTAACTACATGAAATCAGTATAGAAGGCATAGGGGCGTAGCTTACTTGATGTATTCTACATGAACATGAGCTAGAACATTAACATGAATATGAACTTGAATATGAACTTGAATACGAATATACCAGGTGCCGTTAAGTGGTTAGTCAATGATAAACTAAAAAAGCCCTCCTTAAACTGCAGCTCACACTGACGTCTAAGGAGGGCTTATCTTGTTAGGAATGGATGGCAGGTTTTTCATTAATAAGCTCTGCGATACGCTCGCACGCATCCTCAGGGCTTTCAATATTCATCCACATCAGCTGCATTTCATCTCGTATGCGCTCCATTTGGCTAATGGACAGATGGAGGTCGACAAGCGGCTTGGCGTAAGGAAGGATTTCCTTAAAAATATTGTAGTCCTTAGGATGTATTTGCGGATTAAGCAGCTCATCGTTTTCGGCAACCTGCTTGCGGGCCGGGATCGTACAGCCCATCTGCTTAATCAGCGTCTGCGCTTCTTCGCGAACCATATAATCGACGAAGCTTTGGACGAGCTTGATGCGATTGCTATGCTTATTAATGCCAAGTCCGCCGCCAAGCAGCAATGTGCCTTCCGTACGCTGCTTTGGAACAGCACTTACATTCCATCTGATTGAGCTGCCTCTGAATTCGTTCATAAAGTAGTAAGTAGTGAGTATCATTGCAACTCTTTCTTTAACGAAGATCGTCTCGGCAAGAAATTCGCTGCCATGGGAATAGATGGGCGAAACTTGATCCTTATACATCAGATCGAGACAGAACTGCAGAGCTTCAATCGTGCCGGGATTGTTAATCGTGCAGCTGCCATCCTCGGCGGCCATGCTGCCTTCGTTCTGCAGCATAAATACAGGCCAGCGATGCTGGGAGGAGGAGAAGCAAAATCCGAAATGATCGATTCGATTGTCGCCATCCTGATCCATCGTGCATTGCTTGGCAGTTTCCAGCAGCTCTTGCCAGTTGGCGATAGAGAATGGCTCCTTAATGCCTGCTTTCTCGAATAAAGCTTCGTTATAGCAAATGACGACTGGCGAAAACAAGAAAGGCGTCATAATCGTTTCGCCATCATACTTGAACAAATCGAATATTTGTGGATAGCTGTCAGTCTCCGGATTCAGATGATCCGAAAGATAAGGGTGCAGCAGCTCCGTCTTGTTTATATCCAGCAGCTGCCGATATTGGCTGTCCGATACCATGAAGACGTCCGGGCCTTCGCCGCTTTCAATCATATGAACAAGGGTGTCTATATAACCGGCTTCAGAAATGATAGTCAGCTCGACATTGGCAAATGGCTGCGACGCTTCATACTTTTTAATGATTTCACGAACAATATCAATCTCGTATGAAGAAGAGAACCAGGCCAGCTTGATTGTTTCTTTAACAGCCAGGCCATTTTGCGGAGCGATGACTCGATTTCCTTTGCCGGAAATTTTTTCAATAAGGCCTTCTTCAACTAATTCGGCCAGCACTTTGCGAACGGAAACACGACTAAGCTCATATTTCTCACTAAGAGTGTTCTCAGGTAAAATAAATTCATCTGGTTTAATCGTTCCGCTTAATATTTCGCCGCGGAGATCATCTTTAAATCTTTGATATCGTACGGTGAAATCATCTTTTCTACGTAGCACAATTAACCCGCTCCTATACTTTGAATCAGCTTCCTTCTATTATATACTAAAATCTTCCTGCAACCAATGGTCTAAAAAGCGGTAGCTTTGCTCACGGATAGAGGCCGGGAAATCATGCCCCTCATTGCCTAGCAAGGAAGTATAGCATTCCGCTTTGCCTAGCCATTCATATAATCTGTGAACGTCCAGAGAAGCGAAGGCAGCTGCTTGCCAATTTGGAAAAATACGATCATTTTGTGTAAACCAGTTGAAGATCGGCTTGGGAGCAGCTAGTGCCATAATTTCGTGATATTCGAATGGAATCTGATTCTTATTAATATCATCGGTCAAAGCCGGTATATGTGAAAACCAATCCCGCTGGCCCCAGCGGTTCGGTTCAGGGTCCTGCATAAAGGGGCAAAATCCGCAGCTGGATACGACTGCTTTGATGCGATTATCAACCGCCGCCAGGAAGTAGGCATTATATGCGCCTAACGAATGCCCGATAGCGCCGATCCGGCTGCTGTCGACAAAAGGGAAGGTTTGCAGCAGCTCGAGGCCTTGCTGGTGATCGTGAATCATTTTGCCTACAGCTGTGGATTGAGGAAAGGCTTTATAGAAGGGAGCTGTTTGAAATGCTTCTGCTCCTTCATAAATCCTTTCGCCGGCTGTTATCGTATCTGGCGCCAGCACGACGTAGCCCCGGGCTACCAGTTCCAGCGCATAACGGCGATTGTCTCTGCCTTGCTCAGTAGCAATATCCGCCTTGCCAAGCGCATCGGTAGGGTGAAGGGCAAGGATCGTCGGATATTTCTTCTGTGCGCCATGAAGCTTGACGCTAGTGCCTGGGACAAGCAAAAAGGCGGTCACCCGGTCGCCAAAGCCAGTATCATAAGATAAATGCAGCCTAATATGGTCCTTTTCTTGATGCTCGGAATGAATCGTATAGACGGGAGCAATCAATTCAGGCATATAGCCAATATATTTGTTCCAAATATGTGCAATCCGGCTGCGCTTTTCATGCCAAGCCTCCGCGTCAGGACAATTATCAATCAAGCGGGGGAAGGTATGCTCCGTCAGCTCAGACAGGGTATAGCCCATCGTAATTTCACCTCATTCAAATCGTATAGCTCCACAAATGCGTGGAAATTGCAAAAAATAATCGTTGCTTATATTTGACGAAACCTGCCGTAATAATGCCTGGCGGCACGGCCAGCAGCTCTGGCTCCAGCGTAGCTAAAGAAATAGTGAAAATACCTTTGCTCAGCACGCCGTAAATTTTATTTTCCTCTTTATCCAGCTGCCAGCTTTGTCTGACGATGCTGCCCCATGCGGATAAATCCTGTTCATAAAGAAGCTGCTCATTCGCGGGATCCCATACCATATATCTAGAGCATGATGTTAACGTATGAATTCTGCCAAGTCCGTCAACCAGCAGCATAGAGTATTCGCGAATACCGCTGCGCAGCGCCCAGCGCTTATGGACTTCCAGAGTACGCCAATTCAGCTGATAAATAAAAGCTGTATCGGAAGCCGGCTCAGCGCCGCCGGGTGTTTCTACACTTGTTCCACCGATAATAAAGCCTTGCGGCATCTCGGAAAGCGCTACTGTACTTTGCTTAGCTACCAATTGATCATGCTGCAATACGACTTCCTTGCCAGTTGGCAAATGATAGATTGCCAGACCGCCGCCGACCATGCCATAGCCTGGAAAACCGCCATAAGCAATATGCTCTCCGTCACTGAGCGCGACAGCGCTGCGCGGACGATGTATCTCTATATGCTCTGTTACGCATTTTGGATTGCGCCCAGCAGCATTGTTATTTTCAATTTGAAGCGGTTTTGAAGTGTCTATCAAGTGAAGCCTTCCATGAGTATAGGCGGCTCCAGCGATTATATTTCCTTGCACAGCGTAAGCTGCTATATTGCCGCCTGCGCCGTGTTCGATAGCTTTAGCGCCCCAATTTGTTGCCGCTGGCTTCTTTTCCTTTGGATCAACGGAAAAGAAATGCAGCGGATGATTGGAGGTGCCGTAAATAATTTGATCGGGTCCAAGCACGAGAGGCGATAGCATAGCGCCATTGGATTGGTATTGAAGCTTTATTACTTTTACATCCTGTGTTTGATCGTTTTTCAAAATGAGCTCATAGTCGGACAAGCTATGCGATATGAGCTTCCAATTGCCAGGCAGCTGTCTGTGAAATTTACCAAAGCTGCTGCCATAATAGAGAGAGGGAGGAAGATTAAGCTCTTCTATTTTTTCGCCAATAATCCCTCCCTGAAGCCGAAACCATTCATCGCCCATTTGAGCGAAGACCTGGTTGTTTGGGCCTTGCCGGACAAGTCCGATTCCATTGTCTTGATATTGCTCAGGCAGAAGCTGCGTAATTTGACCGCTTCTTTCGGGGGGCAAAGCCATTATATTTTTCTGTACCGTCCCAGTTCCTACGTATACCCAGCCATCCTTATCGACTGCCATATGGGACGGATACTTTTGTTCACTGTCAACGCTGCCTAATGATTTGAATGCTTGTGTTGAAGGATTATATTGATAAAGCTGGCTGCGCGGATAGGTCGTCACATAGATCAGCCCATCTGCGCTTTCGGCATAGCTGAAGCCGCAAAGCTCATCTGCAGCATCGGTTTGCATAGCGGCCACATATTCCAGCTTGAATGGATCGAAAGCATAGAACATAACGCCTGCGCCAATATACAGCATACCTTTGCTGCAGCTGAACGTATCATAGGGATAATCATCATGCTCGTTAGGAAAGGGAAGTTGCCGGCACTCGCCTGATTCAGGCTGGACGACGACCAGGAAGCCCTTGGCAGCAATAACGATACGGCTTTCTCCTTGTAAATTGGTGCATACCGCTGCTGTCCTGGATTCAACAGCATCGACTGGAATGCCTAAATCAACAAATTCCATGCTGGCAACCTCTTTCTTCATTAATGTTTCTTATAATAGCGGACGACCTTGCGGATCGCCGCAATCGTCTCTTGAATATCTTCGTCGCTATAAAACTCGCTAATAGGCACTTGTACTGCAGTGCGCAAAATATTTTCGGCCTCCGGGCAATCTCCGCGGTTATACTGAATATCAGATTGGTCAAATGGGAAATGACTGCCCAAGTAGGCTTGTTTATTTTGGAACATAGGCTGCATGTACACAACGTCAGGAATATAACCCATGCGATTTGCAATGCCTTCTGCAGAAAGAGCTTCACAAAACTGCTCGCGTGAGCAGTTCAAAGCGCCGTCTTTCATTCTGAACATATAGAACCAGTAGGTGCAAGTGCTGTCTGCAGGAATTTTCATTACAGTCAGCTCATCCAAATCGCGCAAGCCTTCATTTAGAGCTTCACCCAGCACGTTTCTTCTTTCGCAAATCCAAGGCAGCTTTTTCAGCTGTGCTATGCCGACAGCGCCCTGCAACTCTGTCATGCGGTAATTGGGCGCCAGGCTGCTTGGAGTCCGGTTCAGATCGTTGCCCATGCGGCGATAGTTTTTATCTGCGAAAGCATGGGTGCGATGATAATCATCTTCAAGGCCGGAGTTTACCGTGACAATACCGCCATCGCCTGTGGAAATATGCTTGAAATCATTTGTGCTGAAGCAGCCGTAGTCACCGATTGTGCCGACAAGCTTTCCTTTATAAGTCGTTAAATAAGCTTGTGCGCAATCTTCTATAACTTTCAGATTATATTTCTTCGCTATTGCCATTATAGGATCCATATCGCATGGATTGCCAGCAAGATGAACAACAACGATTGCTTTTGTACGAGGAGTAATTCGCGCTTCAACAGATTTGGGATCCAAATTGTACGAATTCGGCTCTAAATCTGCAAAAACAGGTATCGCATTTTGATATAAAATGCCGATCACAGTACCTTGATCTGTAATTGGGCTGGTAATAACCTCGTCGCCAACAGTAACACCGGCCGCGCCTAGCGCTACATGAATAGCTGCTGTGCCTGAGGAGGCGGCTACACTATAAGGCACTTGGTACATAGCGTTGAAATCAGACAAAAATTGCTGAACCTTGTGGCCGAAATGATAGAAGAGCGTATTTTGCTCCAAAGCTTCAGCTAATTGCTTTAGCTCTTCTTCTCCAAAACGCTTGCCTGTGCCAAATGGCGTAGTTTTCGTTTTTTGTCCGCCTAAAATAGCTAGAGTATTATCCTTCTCCACGTAAGTCACCTCATCCTATTTAATAACAGTATGGTTGAATTTTAGTTAATGATTGTTTTTCTGCAAGGCAAGCCGTAAATCAACGTCAGCTCGCTCTGAGCGCTATTATCGAGACCGGAAATTACTGGCGTCCACACGACCGCATTGCTCGCTTGTGCCGGGTTAAGCACTTTAATTTCACCATTATCGCTCACGCTGTTGATTTTCAGCTGGCGCTTGGCCTGCGTCCAATCCGTAATTTGTTTTCCGGTCCAGAATACAAAGCCTGCGGCTTTTGATTGTTTAATAACAGAAATAATGGCTTCTCTTACTTTAGGCTGCTGCAAAATATGAACCTGATGAAACAGGAAGTGGGCAACCCCGTTCACTTGCTTCACTCCTTCGAGAAATGGCGCAATGACACTGCTGTCTGCCAGCGTGCTATGATCCAAATCCTGAGTGAGGAAGCCAATTTCCAAAACGTTATACATCCGGTTTTTTTGATCGGACCATGCAATCGGATAATAGGGGTGGCAGGTGCCGAATGTAAAACCGATATTGCCTTTTTTACTTGGCCCGCGTGATTGGTCAGAAGCGATATTATAGCGTTCGCACCAGTCGAACAGCTCGCCCCAGCCTTCAAAGCGCGTATAGTGATTTTTATTTGAGGTTACTTCAGACATATGAGCTGCTGATTTCAGCCAGTTCAGCTGTCTTTCAAACTCCTGTTCGTCCCAAAACCCTTTGTCCAGAGGAAGTGCATTATAATGGAATGCTACCTCGTGACCGTCTTCTCTCATTTTATCGTATATATGTGGGGAATAGCCCGGTTCGATCATGCACCAGGTCGACTGCACATTTTCTTCTTTTAAAACCTTCATCGTAATTTCAGCCGATTCATCGATATTATGATCGCTGTCATGCGAGATCATAGCAACCTGCTCGATTCCATCCGGCCAATAGCCGATAAACGGGATTGTCAGGCCTTGCTTGGCAGCGGTATGAAGCAGATGCCCAATCCATGCGTCTCTCCAAAAATCAGCGTAAGGATAGGCAAAATAGGACATGCCTGACGCAGTTGCAAGGCGATCGTATTCCCAGTCCTGCTGCAAATCATCGTCAGCTTTCAAAATCCAGTCATCTACCGCACCTGTTCCGTCTGGAGCAGGGATGCCATCCGTTACGATCGGCACAGCTCCTTGCTGCAATCTGACTACAGCCGCCGGAATATCGATTGCCCAGCGTTCAAATCGGCCATTGCCAACCGGAAAGCTGTTTAATACAGAACCTGCATGCTTGCCATCGGGCTCATGCTCATGAATACTTCCGATAGCCTCTCCTTGCCCTTGAAGCTCCAAAGAAGCCCAAGGCTTGTAATCGAATCCGCGAAGCAGGGGAGTGGATTCAGCTAGCCATGCAGCTTTTAGGTTGGCATATCCTGTTGTAATTGCCCTTGCAGGGCGAAAGCCCAGCCGATTAGCAAATGCAGAAAGATTGGCAAGCGAGATGACGATACCGCCTTGCTGCATGTAATCCCATACGAATTCTGCATCATCCTTGCTTTCGCTTGGAAGTGCAGCAATGACGATATCAAGCTCTTCAAGCTTAATTTGCGATGCGGAATCAATAACAGCAAATGCAATGCCTCTATGATTCAGCACTTCTTGAATATAATGTTGAAAGACGTTGACGCCATAGCGGTGTCTATGTTCCTCAGCTTCTTTGTCTATCCATACTCCTATTCGAGCCATAGGCATCGTTGTCACAACCTTTGGATTTGATGATAAAAAATATGTTGGGCTTACAAAGCCCAACATATTTTTTGAATAATGCAGGCTTACTTCCAGATACGCTCTGTGTAGCCGCGAGCTTTGATTTCAGCGTTGTATTCAGCAATAATTTTGGAGCCGCCGCGATCCATATATTCTTTCACTACAGTATCCCAATCAGAGATAGGGCGGTTGCCGGTAATCATTTTGGTTTGCTCGTTCATAAGGAACTGTTGCAGTTCAGCGCCAACTTCTCTTTCAGCAGGTGAAATAATGCCTACATGAGGTGGATAGTAAAGCTTGAATTTTTTGTTAATATCAACTAGCTGCTGTGTAGCTTCCTTCAATTGTGGAACGGCATAAGCATTCGGATATTCAGGGTCATCATTAGCTGTGATCCAGTTCGTGTTGTCAAGGAAGTACAAGAATGGCTCCGTACCTGCTGCAGGATCATTTAGAGCAACACGCACTTTGTTCTCATCAAGCTTGTAGCCTACACCTTCATTACCGTAGAACCAGTCAAAGTCTTTATTGTCCGAAGAGTTTTTGGACGGCTGGTAGTATTGACGAGAGAAACCGTGAATTTCTAGCATTTTGCGAACTTTGTCCGGGTTGTCAGCAAGCTTGGCGTTAATTGCAAGCATTTTGGCGAAGCCGGTGCCTGCTGTAAAGCCTTGAGAACCGTCTGGTGCTTTGAACGGCTCAAGAACAACAAATTCAGCGCCTGTGTTAATTTCTAGTAGTGCTTTCATGTAGTCTTGGGACATACCGCGCGGCGCAATTAGGAATACGCCAGCTTTGCCGGAGTAGAACTCATTGTTCGTGTCAGCCCAGTTCACAACTGCGAAATCATTTGTAATCGCTTTTTCTTTGTACAGATCGTTAAAAAATTGAATCAGATCTTTTCTGCCTTCGGAAATTAAACCAGGGATATAGTTGCCTTCAGCATCCTGGTGATACCAAGTATCATGCTGCCAGTAAGGTCCCATAGAGAAGGTAGGGTTAATGTCTTGACCCATTGCCAGACCGTAAGTGTCGTTTTTATTGTTTTTATCCGGGTCGTTTTTAGTAAACGCGATCGCTACTTCTTTCAGCTCTTCGTAGCTAGTTGGAACTGGTAGGCTCAGGTTATCGAGCCAGTCTTTACGTACGAAGAAGGATTGCGATTCTACCGGCGCCCAAGTAGGGATACCGTAGATTTTGCCGTCAATTGTGAATGGAAGCCACAGCTCATCCGGAATTTCCTTCAAGTAGTCAAACTCTTCGATGAAATCGTTAAGCGGTAAAAATGCTTTTTGGTTCGCCCAACGGTTGAATAGATCCATATTCGTATTACGGAAAGCGATTTGGTCCGGCATGTTGCCGCCAGCAACCATGGCTGTAATTTTTTCTACAAAGTTTTCGTTAGGTATTTTTTCTGCAAAATAATCAACGTTGAATTTTTCATTCAGCATTTGCTGGCCGCGGCCGTCTTTTGGCGGCGGATTGCCGAAGATGTATGTTGCACCGGTAATTTTGTATTTTTCTTCAGGTTTTTTGGTTTCTTCAGGTGCTGCCGAGCTGCTTCCTTCGCTGGCATTTGGCGAGCTTGAAGGCGCTGGTGCCGGCTTGGATGAACAAGCTGCTGTAAATACCAGCGTTGCTGCTGCTGCAAGCATAAGAGATTTTTTAAACTTCATTGTCTAGATCCCCTCCATTAATTTGTAAGCATAATGTTTAAACCTGATAAAACATGTTTCAAAGTATAGGGATACGGTGATTTGCTCTTGCAAGGCTGAACGGCATTGCCGTTGTTGGTGTTAACCTTTTACCGAGCCGATCATCACCCCCTTGGCAAAGTGTTTTTGTACAAACGGGTAAACTAATAATATTGGCAATGTTGCAACTAGAATGGCAGCCATTTGTATCGTTACAGGAGGCGGCGGATTTTCTAGCATTAGCATGACATCAGAGCCTATCGCGGACGTTGTTTCGTTCAAAATAACGATTTGCCGCAGTACAACTTGAATCGGCCACTTGGCAGCATCATCAAGGTACAAAATACCTTCAAAATATTTATTCCAATAGTTAACGGCGTAGAAAAGACCGAATGCAGCCAATGATGGTTTGGATAGCGGCAAAATAACGGACCAGAACGATCTTAGCTCGTTAGCGCCATCAATTAAGGCAGCTTCATTAAGCTCATTTGGAATGCTTAGGAAAAACTGACGAATAACGATAAGATTAAATGAGCTTATTGCCGTTGGAATAATAAGGGCAAAGATGCTGTTCATAAGCATCGTTTCTTTAACGATTAGATACATGGGAATCATTCCTGCATTAAACAGGATTGTAAATACTACAAGCAATAGCATGACGCGTTGACCAAGCACGTTGCGTGTAAGACCGTATGCCATTGTAGCGGTAAGCGTCAAGCTGATTGCAGTACCGATAGCAGTAATGTATACCGTCACCCATAGGGAACGGATAAAGTGACCGGATGCAAATATAGTTTGATAAGCTTCGCTGGCCCAATGCGTCGGCCATAATATAAACTTTTTTTGAAGGACGTCCTGCAAAGATGAGAATGACACAGAGAATATGTGTACAAATGGAATCAGCATTAAGGCTGCTATAATTGCCAGGACGATAATATTGATAAAATCAACGACTCGATCCAGCCCTGATTTTTTATTCATGAATGTATTCGCCTTCTTCCTACTTCTACTCCAAATTCAGGAGCAGTTATTAATATAAACCGTCTTCTCCAAATTTCTTGGCCAGTCGATTTGCGCCGACTACAAGAATAAGTCCTACTAATCCCTTGAACATGCCTACAGCAGTTGCAAAACTGATATTGCCTTGCTGAATACCTTTAAAGTAAACATAAGTGTCAAGCACGTTTCCGGAGTCCATATTAAATGGATTTAGCATTAGGAAGATTTGCTCGAAGCCTGTTTCCATTACGTTGCCTAGTCTTAGAATAAAGAGAATGATAATAACGCTGCGAATGGCAGGCAAAGTAATATGCCATAGCTGTCTCCAGCGCGATGCGCCATCAATGACGGCTGCTTCGTACAATTGCGGATTGACGCCTGCTAGTGCAGCAAGGAAAATAATCGTTCCCCAGCCGGCTTCTTTCCAAATAACTTGAAGAATGACGATTGGCTTGAAGAAAGCCGGATCCGTCAGGAATGGAATCGTTTCCAATCCCATGCTGGTAAGTACTGAGTTAATCAAACCTTCTCCACGCAGGAACACCACAAATATTCCAACAACAACTACCCATGATAAGAAGTGAGGCAAGTAAACCATCGATTGAATAAAACGTTTATAGGTTTCGTTGCGAAGTTCGTTAAGCATAAGTGCGAGAATGATGGAAACTGGAAATGCAACAAAGATTTGCAATAACGATATTTGAATCGTATTGTTAAGCACTCGGATTACTTCGGGACTGTCAAATAGATGTTTGAAGTGCTTCAATCCTACCCAATCACTGCCGGTAAAGCCGACAAACGGATTGTAATCCTGAAAGGCTATAACTAGCCCGGCCATTGGAATGTAGCGATATACAATAAAGTATAAAATTCCGGGCAGCAGCAAGAGATAAATAAATTTTTCCCGCTTCATTCTGTTTACTAATTTTGTCACAATAGACCCACCTCTTAATACCTGTATTTTACCTGTATGCAATTCAACTTTAACCGATTACATTATGGGCTGTCAATATGAAAATTGAAAATGTTTTCATACATACTGGATAATGCCGCACTGCGCTTGGAACGGCGCTATATTTATATATGTACACAAAAAGATACCTGTATATTACCTGTATATTTTTCTCTTGTACATTTAAAATTTCTATGCTATAGTCCTAAATGAGTTTTGTTATGAAAGCGGATACAAGTGAGGAGGGGAGGACCAGAATCTATTAACGTCTTTAGACTATCTATTGGAAATTCATTTAGGAAAGAGGAGGTTTTTTTATGTACCGAAAAATCAAACGAAATTTAATTATCGCATTAACAATGCTATTAATGTTCTCACTATTAAACACGATGGGCGCACTAGCTTCGAATGGGACTATTATCTCCAATGGCGGGTTTGAAGGACAACTAATTAACGGCAACTTACCGGGCTGGACAATTACCCAAGGAGCAGAGAGAGTAAGCTTAAACACCGCACTTAAAACCGAGGGGCAGCAAAGCCTCAGAATTATTAAGGAAGATACGAATACTGTCGGCGTGACGATGAGCAGCGATAGAGTTAATGTGACAGGTGCAAAAGAGTATGTATTGTCAATGGATTTATATTTAGAAAGAGGAGATTTGGCGGGATTTTATGTGTACGTTTATGATAGCCAAGGGAATATTATTAAAAACCCTACGGGCGGAGATTTTACACTATTCGTAAGAAGAACCTTGAATGATGTCAGCGGTGTTGTAAAAGTTCCAAAAAACGAGTGGACCAGCGTTGAAGAACGTTTCCTCGTTCCTGCAGGCGGCAGCACGCTAGATATTAAATTGATCACATCGCGCAGTGCGACCACTAATTACAAATATAATTTGGACAATATATCACTAGTCCAGGCAAATGATCCGGATCCGGTTGAAATTCCGCAAACTGCGGTTAAGGTTGACAGCTCGAATGCTGCTCAGAAAGAAATTTTGGGTGGTTTGCAGTCGGTTGTGCCATTCCAAAATGTAGAGTTCACTGCCGAGACGATGGTGTATGCTGGTTCTGGCGGTAAAATTGATCTGCGCTTCTATGATGCTGACAATAAAATATTGTCTATTGTAAGCACTAAAATTAATGGTCCAGTGAGAGAATGGGACTCTGCTCGGGTTGCTGCGTCAGCTCCCCTCAATGCGGCAAAGGTGCAAACAGCGATGCATTTCCCTGGAACGGAGCAAGGTGTGTTTTATGCAGATGAGCTAAACTTACAAGTGAAGCAGACGACGGAAGCGTCCTATATTAAAAATTTAGGGCCGCAATCTATGACAACAACAGCGATGTACGGTGCTTACGGCAAGTATAAAGGGCGCGATGTGTTGTATACAGTCGTTCAAGGCTCGCCTGCTGAGCTTGCCATTATTGATGTAAATAATAATACTTTGATGGGAAGACATCAGCTTAGAGCGCTTGATGGCAGCGACGTTACAGCTGCTTGGGGAGTAACAGTTGCGACAGACGGTAAAGCCTATATGGGCAGTACGCCAAATGGAACGCTGTTTCAATTTGATCCCGTGACAGATGAATTGAAAACATTAGGAAAACCAGTGCCTACTGACACTGTTATTTGGGTGCTTGAGCCAGGTGACAATGGCAAAATTTATGGCGGAACAGGTTATTCCCAGTCCATTTTTGAATACGATCCGAATGCAACGTCAGGCAATGGTATAAAAATTTTAAAATCATTCGGAGGGGTAAAGCCTGACCAGCATATTCGCAGCTTAGCCTACGATCCAGTTAATAAGGTTCTATATGCAGGCGCTGCCGATGTAGCAAAGCTATACCGTATTGATACGGTAACAGGTAATTCTACATTGATCCCGATTCCTAACAGCAGCGGCAAAACCTCCGTCTATGATCTTGAGTTTGCCGGCGGTAAGTTATTTGTACGTGTGGATGCAGGACCGCTAATGTATGTATACGATCCGGCTGCTGATCAGTGGGATATGCAAGGAAATAATCAGTATAACGCTCGCGGCTTCTCGCCTGTATCTCCTGATAATAGAGTGTTTTATACTTTCCCAGTTGCCAATCAGGACGGAACAACGCAGTTCAAGCTTTACCAATATAATGTAAATACAAATGCATATGGACCAATTGATGTAAATGTAAAAGGGGTAGCAGTTGCTTATGGCTATGTAGAGCTGGAGGACCCTGATTTCCCTGGCGTTTCATTAGTCGGAATGGCAGGCAATAATGGCATGTCTTTCTGGTACAATTTGCAAAATGGCAATGTGAAAACATTGGAGCTGCCATTGCCTTCACAATTTGCTGAAATTCATAATATCGGAAAAGGATTGGATGGCAATATATTAACTTCTGGGTTTATTTCCGGCGGAGGTCTAGGTATTTATTCTCCTGTTACGGATACAACAGAATTAAAGCCGTTGCTTGGGCAAGTAGAAGGCTATGCGAACTTGAATGGAAAAACTTATTTTGGCATATATCCAAATGCTGTCTTGTTTGAATACGATTCAGCGCAAGAATGGAATCGCACGGATTCGAGCAAACCGATGAATCCGCTTCGCATTGGGCCGCTTGGCCTCGAGCAGGATCGTCCAATTGCTATGGTAGGCGTAGAGTCTGTAAACAAGCTGTTTATTGGTACCTATCCTAAGGCAGGTCAAATCGGCGGAGCATTGTCGATATTTGATCCGGTTACGCGTACTTTTGATGTAAAACGCAATATTGTTCAAGACCATTCCATTAATACGATGGTATATAAGGATGGACTGCTGTATATGGGTACTGGCGCTATGAACGGCGGATCTGCCCAGTTAGCAGTTTATGACATTGCGAAGAACCAGATTGTAAGCTCTCATGTACCAGTTGCAGGCAAAAAAGCGATTTCCTCATTAATGTGGGGGCCTGACGGCAACATTTGGGGGATGGCTTTAGGGACTCTATTCATTTTTGATCCTGTCACTAAAACAGTTATTTATCAGGATGATATATTCCCAACTGCAGATTACTCTCATAGCAACGCACGGCTGCAAGTAGGCAAGGATAACAATGTATACGGTTCTATGTATACAGGTTATGTCGCTGACAACACTTATACGAGCAAGATGTTTAAAATTGATAGAGTGACCAAAAAGATGACGATTATATTTGAAAGTAATGTCGATAAATTAATGCAGGATGATTACGGCAATTTCTACTTCAAATATGGCAGCTTATTAATGAAATACAGCGATCCTGCACTTGTTAAGCCAATTCCGCCTGTTTATCCGATAACGCTTGAAGCAGCCACCAACGTAAATGGCATAAACGTGCAGCTGACTCGAAATGTTGATGCTGCAGGAAAGGCCAAGGATGAATTGACGCTTGATGAAAGTAAAGTAAACGAATTGCTTGGACAACTGGCGAACAAACAATCTTCCATTGTCATTACTTTGCCAGATCACCCGGCAGGTGTTCACGAACGCAACATCGTTATTACTTCAGAAGCGGCAAAATTGCTATCCAAAGCGAAGGTCGAGCTGGTTGCAGCTGGCAGCGAAGGGCAGGTCGCAATTCCTGGCTTATCCTTGCAAGGTCCAAAAGAAGATATATACATTCGGATCATGCCTGTAAGTGATGCTAATGTAAAATCGGATCTTGAGACTAGAGCAAACAAGGATAAAGCGATTAAAAAAGCAGCTAATAATGCGAAAATAACGATTGTTGCTCAGCCTTTGACGATATATTCGAATTTGCATAACCGGCCGATCACAATAACCATACCGGCAGAATCAAATTTGAGAGCTGCTGATTCGAAACAGCTTAGCGTATATATCGAATATACGGATGGAAAGAAAGAACTGATTCGTGCTAAATCTTTTGAGCTGAATGGAAAAAATGCTCTTCAATTTGAAGTAGATAAGTTCAGTATGAGACAGAAGCCGGGAGGTTTGACAGCGGCTATAGCAGCTATGTAGCTGCGTCTGCAATTGATCAACAGTTTCATACAGATCTTCAAATAAGTCCACTGTTTATACACAGCGTACCGCCAACATGCGTATGCTGTGTATTTTTTTATGCGTATTGGCATGTATTGGCAGGAGCAAAGGCGGCATATGTCGAATTGACTAGCAATATATTATATGGGGGGGTCAAAGGATGCGAGGTAAATATGTTAATACTCCGATGATGTACGCGTTCGGAATGCTGGCGATGATGATTCCAAGCCAAGCGTTCAGCTCGTTTTATATTTTCTTTTATTCGGATAAGCTTGGCATGTCGTTAGCATTAATTACGATTGCCAGAACCGTATTTTTAATATGGGATGCTGTAAATCAGCCGCTCTTTGGCTATTATTCGGATCGTACAAATACGAAATACGGGCGCAGAAAGCCTTGGCTGTACGGCGCGGTTCCGCTGTTTATGCTCACTTTTATTATGGTATTCTCTCCGCCCAACGGCATGAGCGAATATGGATTGTTTACTTGGTTTCTGGTTGCGTTAATTTTATACGAAGCAGTAGCGACCGTCATTTGGGTCAACTACGGAGCATTATTCCCGGAGTTATTCCGCGGGGATCAGCTGCGTACGAAAGCGTCAGCTATTCAGCAAGGCTATCAAATCGTTGCGCTGCTCATCGGCACAGCCTTGACGCCAGTTATTTTTAATGCGCTGGGCTTCGGTTATATGTCAGTTATTTATGCCGTCGTCTTCGCCTTGTTCATGCTGCTGTTTTTGCGAAATGTGCAGGAAGACAAGGAAGCGATAAAGCTCCCACAGCTAAAATTCAAGAAAGCTTTCGCAGAGACATTAAAAAATCGCCCATTCTGGATATTTAATATAGCGAATTCTTTTGCACAGACAGTAAACGGTTTGCTAAGCTCGACGATTCCTTTCTATGCAAAATATGTGCTGCGTATTCCGGATGCCCAAGTATCTATATTGCTTGCTTCCATATTTGTTTCCGTTATTCCGCTAGTTTTCGTATGGTATTGGCTGATTCGCCGAATGGATCCGCTGAAGGGCTGGCGCATATCGCTTATTGCTTATGCTCTGTCTGTCATTCCATTATGGTTTGGGAACAGTTTGCTGACGGGCGTGGCGGCAGGGGTGCTTGTCGGCTTCGGACTGGCAGGATTTTTAGTAACCCCTCCAGTCGTAACAGGTATTATTATTGATGAAGATTTCAAGAAAACCGGCAGCAAGCGTGAAGGCATCTATACGGCAGTGGCCGGCTTTATTACGCGTTCCAGCGGATTGATTGCCGCACTCGCTTTCTTTATTGTTGGCATTATTTTCGGCTACGAAAGCGGCGATAATCCGGGACCTGATCCAGAGGCGACATTCCGTTATTTGATCTGTATCGTTCCTTTGGGGCTGCTGTTAATATCTTACGTTATCTCTTTATTCGTTAAAATTAAACGTACTACAGCAGAATAAATATACTAATAAAACGGCTCTTTGAGCTAACGTAGGCAAGCAATAAGAAGGGGAACGGAGAGCAAGATTGGGACTGGAGAAATGGCAGCGTCCGCCTTTGTAGGCCAATCTTAACCTTTATAGGTTTTATGCAATCTGAAAAAATTGGCGTACCACAGCGGTCGGAAGCCCAAACTTGATCGTAGTGCCCCTTTTTCATTGCTTGAACTGGTGTTGACGATAGTTGGGGAAGGCTGCATGCGGCTTCTGAGTTCATCAGGAGTCGTTTTTTTTTTGAACAAGCAAGTGTTGAAGGACTTTTCGAGAAACACTATAATAAGTAAAGTAAGCAACCTATTGAGAGAAGTGGAACCGAACAGGGAGGGATCCAGATGCAGCTTATTGAGCTTAACGAAATACAGCGCAGAATTGAAGAGTTGAAAAACCAGGATTTATATATTCATTTGGAAATGACGACAGGGGCATATGCCGCGCACTTTGACAGCACCAAGCATCCCGCTGCCACTTTTATAACGAATACAAAAATATGCTATTCGCATGGATCGATTTCCGGCAATGGGCCTTATCGAGTAGGGCTCAAAATGGCATATGGCTGGATTTATTCAGAAGGCTTGACGCATTATGATGAAAGTGAGACCGAGAGATTAATTTTGGCCGGTCACGATAGTCAAGGGAAGCTTGTCGTAGCCCTGCAGCTTAGTAAAGAGCCATTCTAATAGTTGGGAGAGAGGACAATATGTCATATAAACAGGTATTAGTAATATTGCCGCATCCCGATGACGAGGCTTTCGGCCTTGCGGGAACGCTCGCCATGTATATCGATCATGGCGCTCATGTAACATACGCTTGCCTTACGCTTGGAGAAATGGGGCGCAATATGGGCGTGCCGCCGTTCGCTACAAGAGTAACGTTGCCAGGCATCCGCAAGCTGGAGCTGGAGCAATCCTGCCGGGCAATAGGGATACAGGACCTTCGTTTGATGGGATTCCACGATAAAACAATTGAATTTGAAGACCCAACGGTACTGGATGGCTGCATTGAAGATTTGCTTGAGGAGCTTTCTCCCGATCTGGTCGTTACCTTTTATCCGGGGTATGCGGTTCATCCCGATCATGATGCATGCGGTGCGGCTGTTATTCGAACAATCGCCAAGCTGCCTGCGCATTTGCGGCCAACTGTACACTGTATAGCTTTTGCCAATAATCATGAGCAGGCAATCGGCAAGGCGGACGTTATCCATGATGTTCGTGAATATTTGCCGCAAAAGGTTGCTTCCATTACCGCTCATCGCTCTCAATTTCAAGCTGCTGAATTGCTGGGCAACAAGCAATTAAATGATGAGCAAATCGTGGAGAGATTTGGTCAGGAGCGTTTTTGGACCTACAAATTTTAATACAAAAGATTGAAAAATCGACAATGCCAGCAGGTTTATCGGAATAGTCATAGAATTATACCTGTAATACATTTATGGGAGGAATTGCTATGACGGAGCGTGCAGGCCAATATATTCAAATGGATTCAGGAGTCGAGCTGTTTATTCAAGATATTGGGAGCGGGGAGCCGATTTTGTTTATTCCCGGCTGGACTTTTACAGGCGAGGTTTTTGAGCATCAGCTTGCGCATTACAGCAAAACGAACCGTGTTATTGCTGTAGATCCGAGAAGCCAGGGCAAATCATCCATCGCGCTGCATGGCAATAATTATGTTACGCATGGATCAGATATCGGCAAGCTAATCAAGGCATTGCAGCTGGATAAGGTGACTATGGTCGGCTGGTCCTTTGGCTGTCTGGCTGTTTGGGAATATATTAGACAATACGGGCTGGACAAAGTGAAGGCTGTTGTGCAAATCGATTTGTCACCAAAGCCGCTTTCTACAAATCATGAAGAGGATTGGGTGGAAGGACCGCTCGATGATATTGCAGGGGCTTATAGCTTATACACTCAAGATGCTGCCAGGCAGCGAGAATTTGTCGAAGCCTATGTAACCGGCGTAATGATTCAGCGTGAGGTTGAGCCGCAGGAATTGAACTGGCTTGTGAGCCAATCGATGAATACGCCGCACTACATAGCAGCTAATTTATTTGCCTCAGGCATGTTTTCTGATTATCGGGAAGAAGCCAAGCTTGCCAGTGAAGCTGTTCCGACGCTTGCTATTGCAGCAGAGCATTGGGGCGATACAGCAAAGGCGTTTATGAACCGTATTGCTCCAAACACAGAAGTGGTAATTTTTGGCGGTCATTTGATGTTCTGGGAGCATGCAGAAAAGTTTAATCAAACTTTAGATCAATTTTTGAAAGTCGATCGACTTATTTCGTAAAAATAAAATAACAGTAAACAGTCGGAAGCTGTCTCAAAGGGTGTAATTCGTCCTTGGAGGCAGCTTCTTACGTTGTCTGCATAAAGGCGCTTTTACAGGGGGCGGATCATGGGAATGATGTAGATGACAGGCTGCTTTAACGAATCTTAACAAAGCGCTGCTATAATGTGGCTTACATATAAAGGAGGTGCCGTTTTGAAAAAAATAAGAACAGCTGTTGTATCGGCCGCAATAGTTGCACTTGCTGTATGGGGCTATTTGGATATACAAGCCAAGCAGGCGCGCGATAAGGAATCGGCTTCGCTGCAGCAGGAGCAAGAGAAGAGATTGATGAAGCAAAACAAGCAGCAGGGCTTGACAAGTCTCGCAGAAAATGAGCTTATTGAGGACGGATCAGGTGCAGGGAAAGAGAAGAAGGTGCCTGTAATTGGACTGAAAAAGGGCAATGTAGCCCCTGATTTCATACTCGAGTCGCTTGATGGAGAGAAACGCAAGCTGTCGGACTACAGAGGCAAAAAGGTTATGGTGAATCTATGGGCCACTTGGTGTCCGCCATGCAGAGAGGAAATGCCGGATATGCAGGCCTATTATGAGCAGTATCAATCCGATGATATGGAAATATTGGCCGTTAATTTAACTTCGTCTGAGAAATCGTTGGAAAATATAGAAAACTTCGTGCAAAGAAATGGTCTGTCCTTTCCTATTTTGCTTGATTCTGACGATCAGGTGTCTAGCCGATATGAGGTGTTTCAAATTCCAACAACGTATATATTGAATGCAGAAGGCGAAATTGAGCAAGAAATCATTGGTCCAATGAATTTGGAGATCATGGAGCAGTTGATGCAGTAGGTTTTAGGGAAAGCGGGGGATTATCGGAATGTCATTACGAGGGAAAACGATCCTGGTTGTCGAGGATGATAAAAAGATTAGGCAGCTTATTAAAATCTATTTGGAGCAAGCAGGCTTTGAAATTTGGGAGACAGGAGACGGGCTGGAGGCACAGCAGTTATTTGATGCCTATGATCCCTGCTTTATCATTATGGATTTAATGCTACCGGGACAAAGCGGCGAGCAGCTTTGCACTTGGATTCGCGGTGAGCAGCGAAGTGATGTGCCGATTATTATGCTTACGGCCAAGGTGGATGAACAGGAAAAAATCAATGGGCTGCAAATCGGGGCAGATGACTATGTAACGAAACCCTTCAGTCCCAAGGAACTCGTCGCAAGGGTGGAGACGGTATTGCGGAGAACGGCGCATCGCTGCAGCAAAATCAGCTATAGA
Organism: Paenibacillus sp. GXUN7292; assembly: GCF_050864975.1. Classification (NCBI taxonomy): domain Bacteria; kingdom Bacillati; phylum Bacillota; class Bacilli; order Caryophanales; family Paenibacillaceae; genus Paenibacillus; species Paenibacillus sp. GXUN7292. The sequence goes on along the minus strand of NZ_JBOZWO010000004.1, from coordinate 68,584 downwards.
GGCTTAACGGTAAAGCCAATTCGCGGAGAAGCGAAATATAATGGCGTACTTATTCCGCTGACGCAGCATGAATTCCGTCTTTTGCATTATGTCATGCAGCACCCTAACCAAATCGTAACTCGCGAACAAATATTGGAGCAGCTTTATCCAAATGACGAGAAAATCGTCATAGAACGAACAGTAGACGTGCATGTGAGCAAGCTCAGAGAAAAATTGAAATTGACAGAAGACACTCCAGAGTTCATCGAAACAATCAGAGGAATGGGGTATCGTTTTGTTGCATTTTAAATCGTTGGATGGTATTGCGCATTACAGGCTGTTTTTCTGGCGAAAAAGTATTTTATGGAAGCTGATGCTTGTTAATGGGCTTGTTATTGGTGTAGTCATATGGCTTGTAGGTGTATCTGTAAAAGATTTTGCCTGTTTGCTCGTCGGACAATATGAGTATATGGATGCTGAAAAGCAGAGCTTTTTTAATAGTACTATGCATTTTTATTTGGTGCGAGCGAGCGTAATTGCTGTTTTTGTGGGCATTATTATCTATTACATGCTGATGAAAAAAATATTTGTACCGCTGCGCAAGCTGAACGGCTCTACCAAGCTGATGATGGCCGGGCAGTACCCGCAGCCAATTGAAGTAAAATCAGATGATGAAGTAGGACAGCTTAGTCATCATTTCAATCAAATGGTAGATTCATTGCGTCATGCGGAGCAAAGCAGGAAGCAGCTGCTGGGCGATCTGTCGCATGAGCTGCGAACTCCGCTCAGCAATTTGAACGGTTACTTGGAGGCACTAAGCTCCGGGGTAGTTAAGGGAGATGTGGAGCTGTACAAATCACTGCACGAGGAATCTCTGCATTTGACTAAGCTGGTTGATCAAATGCATCAGCTGGCTGTGTGGGAAATGAAGCAGGCTTCCACGCCCATTTGGCACATCGTAGACATGCACAAGCTGATCCATCAGGCGTTGAGCAGTTTTGAGCTGGAGCTTGCGAGCAAGCATATAAGCTGTCAGCTCACGATTGAAACGGCAGAAGTGGAAGGCAATGAGACGGGAATCAGACAGGTGCTCATTAATCTAATAGATAATGCGATTCAGTACAATATGAGCGATTGGATTCATATTTCTGGCGAGAAAACAGGTCATGATTATAAGGTAACCATAACCAATGAAGGGGAGTCTATTCCGCCTTCCAAGGCGGAGCTTATTTTTAACCGGTTGATTCGGCTGGACGCTTCACGCCGCAGGGAAGCTGGCGGATCGGGCCTTGGGCTAGCTATTGTGAATGAAATTGTTAAGCTGCATAGCGGTAAGGCGGGACTTCAAACGGATAGAAACCGGCATTCGTTCTGGTTCAGCATTCCCCTTCAGCAACATAGCTCTAAACAAGGAGGAAGTGAAATATAAGATGGAAAATGCAACTATATTCGTAGCGCTGTTAGCAGGAGTTTTATCTTTTTTATCGCCATGCGTATTTCCGCTTCTGCCTGCATATGTTTCACATTTGACAGGCGCGCTGGTGCAGGACAATAAAATAAAGGCAGAGAAAAAGCTGCTTATGATGCGCTCGGTCTTTTTTATAGCGGGTTTTAGTATTATTTTTGTCGTTATGGGAGCGTCAGCAAGCTTGCTGGGCCAATTTTTTACAGGAAATCGTATTTGGATCGAAAAAATAAGCGGTTTGCTTATCGTTATATTTGGCTTACAAATGGCAGGCATGCTGTCGCTGCGATTTCTAATGTTCGATAAAAAGCTGTTTCAGGCTAAGGGCTCGGGGAAAGGCAATATTAGCTCCTTTATTCTTGGGCTTGCGTTCGGATCAGGCTGGACGCCATGTGTCGGGCTCGCTTTATCCTCGATTTTGTTGCTTGCTAGCTCCTCAGAAACATTGTACAGCGGAATGTGGCTGCTGTTTATATATTCGATTGGACTTGGCATTCCTTTTTTGTTAATATCATTAGCACTAACTTATTCACTGTCTATTTTGAAAAAAATAAACCGCTGGCTGCCCTTGCTGTCCAAAATTAATGGCTGGATTCTTATTGGCATGGGACTGCTCGTATTTACGGGTCAACTGCAAAAAATAAGCGCTTTTTTTGCAAAATATACTTTTATCAATATTTAGCTAATAGATATAGAAGAAGGAGTGAAAAAGATATGGAAAATAATGTGACGGCCTTAAAGCTGTTTACGCTCAGCGCATGTCCTCTTGGAAAATCGATGGGCATGGTAATGAATGAAGTGCAGGGACGCTATGCATCTCTGCAAATCGATACGATTTATGTGGAATTAAGCGCTCAGGAAGCAAATGACTTTAGAATTAAAAAAAATCCGACTACTTTATTTCTCAATGATGGCGGCGAGGAGCTGTATCGGGTTGAAGGATTCGCAGAGACCGAGGTCATTATTCAACATATAGACCAGCTTAATGAAGGTGTATTTATGAAATCAGAAAAGCTGATGAAAAATGAGCAGACTGTAGAGACCTATACCGTATATATGCTCGAGAATAATGAGCTTGCAGCTATCGAGCAAACGTATACGAATGAAACGTCGATTGCTGCGCCTCGTATACATGCAATTTTTGCTTTATTGCAAGCACGACGGGATAATATGACTAATGTATTTCCAGCACATTCTGAGCTTGTCAGTGTGCAATTTTCAGACGGAAAAGGCAGAATCGAAATTCGCTATGCAAACAAGTCTGCTGCTGAAAGCTCGTTCTATGAACTGCGCCGCATGGCGCTGCTAAAAACGCTACATCCTTTTCATGTAACGGAAGTCGAATTAGTGGAATCGTATGAGACAGTTGATTCATTGGGGTAACGATGCCGTCTTCTTCAATTGTAATTAATAGTAAGCTTGTGTTCAGTCGAATTGGGCTGAGTATGAGCTTTTTTTGGTTTTAATCAGCAGTTTCATAGAGACGGTGCTATAATGTAAATAATACAGCTGAACATAGCTAAACTAAAAAGATAAAGAAGTGAATAGTCGATGTCTGGAATAGGCTCAGCATTGAAGCAGAAGAAAAGTACAATCCTTAACAAATATTTATCTGGGCAATCGATGGATTACAAGCAAATTTTCGCAATATTAATTCCGATTTTTGTGGATCAGGCTTTTATCGTCCTAATGGCGCTGCTCAACACAGCGATGGTCAGTTCCTCAGGCATAGCGGCAATTAGTGCCGTGAGCATGGTCGATTCTCTTAATATGTTCATTATAAGCCTGTTTGTTGCGATTGCAACGGGCGGTACCGTAATAGTAGCCCAGTATAAGGGCAGCGGCAACGCGGATATGGTTTCCAAAGCAGCGGCGCAATCCATCTCGGCAGTTGCGGCTGTATCGTTAGTGATTAGTCTGCTTGTTATTATATTTCATAACTGGACGCTGCAGATGCTGTTCGGCAATGCGGAGGCGGACGTTTTTCAAAATGCAAGAGTTTACCTGGTAGGCATATGTATTTCTTATCCGTTCTTTGCTGTCTATCAAGCTGTACTAGGCGCGTTGCGCGGCGTAGCCGAGACGAAGGCAAGCTTGATGCTGTCTGTCATCATGAATTTAACAGCTGTCGTATTGAATTATATTCTAATCATTGCTTGCGATTTGGGGGTGCTTGGCCTTGCTATCTCCATGATTACAGCAAGAATATTCGGAATGCTCATTTCGTTATTCTACCTATTGCGTTATAATCAGACCCTTCGCTTTCGAATCAAGCATGCATTTAGAACAAATATAGATTTGTTAAAAAAGATTATGTATATCGGCTTGCCGTTTGCCGCCGAGCAGCTGTTTTTCAATGGAGGAAAGCTGCTTACGCAAACCTTTATTGTACAGCTGGGCACGTACTCTATTACCGCTAATGCGATCGGCAACTCGATTGCTATGCTGTACCAAATAGGCGGAATGGCGCTTAGCATAGGCATCGTAACAGTAGTGGGGCAAAGCATCGGCAGTAAAAATATTGGGGATGCCCGAAAATTCATTAAATCATTTCTATGGCTTGCCAGCATTATTTTTGTCATTGCAACGGCTATCATTTTGCCTTTATTCCCATGGCTTGTTAAGCTCTACTCGCCGCCGTCCGATATTGTGCCAATGATTTTTGAACTGATCGTGTTGATTTCGATATCTCAGCCGCTGCTGTGGGCATGCAGCTTTATATTGCCTTCTGCGCTCCGTTCGGCGGGCGATTCAAAGTATACATCTTTAGTATCCTTGCTGACGATGTGGCTGCTTCGCATCGGGCTTGGCTATTATTTGGGAATCGTGCTCGGATATGGTTTAATGGGGATATGGCTAGCGATGACAGGAGAATGGGCAGCTCGAGGCGTATTTTTCTTATGGCGCTTGAGAGGCGAAAAATGGTATAAGCATAAATTAATTTAAGTAACTTTCTTGAAATATAAGTAGTTTGCTTGAAATATAGGTAATTTGCTTGAGATATAGGAAAGTATAAGTTTTCACTCTTATACCTGTTCCTATATTTCATCGATAAACGCGCCTCCTTCGTTCAAGCGAAGGACGGCGAAGCCGTTTGTTCTTGGGAGGAATAGAAAGCAATGACGCTGCAGCAGCTGAAATATGTGCTGGAAATTAATAAGCGCGGCTCAATGAATGAAGCGGCCAAGCATCTGTTCATTTCACAGCCGAGCTTGTCCAACGCTGTCAAAGAGCTTGAGGTTGAGCTTAACTTGACGATCTTTGAGCGGACGAATAAAGGGATATCGCTAACGAAGGAAGGCGTTGAATTTTTAAGCTACGCGAGGCAGGTTGTAGAGCAGGCAGAGCTGCTTGAGAGTCGTTATTTGAACGTGAAGCCGTCGCGCCAGCATTTTTCTGTGTCGACACAGCACTATGCATTCGCAGTTAACGCATTCGTAAAGCTAGTACGCGAGCATGGTCAAGAAGAATATGAGCTGTCTTTAAGAGAAACGAAAACGTACGACATTATTGAAGATGTCAGGACGATGCGGAGCGAAATCGGCATTTTGTTTATGAATGAATTCAACCGAAAAGTAATTACAAAGCTGTTGAAGGAAGCTAATCTGAACTTCACGCGCTTGTTTGTAGCGGACCCGCATATTTTTATTAGCGTTTATAATCCGCTTGCGAGGCAGAAGAGCGTAACGATCGAGCAGCTGGAGCAATACCCTTATTTGTCGTTCGATCAGGGCGAGTATAATTCCTTCTACTTCTCGGAGGAGATTCTGAGCACCTTATCCAGACCGAAAAGCATTCGTGTAACGGATAGGGCAACCTTGTTTAATCTGTTGATCGGCCTTAACGGATATACAATTTCAACAGGTGTGCTGAGCAAGGATTTGAATGGCAATGATATTATCCCCATTCCGCTCGAGCTTGACGATCAGATCGATGTAGGCTGGATTTCGCATAAAAACGTAACCTTATCTCGTCTCGCCGATGCTTATGTCGAAGCGTTGTATGAGAGCATAAAGTAAATCAAACGTGCGACCGGGCTTGTGCCGGAAGATGCCGTGCTAAGAAGCAAATCAAACGTGCAGCTGAGCCTGTGCTGGAGGATGCCGTGCTAAGAAGCAAATCAAACGTGCGACCGGTCTTGTGCCGGAAGATGCCGTGCTAAGAAGCAAATCAAACGTGCAGCTGAGCCTGTGCTGGAGGATGCCGTGCTAAGAAGCAAATCAAACGTGCAGCTGAGCCTGTGCTGGAAGATTCGTGCTAAGCAACAAGCTTCGTTTGCGGTGTTGGAGGACACTCGTTCCGTTATTGGCCCCAAAAATACGATTTTCGAAGTTTCGCGGACAGACGTTCCGCTATCAGCCCAATTTCCGCCGTTTATCGGCTGTTTTTTGAGCAATAGCGGAACGTCTGTCCTTTTAATTGGCATTTTGACTTGTTTTCGTGCTTTAGCGGAACGTCTGTCCAGGTAACTGTCTCCCTTCCATTGCAAACTTCTTGATAAGAGGAGGCGCCGAGCAGTACTGTATAGAATTTCGAATACGTTGAGCCGTTTGGAGTGGCGTCGACCATTTGTGTATGAAATTTCATATACAATTAACCGCTTAGAGGAGTCGCCGACCGTAGTGCTTTGCTGGTTTGTTAGCATAAACTGTTTCAACAGTTTTGCGGCATTGGTATTGGTACTGAAATTGGTGTTGGTATTGGTGTTGGTACGGGTACTGGCATTGGTTTTATTTGGTTTTTATTGTACAATAAAACTATAAATATGAAACTTAGTTTCATTAAGTAGAACAGGGAGGAGGCGTGCTCATGACTTATCACTTCTTAGGTATTGATCATGTTCAATTGGCAGCACCGGAGGGATGCGAAACAGCGGCCCGCCATTTTTACAATGGCTTATTGGGCTGGGCTGAAATTCCCAAGCCTGAAGCTTTACGAAAACGCGGCGGAGTCTGGTTTCAATGCGGTACGCATCAAGTTCATATTGGTATTCAGAAACAATTTGTGCCTGCTGAGAAAGCTCATCCGGCATTTCAAGTGCAAAATTTGGATGAGCTTCGCAGTCATTTAATTCGCAATAATCTTCAAGTCGTCGATGATGATGCAAGGGCGGAAGAAGGTGTAAAACGCTTCTATTTAAATGATCCTTTTGGGAATCGTCTGGAATTTTTAGAATGCTTTTAATACATGTGTGTAGTTTTTTATTCCATAAACTTATTAATCCGATTAGGCTTATAGCCTGTAACTATCGACATTTTTTCGGCAAGCGTCATTCCTTGCTCTCGCAGCTCATCGATGGTAACATCCGCTTGAACGGATCCTTTGTGTAAAATTATAGCGCGATCGATAACATTTTCGATCTCATCAACGATATGAGTAGTCATAATAATGGATTCTTCCTCTTTCATATTGGCAATCAACAGCTTTAGAAAATCTCTTCTTGTAAACATATCCTTGCCGTTAAAGGGCTCATCCATAATAATATAGTCGGCTTGCTTGGAGAAGCCTGCACATATTTCCAGCTTCGATTTCTGCCCTGTAGACATCGTTTTAATCCGCTGATCTGCATCGAGCTCAAAGTATTCCAACAGCCTGTTATATCTATTATGATCAAACTTTGGAAAGAAATCAGCGAGAAAGGCTGCATACTCGGCTGGGGTCATATGTGGCAAATAGCTTCCTTCCTCTGTGATAAAGGATAATTTCTCATATTGCTGCACATTCGGTTTGCCATCGACCAGAATATGCCCAAACGGATATTGAGCGTTCCCGATTCCCATAATCGCCTTAAGCAAGGTTGTTTTACCGCTGCCATTCGCTCCGACAATCGCTGTAATTTCACCCTTGCGAAATTGCAGCTCATTAATGACAAGGCGCATTCTGGAGTCTGGATAGCTTTTCTCAACATGCTTCATTTCTATCATAAAATCACCCCTAAGCTTTCGGCTGTGCTTTACGAATCAACAGCTTATCAAAATTACGGTATTCCCGTTCATCAATACTGTAGTTCGATTGATTAAAGTTTTTCCATTTAATGCGGTCATCGTTAATATCGGTAAGCAATTCACCCTTATAAACGAGTTTTTTCTGTTGATACGCATGAATGACTAGCCGCTTTGGCAGACGCGCATCGATGTAATTGACAGAGTCATCCTCTACCTCTCTTACGGAAGTCAAGTAATAAAGTGTTCCTTCGTTATAAAAGGCATCGCGCACGCCATATCCATAATTTGTATCTTCCCGTATGCCTTTTGATTCGGCTGTTAATCTCGTTATATCAACAATATCTGCTGCTTGAGTTAGATCAATGGTAATGAAAGTTTTGTCTGTAGAGGGACTATTGTTGAAGCTTAATATGATTTGATTTTCCTCGGCATGCACGAAAGCCTCATAGCCTTCAAAATACCGCGGCTTATTTTCTTCTGTATTTTGTCCGACTAGCTGAAAATCCGGCATGACTGCTTCACCAAGGCGCTTCCCGTAGGTGTTGTAAGCTTGGATATGAAGCTCATTGTTTTGTACGAGCAAAAGCACCAGCTTATCGCCAACAGCCTCCAGCCCCAGCACATCTATACCGGTAGAATCATCGGCACCTTCATCCTTAAGTGGAAAGGTCATAATCACACTTGATTCAGGGGATTTCTCTGAATAAGATGATGTTGATTTAAAGGCAAGCTTATAAATGCCATTGCTGCCGCCGTATTGTTTAGTTGCGACAAGCGTCCAGTAAACATCATCGCCAATTAGAGCTATCCCGTACTCAAGCGGGTTTGTATAAACGGTATTCATAGAGTAGACGCGAGTAGGGACAGTTGCTTCAGCCACTTCATAGCGAATTGTCCTATTATTTTTCATTTCACGCAGTGTAATTATATAATCTCGATTAAATGGCGTACCGCTTACAGAAAAATCCAGATCATCGATTTTTTTCATTCCACCCATAAAGTAACGGTATAAGCCGGGCGTTTCTACTTTTTCATTAATGGCAGTTTGGGCTGCTGTCGCCGACCCTTGCCACTGAAAGCTGGTTTTATGATAGCCGTCAATAAGCTGTCCGCTTATTTGAATGTGATTAAGTACCGATGGATCGCCTTCGATATGATTTACCTGGAAAGCAGCATCGTCTTTGGCAGTATATATATAAATGCCAGTACTTAAAAAAATAGCAAAGACCATAAGCAGCAGCGGCACTGCAGCATGCTTCCGGATTAAAACTTTTACTTTTAGCAGAAAATTCGTATTTTGCATCAGGCTATAGCTCCTTTCTTGAACAGCCATAGGCTATGGGTAATGAAAAATAATGAAAAAACGAGCAGGATGAGGCTAGGCAGCAGCAGCGTACTTTCAGCGATAAACCATTGCTCTGCAACCATTCTAATTAGAAAGGGAGGCAATACGGCAACAGGGATGCGCCCCCAGCGCTTTTTATTTTTAAAAACTAAAGAAGCATAGAATAATCCTGTGAGACAAGCGCTTAAAACACTGAACAGGTTAATAAAGCTTATAAAGCTGAAGGGCCATATGATCCGCATAAAGTTCGATCGAATAATAGAAAGAAATAAACCGTTGTTCATTACAAATGAACCGTTGCTATAGCTGCTAATATGGCTTTCCATAAGGCTGTAGCCAAGCATATACGTAATAAATTGAACAGCTAGCAGCAGTATTGTACAAATAGCAAATGCAGCCAGCTTGCTAAAATATAAATACTCGCGTTTAACCGGCAGCGTAAGAAAGGTGTAAATGCTTTTACCTCCGATAAAGGGAGCGCGCAAAGATTGTGAAAATACGATCAGAAGCAGAATAAAGCAAAATAGAAATATAATAGGCCCGCCGCTAGAAATGAAAAGCTGCTCAAATCGTTCATGGGGGCTGTAGGGAGTGTATTTTGTCAACTCTATTTTTATAAATAAAACCGTTAAAACGAGCATGCCAAGCCCTATAATCAGTACCTGGGAAAGCAGCCGGCTACATTCATAATTTAACAGCCGATAAAAATGCTTCATAAAATCACCTCATCATTGTATTATTCGAGTAGTACAGTATAAGCAAAAAAATTATTCCTCCCATAGCTCGCTGATCAAATCAACGACCTTTTTGAAGGATAGATTCACTTCTTTTGCAGAACCGATAAAGCTAAGTACCATCTCTTTCATCAATTCATCTTCAATGCGAGCGATGATGGAAGCATCGGTATAAATAACACTGCCCTGCGTGCTCGTCGTATGGACAAATCCTTCCTCTTCCATCAGCTTAAATGCTTTCTGAACCGTATTCGGATTAATATTGAGCTGGGTGGCAATTTCCCGTCGCGAAGCCAGCTTATCGCCAGAAACAGCTCTTCGAAGTAAAATTTGCCGCTTAACATATAGCGCCAGCTGTATGTATACAGGATCTTTGTTATTTAAAGATAGCTCATAAAAATTCAACATGCGGCTTTCACCTGCCTTACGTATTAACTGTATTATGCGAGTAGTACAGTTGTTGTGTCAAGAGTAAAACGCGGATTAGAATTAGCTCCTCCGGCAGAAGATTTAACACTTTGAAGAGAGGCAAATTCCTTTCTCTTAACTTAACTGTTTCTCCATCTTATAATTGTTTAACTCGATTCCATGCCTGTAAACGGTTTGAGCAGCGATGGTTTGGAAGCCATGCCGTTCAAAAAATGGTTTGGCTGTTATGCTCGCGTCTGTCGTAATCGTTGTAATATGTAGCTGACGGGCTCTATTTTCAAGAGTACGGAAAATAGCGGAAGCTGCGCCGCGACGCTGGTAGGCTGCATGAACGTACAGTCGATCTAAATAGCCTGTTTCCGCCATATCTCCAAAACCTATGATCCGGCCGTCTGCAACCGCAACATAAGTAATATTTTGCTCTAAGGATTGCTTCCAGCCTGCCAGCTTTTCCTTCTGCTCGTCCCAATTTGCCCAAGCATTTAGCTGTTCTTCTGTATAATCAGCCTTATTAATGGTGTGAACGGTTTTGTAGAATAAATTGATAATTTCTTCAAGATCTGATTCTTGATAAGGACGAATGAGCATAGGTACACGCCTTTCAAACGATGGATGGTTTGTATTCTTATTAGAGTACTATATATTAGTTTGCTCCAGTATAAAAATTATTGCAAACGTTGCCGAAAAAGTGGTTTACAGTCGTTGCATATTTTGTGTATGATAACTTTGCAAACGTTTGCGAAAGCGAGAAAAAGGTGGGCCGTAGCTATGCAAGTCAGTATAAAAGATATTGCCAAAGCACTCGGAATTGCACCAAGCACGGTATCGCGTGCTTTGCAGGGAGCATATGGAGTCAAGGAAGAGACAAGACTCAAAATACAACAAAAAGCAGATGAAATGGGCTATGTCGTCAATATTGGCGCTCGTGAGCTTGTGCAGAAAAAAACAAATTTAATTGGCATCATCATTTGTGATTACGAACAAGAAGCCCGCCCGCCGCTTTTTGAAACCTTTTCGGTTATGAAGAGGCAGCTAAGTTTAAGCGGCAAGGAAACCATTATTTTGTCAGCGGGCCTATTCGATTACAAAGCAGGCCAATACGAGGAAATGTGCCGTTTGCGCAGGTTGGAGGGAACGATTATTTTGGGGCCCTTCGGCCATAAGCACCCGTTAATACTGGAGGCTCAACAATCGGCGGTGCCTTCCGTCATCCTTAATGAGCCAATTGTCGGAGAGCATTGCTCCTCCATCGGAATAAATAATGAGCAGGGTGTCTATGAAGCGGTAACGTATCTTATCCGGCAGGGGCATCGCCGCATAGGCTTTGTAAATGGTTTTCCAGGTGTATACATATGCGAGCAAAGACTTGCAGGCTATAAACGAGCTTTGGCGCAAGCAGGCTTGGCGTACGAGGAGCAGTACGTGATTGACAGTGATTTTTCTGGAAAAGGCGGAGCAAAGGCGGCAGCAGCGCTTTATGAAAGAGACAAGTCGATAACAGCGATCATGTTTGCCAATGATATTATGGCGATGGGAGCAATATCGAGCTTTCATAGGAACGGGATTTATGTACCTGAAACGCTGTCCATTATAGGTTTTGACGGGCTGTTTATTGGAGAGTTTTATAATCCTCCGCTTACGACTGTCCAAACAAAAGCACATCAATTAAGCATGCAGATCCCTGAGATGCTTATAGAGCTGATTGCCGGTGATGCAGGTGCAAGGATTTTAATTCCATGCGAGTTAACTATTCGGTCAACAGTTCGCACACTTCATTAATAATGCAAGGGGGTTGCAACATGATTTCTATTTCAAGTGAGGAAGTGCTGCTGCAGGCAGTAGCTGTTTCACGAACCTACAGAAGCGGGGCTATTGAAGTAGAGGCGCTGAAAAACGCAAATCTTTCTGTAAGACCCGGACAGCTTGTAGCTTTAAAAGGACGCTCCGGATCAGGCAAGACAACATTGCTAAACATTCTTGCAGCTTTGGATGATCCCACAAGCGGAGAGGTGTACTATAGGCAGCAAAGTATAAAGAAGCTTACAAGCACTCAGCGAGATGTTCTCAGAAGCAAGGAAATCGGACTTGTTTTTCAGTCCTTTGCGCTTGTTCCTTATATGACAGCATATGAGAATGTCGATTTTGGTTTGCGGGTGGCAGGCGTACCGGCAGCGGAACGGAAAATAGAAGCCCGTCAATCGCTTGAATTTGTTGGGCTTAAGCAGCGCATGCATCATTATCCGCAGGAACTGTCGGGCGGGGAGCAGCAGCGGGTAGCTATCGCACGTGCTATTGCGCATAAGCCAAAGCTCTTGCTCGCAGATGAACCTACTGCAGAGCTTGATACGCGGATGGGCATTCAGGTGATGAATGTGTTCAAGCAGCTCGCACATAAGGAAGGTTTAGGCATTATTTTAACGACGCATGACCCTAATATGATGGATATTGTCGATGTTGTATACGAATTGGAGGATGGTTCTATTGTTAACCACGCTTCATAAAGGATTGGCGATACTTGGTTTAAGCCTGCTGCTGTCCGCCTGTTCATTATTGCCCAAGGAAGAAGAGGCACTGATTCCCCCGCTGGTGAAGCCGGCAGCTGTCAGCTCCACGACAGTACCAGCTAAAAAAGATAAATTGGTTAAGGCAGTGACCGGAAGCGCAGTGTTTGAGTCTAATCTGGTCGTTCATCAATATTTTCCGGAGTATGGAGGAAGATTGGATGAGCTCTATGTAAAAGCTGGCGATGCTGTGAAAAAAGGTGATATTTTGCTGCAATTAAAGACGGAGGGTTTGGATATTGAACTGCTGCAAAAACAAGTGAATGTAGAGAGAAAGAAGCTGGCGCTTGATGAGGCGAAGAGCACATCGCAAGCAAGGCTAATTAAGATAGCTGAGTTGGATCTGAAAATAGCAACGAAGGAATTGGAAAAGATAGAAGAGCAAATGAGCGGCAAGCAGCTGTTGGCGGAAAAAGACGGCATTGTTACTTATGTTACCGATTTGGCTGTCGGTGAAGCGACAGAGCCATATTCCCATGCAGTTACAATAGCTGATCCTGCTCATATGAATTTGACGCTAAGCTCATTAAGCACTGAAGCTGTCAAGGATGTGAAGGAAGGAATGAAAGTAAGCGTTACCTTTGAGTCGCAGCAATTGGAGGGAAAGGTTGTGCAAACACCTTCTTCAGCACCATATACGGATGACGTTATGCTCAAGGAAAAATATACAAGAAATGTTTATATCGCTATGGATAAGCTTCCAGAACAAGCCAAGCTTGGCAGTCTTGCTAATGTAGAAATTATTACCGCACAGCGTGAAAATACAATTATTATCCCTGCCGCTGCCCTGCATCGCAATTTTGGGCGCACCTATGTGCAGGTGCTTGACGGCGAGAGACGCAGAGAGGTTGATGTGCAAGTTGGCCTGGAGACGGCTTCCTCTGCTGAAATATTGGAAGGGCTGGAGGAAGGGCAAGAAATTATCATCCGATAAGGTTTTGGGAGGCACAATATAGATGGCCATTATAACGATGCTGTTTAGAAAAATGGTGAAAAATCGATGGCTTGCCATTAGCATGCTTGTCGGCATGATTTTATGCACCTCATTAGCCAGCTGTATTCCAATATATAAGGATGCCATACTTGAACGTATGCTTGTAAAGGAAATGGAGCAGCAATATAAGCATTCAGGCATATACCCAAGCAGCCTGGTTGCGGTCGCTAATCCAGCTTTTCATCCTGGCAATGTAGAAAAGCAGACAGCTTTTATAGCACAGTTTGACCATTATTGGAATGATATGATGGTTAAGTACAATCAGTTTTCTTTTATTGAATATATAAAAATCCGAGATACAGCGCCCGTGGCATTCCGATTTGCGGATACTGCAGCAGCACCTAATACTAAGCACAAAATAACTTTAAATATGCGCTCGAATATTGAGGAGCATGTTCGGCTGCTGGATGGCAGACTGCCTGCTTCTGAAGTTGTAAATGGCGTATACGAAGCGCTTGTAACGGATAGTACGCTGGTCCAGCTTAAAACTGTACTTGGGCAAGAAATAATAGTGGATACTCCGCCTGCAGCCGAGCCGCTGCGAATGAAAATAGTTGGCGTTATTGCCGAGCAAGATTTGAATGACATTTATTGGAATCACTCGAACCTGACACGATACAATGGAGCCTTTTTCTTGAATGAACAGGTATTTCAGCAGCAAATCATTGAAAAGGGAATGGTGCCTGTCCATTCCTTGGCGTGGTTTGGCGCGGTCGATTATTATGCATTAAGCAGCAAGAAAACAGCGGATTTTACTTCTATGAAGCAAGATATGGAATCCTACTATAAGAGCAAATACGCTTCAGCGTATGTACAGCAGCCGGCGCAAGATATTCTCAAGCAATATAGCAGCTATGAAACCCGGCTGAATGCGTTACTATGGATGCTGAACATTCCTTTATATGTCCTTATTATATTTTATATGTATATGGTATCGACACTGCTTATTGATATGCAAAAAAGCGAAATTGCATTGCTGCGCAGCCGCGGTGCTAGCCGTCTGGCCATAACGATGCTTTATGCTGTCGAATTTCTGCTGCTTGCTTCGGTTGCCTTTATTGCAGGGCCGATGCTCGGCAAAATGTTTACTGCTGTTTTAGGCTCCAGCGATAGTTTTCTTGGCTTTGTACAGCGGACTGCTTTAAATACAAAAATTAGTCTAGAGAGTTATATATACGCATTAATTGCAGCATTAGGCGCGGTTATTATTCATCTGCTGCCGGTTATTTTCGCCACAAGGTTTTCGATCGTAGAGGAAAAAAGAAACAATGCTCGTCAGGAAAGAAAGCCGTTTTGGGAAAGATTCGGACTGGATTTCCTTATTATAGCTGTTTCATTATATGGCTTGTATAGTTATCGCAACAAACTGAGAGAGCTTGCGGAGCTTGGTCTGGACAGCCAGGCGCTATCTTCCGATCCGCTGTTATTTGTAGTGCCTTCGTTATTTATTCTTGGAGCCGGACTTTTATTTCTCAGGCTGTATCCGCTTCTGATTAAAGGGCTGTATTTGCTCGGAAAGAGCATTTGGTCTCCCGCACTATATGCATCATTTTTATTAGTAGGACGACGCAGCAAGCATTATCATATGCTGATGATTTTTTTAATTCTGACGATTGGTACGGGAATCTATAATGCGAGTGCCGCAAGAACGTTGAATCAAAATACCGAGGATCAAATATGGTATCGCAGCGGAAGCGATATCGTGCTTCGTCAATACTGGATCAATGATGCCGGAGCAGGCGGGCAGGATAGCAAGCCTGGAGCCGAGAATGCAAATCAAAAGGTGAATTATAAAGAGCCGGATTATGACGTATTTAACTTTATGCCTGGCGTAGAGCAAGCGGCCCGTGTTTTTAAGCAGGATAACGTTTCTTTTTCGGGCGCAAATGGCAACGGAATGACACAGCTGATCGGCATCGACACATATGAGTTTGGGTATGCGGCATGGATGAAGGAAGGACTGCTGCCTTATCACTTCAATGAATACTTAAATCTGATTGCAGGCAATCGCAGCGCTGTTTTAGTGTCGAGCTCCATGGCCGAGCAATTCGAATTAAAACCAGGTGATACGCTATCTATTTCCTACTCTGGAAGCAGATCAATACCAGTAACCGTATACGGCGTTATTCCTTATTTTCCAAGCTTTAATCCGAACCCGGCTCCCGTAGAAGGAGGCAAGCAGACTTTCGTTCCTAATTTAATAGTAGGTCATCTGGAAATGCTCCAAGACGAAGCGGGCCTTCAGCCATATGATGTATGGCTCAGCATGGAGTCGAGTGAAGCAAGAATCGCTTTCTATGAGGAGCTTGAAGCAAGAAGGATACCGCTGGAATCATTAACGGATACCTATGAGGCTATTTACAGCAGTCGCAATGACCCATTCCGAATGGCTATGAATGGCGTGCTAAGCTTAAGTTTTATTTTGTCTTTAATGGTTACTGCGATCGGATTTTTATTGTTCTGGATGTTTTCGCTAAAAGCAAGAGTACTGCAAATCGGTGTATTTCGGGCGATGGGTATTTCCTTCCGTTCACTTGTGTCGATGCTTGGCGTTGAGCAGCTTCTAACAACAGGCTCCGCTCTACTTCTTGCACTATTAAGCGGGATGCTTGCCAGTCTTCTCTTTGTTCCCTTGTTTCAACTATCCTTCGATCCTTCGCAGATCGTCCCTCCTTTTAAAGTGGTGACGGAGTCCGGGGATACTTGGCATTTATTATTGGCGACGTTCGGAATGCTTATTATCGTGCTGCTTATTTTAATTGGAATGCTGCGCCGCATCAAGGTTCATCAAGCCGTCAAGCTAGGGGAAGATTAAGGTGCTTATGCTATGTTGAAAGGGGGGAGCCTATGATTCTGTGCGAAAATTTAGTGAAAATATATAAAACCGCTTCTCTTGAAGTCGTTGCTTTACAGGGGCTTGATCTCCAGATTGAGCAGGGCGAACTGGTGGCCATTATTGGTAATTCCGGCAGTGGAAAATCGACACTGCTCAATATGCTCGGCGGTTTGACGCAGCCATCTGCAGGCAAGCTGTTTGTAGATGGCAAGGACATGTCCAAGTTTACGGAAAAGGAAATGACACGCTATAAAAAAGAAACGGTCGGATTCGTATGGCAAAATAAAGCAAGAAATTTAATACCTTACTTAAGCGCTCGTGAAAATGTAGAAATTCCAATGCTGCTGACAGGCAAACGTAAAAAAGAACGTGCCCTTGAGCTGCTTGCGGCTGTAGGTTTGCAGCATCGCAGCAATAACCGCTTGAATCAATTGTCAGGAGGCGAGCAGCAGCGGGTTGCTATAGCGATTGCCCTTGCCAATGAACCCAAGCTTTTGCTGGCAGATGAGCCTACAGGTGCTGTAGATACAAAAACAGCCAAGCAAATTATGGAGCTGTTCGAAAAACTAAACTCAGAGCTTGGATTAACGATCGTGATCGTCACACATGATCAACAGCTTGCCAAGCAGGTGAACCGAGTTGTCGCCATTCGCGATGGCCGTGTATCTTCAGAGCTGATTAGGCGCAAATCGTATGCTGAGGAGCTATTAGAACTGGAGAAGGAGCAAGATAAGCAGCACACGCTTGAAGTTGACTCTCATGAGGAATATGCGATTATGGATCAAGCTGGACGGTTGCAGCTGCCTGATCATTATATGGAAGCTGCTCAGCTTAAGGGGAAGAAAAAAGCAAAGCTTATATTAGATCAGGGCAAAATTATTGTACAGTCGCCTGATCAATAAAAAATAGACCGAAAACAAACTTGTTTTCGGTCTATTTGCGTAATCTATTGCTTATTCCACTCAAAGCCGACATGATTCAAAAACGCTTTGGCAAGCACCATATGTCCAGTGTAGGAAGGATGAACGCGATCCCAGGCCAGCGCAGCAGCGTAACGGTGTTCAAGCACCTTGTCGAAGGCAGCCTGTGTGTCGACAAAAATAGCGCCATGCTCCTCCGCGACAGACTTGACGATCGCACTGTATGTATCCATTTTGCTGCGCATTTTATCCTGACGGTTTTCTTCTAAATAGAAAGGAGACATTAAGACTAGCCCTGTGACAAGCGGCTTGGTTTCCTGTACAAGCTTGCGCAGCGTAGCCGCGTATTCCTCTTCGTAAACATGACACTCAGGAATTAATGGAGTGTCGAATTGCCGCCATACATCATTAATGCCAATCTTGATGGCGAGCCAGTCCGGCTTTTGTTCAATAACGTCCTGCTGCCAGCGGCTATTCAAATCACGCACTGTATTTCCGCTGATGCCTTTGTTAACAATACGAATATTGAGCTCTGGATAGGTTGCTTGTATAAGTGCATCGACAAGCGCAACATAACCATTGCCAAGCGCTCCGCCACGGCCTTCGCCAATCGGCTGGCTGCGGCCGCAATCTGTTATGGAGTCCCCAATAAATAATAGCTTTTGATTCTGAGAAAATAGCATGTTTATTATATCCCCTCTCTATTAAAAGCAAATGTCACTTCAATATTTTACAGCAAATTAGTATAAAATCAATGAAATAACGTGCGGTCACAGTCAATAAACCTATTAAGTTTTTTTCATGCTAAAGTTTGAATTGTGCTAATATTAAAGGAATGCTTAAAGCGAAAGGAGCAGTTTTGTGGACTATTCATTATTAGTAGTGGAAGACGAGGAGAAAATTGCAAGACTGTTGGAGATTGAACTTGAAATAGAAGGTTATAAGGTCAAATGCTGCTCTAACGGTCTGCAGGCACTTGAAGAATTTCGAGCTGCCAAGTGGGATTTAGTGCTGCTTGATATAATGCTTCCAGAGATGAGCGGAATTGAGCTGTTAAGGCGTATTCGGGCTAATGATTCTGCAACACCGGTTATTTTGCTTACAGCAAAAGATTCAGTAGAGGATAAAGTGTCGGGCCTGGATTATGGCGCGAATGATTATATTACAAAGCCGTTTCAGATTGAAGAGCTGCTGGCGCGAATACGTGCTGCATTAAGGCTCAGAGCTGCTGCGGTGCCAGCAGACAGCGATATGGAAGAGTGGCTTCAGGCTGCCGACCTAAAAGTAAATGAAAAAACGCGCGAGGTCATTCGCGGGGGCGAAGCGATCGAGCTTACGCCTAGAGAATTCGATTTGCTCGTATATTTGCTGAAAAATAAACGTCAGGTGCTTGGGCGCGAGCAAATATTGGAAGCCGTATGGGGTTATGATTATTATGGAGAAACGAATGTAGTTGATGTATATATTCGCTATATTCGTAAAAAAATTGACAGTGGCAAGCAGCCTGAGCTTATCCAGACGGTTCGCGGAGTCGGATATGTGATAAAGGAAACGAGCTAGAATGAGACTAAAAAGCAAAATTCATTTGTATACGTCCATTTTGTTTGCTGTGCTGATCATATTGATGAATATTTCGATTTATTTGCTCTTTAATCATTTCTCTTTGAAAAGTGAAATAGGTCAAGTGGAGACGAATGCTGCCTCCATTGCTCAAGGCATTCAATCAAGCTCTTCTTCAATCCCGTTGACTGATTTGCTGCGCGCATATGTCCCTGTTGATGGTAAGCTGCAAATCGTATCGCAAAGCAATACTCGCTATCCGCCGATTACATCGCCTTCTCAATCTAAGCTAAGCAAAAGGGAGGCTGTCTATTATTCCCAGAAAAAAACGCAAATTGTTAAATTCGAACATGAAAGCTATGTTCTCGCATCGATTCCGGTTATTTGGAGAAATGGCGAGGTTGTCAACATTCAAATTACGGAAAGCTTGCGTGAAACGATGAGCAATTTGCAGTCTTTGCGCTTTGTGTTAGTAGCTGTTACTCTAATTGCTTTAATACCTGTGGTTATGTCCGGACGGTTGCTGGGCAAGCTGATTATGCAGCCCATACGCACGTTAACAACTACGATGCGCGATATTCAGAAAAGCGGTGAATTCAAGCAGCTGCCTCTCGATCGAAGCTCCAAGGATGAGCTAGTCGAGATGGGGGAGACTTTTAACAGGATGATTGAGCTTTTGCAAAGCAACTTTGCCAATCAGGAAAGCTTTGTTGCCAATGCTTCTCATGAGCTGCGTACGCCTTTGACTGTCATCGAAAGTTATGCAAGCTTACTGAAGCGCAAAGGGCTGGAACGCCAGGATCTGTTTCAGGAATCGATCGAGGCGATTCATTCAGAGGCGATAAGAATGAGGGAAATGACCGAGCAGCTGCTGCTGCTGGCGAGAAATAAAGAGCAATGGCTAATTAATAAGGAGCAGCTTGACGCAGCTGAGCTTGCATCTGCCAGCGCCAGCGCTTTTCAAAGCGCTTATCATCGCGATGTCCATGTGGAGGGCGAAGCGCCGCTTTTTGTACATTCAGACAGACAGCTTCTGAAGCAGTTATTGTTTATTTTTCTTGATAATGCTTATAAATACAGTAAGGAACCTATTACAATCACCTTGGGCATTGCCAATCATGCAATGAAATCAGATAAGACTGCAAAAACAAGCCCATCAGCTAAAAAGGCATGGATTCGAATAACAGACCGCGGCGTAGGCATACCGAAGACAGAATTATCCAAAGTGTTTGAACGATTTTACCGAGTCGATAAAGCAAGAAGCAGGCAAAACGGAGGCTTGGGACTAGGATTGTCGCTAGCCAGAGAAATTAGTGAAGCAATAGGAGCAAGGATTGAAATGGACAGCCTGGAGAACGTTGGCACAACAGTAACAATTATGTTGAATCAAGAATAGCATTCGCGCTGTTTTCTCATCAAATTCTCATGTTGATCCGTTATAATGGTGAGCTAAGAGGTGACGAATTTGAATAAACGATGGAGATGGATTGCCATTACCGGCATATTTGCCGCGGCCATTTTTATATTCCTGCTAGCCTTCAAGCCTTGGGAAGGACATGCCAGGGTGTTAACGGAGGATGCAGTAAAGAGAAATTTGCTTGCGCAATATCCAGGGAAAATAAATGAATCCCTAAAGAAGGGCAGCTTGTATAGAATGGAGCTGGAAACAAATCACGGAATCTATGAGGTAGAGTTAAACGCCTACGATGGAGAAATAGTAGCACTGCATCAACTAAAAGCTTACACACCGCAGCCAACACAACCTACAGCGGTGCCAACAGCCACTCCGAAACCGACTGAGGCTGTTACAACGAGCCCAACTGATACAGGAGCAACTGCAACTCCTTCGCCTACTGCAAAGCCTACCGCCAGTCCCAATAAACCAACACCTTCTCCTTCTGTCAAACCTAGCAGCAAGCCTTCTAATAACGGAAAGCTGCTGGGCGAGAAAAAGGCTGGCAAGCTGGCAGCCGCACATGTCAAGGGCAAAGTAAAGGATGTCGATTTTAAAAGGTCGAAGAATGGCAGCTCGTATTATCTTGTCGAAGTAGATGTGAAAAAACGCGGTGATGCAGTTGTGCAAGTAAATGCCATTTCAGGAGCGATCATGTCGGTCGTTTGGGAGGATGAGGACGATGATGATTAATCGTTTTTATCTAAATATAAGGCATTGTCTTATTTAACGTACTTCTAATCATTTTTTAATGTTTTTCACGCACTCCTCTCATTTCTGCAGTTTAAAGTAAAGCTATACCGACAAAAGGAAAAAGGAGAGCGACTTTAATATGAAGATGAACATTCGAGCAAAAGTATTAGCATTATCTGCAGCCATTATAGCAGCTGGCGCAATAGGAATAGGAGTATCCTCTTCAAATGCAGCAGAAAATAGCACGAGTAAGACTAATACGCAAAAAATTGGTATTGAACGTGCCAACCAGATTGCGCTTGAGGCTGTGCCAGGCAAAATTAAAAGCGTAGAGCTGGAGAAAGAAAATGGAAAAACGTACTATGATTATGAAATCATTAAAGATAATAAAGAATACGATGTGCATATCGATGCGTACAGCGGACAAACGCTAAAGGTGAAAATTGATGACGATGCTACGGAGCAAAAGCAGCAGGGGACAGAAGCAAACGGCAACAAGCCAGTAACGAGCCCATCAAGCAAGCCGTCGAGCACACCTGCGGTCACGCCGGCGCCAACCAGCAAACCATCAAGCACACCAGCAGCAACAACTGCTCCAACAAGCCAGCCAGCTCAAAAGCAAATGATTACAGTTGAAAAAGCAGCAGAATTGGCAGCAAAGCATGTAGAAGGAACCGTTAAAAAAATTAAGCTGGAAAAAGAGGATGGCAAGCGGATCTATGAGGTTAAGCTGAAGTCCAGCCACGGCAAGGTTGAAGTGGAAATCGATGCTTATACAGGCGAAATACTAGAAGTTGATTACGATAATTATAAAGAATATTATAAAGAACAAAATAAATATAAAAATAAAAATCCAAAAAGAGATTTCAATAACAAGAAAGACAAGGACGACGATGATGATGACGATGACGACGACGATGATCGTGACTAATATGCAACGTCATGCTTAATGAGAAAGCTGTGCCGCACATAGTGTGGCGCAGCTTTTTTTAAATATAAGCGTTTATAAGTTTTGAACACACGAAGAAGAATGGACAATCCCTCATGGGCAGGATGTCCACTGTCGGAGCATTGGGTTCAACAAAGTAACAAAGCTAAATACATTTTATACATCTAGTTTCATTGAAAACTCGAATTTTGCAAATGCTCCAAACTAAATGTAGTTTTTAGTTTTTCAGGCTGTTGAAAAAGTAGTTTGGAAACTCTAACGAATCCTAGGAGGGTGTCGATTAATTGTGGGCAACTATTAAAAAGCAATAAGAAAGGGGAAACGGAGAGCAAGAATGGGAATGGAGAAGCGTCAGCGTCCGCCTTTGTAGGCCAATTTTATCCTTAACAGGGTTTATTTATTAAGAAAAATTGGACTACAACAGCGGTCGGAATCCCAATCTTGATCGCAGTGGCACCCCTTTTTATTGCTTGTTGCCCTATCCACAATTAATCGACATGAAATTTCTAAAAACTAAGTACAGGAAAAAATAAGCGAATATGACTTAAAAATGATCATAAAATAGGGAGAGCACGAATCGGGAAATAGTTCAAGACCAAATCAACAGACGAAAAATATGGATTGACAAACGATAATGATTATCATTATACTGTTTTTGATAATCATTATCAAAGAAACATATACATATTTGGAGGGATTGGTTTTGAGAAAGGGTCTATTGGCAT
Source organism: Paenibacillus sp. GXUN7292 (assembly GCF_050864975.1). NCBI lineage: Bacteria > Bacillati > Bacillota > Bacilli > Caryophanales > Paenibacillaceae > Paenibacillus > Paenibacillus sp. GXUN7292. The sequence goes on along the minus strand of NZ_JBOZWO010000004.1, from coordinate 45,996 downwards.
TATTTATTATATTTACATTGGTGCTGTCAGCATGCTCCTCTAATAGCAAGGAAGGGGGAGCTAATAAGCCGACGGAATCTCCCAATGCACAACAAGAGCAAAACAATGGAGAAGCGGATAAAGATAAAGAAAAAGACAAAGAAAATCAAGGAACTGACACTGGTCAGACATTCGATGATGGCGTCGATGAAGCCAAGCTGAAGGAGACGCTGGACCAATTCCCGGCAGCTGCAGTGGAGCGAGTAGTCACAACATCTGTACCTATTACTGAAATGCTGCATGTACTAGGCGTAACGCCAGTTGGCGTACCTACTTCAACGAATCCGATCCCAGCGGCATTCGATCAAGTGGAGCGTATCGGCTCCCCTATGCAGCCTGACCTAGAGGTTGTTACAGCACTGCAGCCTCAGCTGCTTATCGGTGCAGAATCGCTGCGCAGCACGCTTGAGAAAAACTTGGAAGGCATTAAGCTCGAAAGAGCATATATGCGCACAGAATCTTTTGATGATCTAAAGCTAAGCTTTAAAGCGCTCGGCACTTATTTCAACAAACAAGAAGAAATGAACGCAGTTCTAAAATCCATCTCCGATAAGGAAGCAGAGCTTGAGAAAAAAGCTGAAGGCAAGCAGCTGCCAACAGTTATGCTTATTATCGGCACTTCGGATTCCTTTATGGTGATGAGTGAGAAATCTTATCTTGGCAGCCTTGTGAATAAGCTTGGCGCAGATAATATTGCGACTTCAATTCTTAAAGTGTCAGATACTTATTCTCCAATCAATATGGAAAATGTCGTTGAGGCTGACCCGGATATTATTCTAGTGCTGGCATCCGGCGACCATGGCGCTACGGAAGATAAGTTCCAGAAGGAAGTTGAGAAGAACGAAATCTGGACGAAGCTGTCCGCGTATCAAAATAAAAAAGTCCATATTTTAGATTACAGCATGTTTGGGGTAACATCGATCAGCAATGTTGAGAAGGCCCTAACCAAAATATCGGAGTATTTCTATCAATAATTGAAGGTGAGTGCAGTGCAAGTAGTTACGAAATCGAAAGGCTGGAGCATTATACTTGTAACGGCTTTGCTTGTATTCATCGCAGCAGTTATTGCGATTGGATTAGGCAGTGTGTCTGTTCCAGTTCCTGAAATTATTAAAACAATATTTGGTATTTCGACAGAGTCGGTTCATCGTACTATTATTTTGGATATTCGTTTGCCGCGTGTACTGCTTGCAATTATTATTGGTGCTAATATCGCGATTTCAGGTGCGTTGCTGCAAGCTGTTATGGGCAACCCGCTGGCAGACCCGGGTCTTACAGGGGTAACGAGCGGAGCCGCCTCGATGGTTCTGCTGATTATGCTGGCAGCTCCGCAATTTGTAGATCTTATTCCTATCGCAGCGTTTGTAGGCGGCATTATAGCCGCGGGAATTGTATATGCACTGGCTTGGCGCAAGACGAGCATATCTCCTATAACGATTATTTTGTCCGGTGTTGCAGTTAATGCGATGTGCGGCGGTCTAATTGGATTTCTCTCCATTATGTACAGTGACAGATTGCCCTCTGCCGTGCAATGGATGAATGGGAGTCTTGCTGCTAAAGGCAACCACACGCTTTATATGGTTTTACCTTATGCTGTTGCAGGCTGGATTCTATCGATTTTTGCAATACGCAAAGCAAATATTATAAAGCTTGGTGATCAAGTAGCATCCAATCTGGGGGAGAACGTTAATCGCATTCGCATTCTGTTATCGCTGCTCGCCGTTTTTCTGGCAGCTATTTCTGTAGCAGCTATTGGCATGATTGGCTTTGTAGGTTTAATCGTGCCGCATATGGCCAGAATATTAGTCGGCTCCAACTACAAATTTATGCTGCCGATGAGCATGGTGCTTGGCGCGCTTGTACTGCTGATTGCCGACACAGGAGGAAGAACGATATTTGCTCCGCTTGATATTCCTTCGGGGATATTAATGGCGGCAATTGGGGCGCCTTACTTTTTATATTTAATGCGCAGGAGGTCATTCTAACATGTTTACTGTTGATTCCATTTCGATACGATATGAAAAAAAATGTGTCATCAACAATTTTTCGTTTTCTGTGAAAAAGGGCGAGATTGTATCGATTATTGGACCAAACGGCTCTGGCAAGTCCACTCTGCTGAAGGCAATGAATCGCATGCTGCCTTGCGATGCGGGAAGAGTAGTTTTGGAAGGTAAAAATATGAAGGAAATGAACGCCAAGGAAGTTGCGCGCGTCATGTGCATGCTAAGCCAGAAAAACCAGGCACCCGGCGATATGTCTGTTGCAGATTTAGTGTCATATGGGAGATTCCCTCATAAAAAATGGTATGAGAAGCTTAATAAAGAGGATATGGACATTGTAGATTGGGCGCTTGAAAAAACCTCGTTGACGGAATACCGAGACAGGCCAGTCGGCGCATTGTCAGGCGGGGAATCACAGCGGGCATGGATTGCCATGGCGCTTGCTCAGCGTCCAAAAATCTTGCTTTTGGATGAACCGACAACCTATTTGGATATTTCGCATCAGCATGAAGTATTAGAGCTCGTCCGTGAGCTCAACCGCGATATGGGGATGACGGTTGTCATGGTGCTGCATGATTTGAATCAAGCATCTTATTATAGCGACCGGATTATCGTTGTGCAGGGCGGACGCAACTGCATGTGCGGAACGCCGAAGCAGGTCATGACCTCCGCGATGATTCGTGATGTATACCGTATGGATGCCGACATTCAATATTTGGGGAAGGAAGCATCGCCGCGGATTCATTTGTTAAGCACAGCGAAGTAGCTGATGAATGGAGATTAAATTAGTTCGGCAAAGAATGAAGGGGGAAGAAACATTGAAAAAACCGGTTGATATTGAGAAACAGCGCAGCAATTATGAGCAATTTTTGAAATCACGCAAACAGGTTATACTATCATTGATAGACGAGGAGGGCAGGCCATTTACTAGTTACGCGCCATTCGTAATGAAGGACGGCAAGTTCTATATTTACATAAGTCAAATTGCTGATCATTATCGCCTTATGGAAACGAATGAAATTACAGATGCATTTTTTATTGCGGATGAAGCTGAGACGCCTAACAAATTCGCAGCTGAACGGGCTCGCTGGCGCTGTACCTCTGCTAATATTGGCAATGAAGGACATGATGATATTTTCGATTTATTTAATGAATCATTTGGAGAAAAGATGATGGATGTATTGCGCGGGCTGGATTTCTCCTTGTTTGAGCTGACACCGATTAAAGGACGTTATGTAGTCGGCTTTGGGCTGGCGTTTGATTTGGATGTGGAGTCAGGCGGCTTCCATCATGTTGTCATTGATAAAAAAAATGATAATCAGTAAGGAGCGATTAGCTTGAGTTTTGAAACGGTGCTGCCCATTTGGGAGTCAATTCAACAACGATTTTACAAGCTGGTAAAAGCGATTCCAGAAAATGACTTAACGCTTAGGCTTGATTCAGTTTCTATTATTTCACTTGTCCGGCATACGGCTGAGGCGGAATTTATTTTTATGGAGTGGTTTTTTGGCAAAAGTATTCCGGAAGGTATGAAAGAGCGAATGAGCGGTAAACCAGATCCCGCGAATACCGGCAAGGAATGTTTGGAAGAATTATTGGAGCTGCTTAGCGCCTCAAATCGCAATGTCATCGAAGCGATGCGCAGCTTACCGCAGGAAGCATGGCATAAGCCGGTCGAATCGCCAATGGGCACATCCACGCCTCTTGAAGCGATCGGACGCCTTATGTATCATACAGGCATTCATGCCGGTCAAATATCACTCATTCAAAAAAATGCGAAAAGCGCGAAACAGTAAAATTAATACTTGTTTGATGCCTAGCTCCTTTACTGCTTAGATGCAGTTAAGGGGCTTTTTTGAAATATAAGGAAGTATAAGTTTTTGTAACCTTATATCTGTTCTTATATTTCATCGGTAAACGCGCCTGTCCAAAGGACGGCGGAGCCGTTTATCCTTGGTTGATTAGGACAAGCAAAGCTGCAAATGGCGGATAGTGTGAAGGGTAACGCTACCAATGTATATGATGTGAAAAGCAAGACTACCTAAGTATATGGTCAGTCGTTCCGTTATTTTGATGAAAAGGCTAGTTTAGCCAGGTGAAAGTGACAGACGTTCCGCTATTGACCCGAAAAGCGGTGAAAAAACCGATAATTAAAGCGAATAGCGGAACGTGTGACCACGAAAACTTAAAAAGTGCTGTTTTGATAGGAATAGCGGAACGTGTGACCACGAAAATCCCAAAGCGGTGCTATGAGGCGAATAGCGGAACATGTGACCACGAAAACTCAAAATCGGTGCTTTGAGGCCAATGTGTAATGGGTGACCGCCGAATCGCAAAAATCAGTGTTTTCTGGTGTATAGCTGAACAAAAGTTCGCCAAACTCCTAATTCGGCGTGTTAGTCATCTTAAACTGATTGGGTATTATTTCGCAAACTCGAACTTGGCATGAAGTTTCGATCACATTGCGTCCTATAAATAAAATAGAAACAAAAGAGAAACTAATTGACAACATAAACGAAACATAATAATATTTTAATCATAATACAAACGGAAATTAAAGGAGTGGGGAGAACAAAATGAAAACGGTTAAAAAAACGTTGGCGCAGCTGCTTGGAAAGGAATATATGGATGCGGTAGTTGGCGGAGCAGTGCTGCTTAAAGATATGAATCAAGCAGAAGCCGAGAGGCTTGCGCATGAAGAAGTAGAGTTTATGCCTCAGGCATTTCAAGAGAAGATGGATCGATTATTAACTAAGGTAGGCACTCAGGTTATTCCCGAGCTGCAAACATCCAGCCCTGGCGCACCTACGATTTCCTTCGGCAAGGCTGCTAATCGAAAGGCGAGCCCGCTGGGCGGATTGGGCTATCTTCGACTCGGTGAGGACGGCAGGTTGTATCTTGCCGCCAAGAGCGAGCATTATCATACACCGCTCGGGCATCAGTTTCCAGGGTATAAGCTTATCGATATCGCAAGAAAGCTGGGCATTACGAATGCAACACATAACAATACTAGAGGTCATATAACGCGACTGCTTGAAAGAGAGCTGATTCGAACAGCGAACGGTTTATCGAAGGAAAGTACAGAATCGCTCGACGAGCTGATTGAAAGGCAAGAGCCGCATGTGCTGAACCGGGTTATTAATTTGGATACGGGGTCACTTGCCTGCGAAGCAGGCATAAAGATGATGCTGTCGAGATTTTATAAGCTTGAGGAACAAAGCGAAGAGCCGAAATATAACGGGCGCACACCGGTATTTTTTGTAATGGGAGATAAGGAAGGCAAAGGGAGAGCCAATTATCATGGCACGACTGTCATAGCCCAGACGATGCGCAATCTATGGCCGGACATGTACGACAAGCTGGAATCGGCAGGAATTATGCAGGTTTGTCCCGTAAATATAAATGATATCGAGGATTTTAAAGCTAAATTCGAACAGTATAATAAACCGCCTTTCAAGGTTGCCGGATTCATACATGAAATTATTTTGATGAACTATGGCGGAATTAAACTTGATCAGAATTATTTGAAAGAAATTTATGAGCTGTGCCATGCAAACGATACACCTGTAATGTGCGATGAAATTCAATCCTGCATGTGGTATCCAGGCATGTTTTTATTTAAAGAATATACGCTCAATCCCGATTTTGTTATTATTGGCAAAGGCTTCCCGGGTGGCGAATATTGCGCCTCTCGTATTATTACCACCTACGAAATGGACACACTCAGCCAATTTGGCGCGCTAGTCACGAACGGGCAGGAGGAGCTGGCAGCGCTGGCATATCTGATTACGATGTGCTTTGCAGAAGAGAACGCGGCTTACACGCAGCAAATCGGAGATGAGTATGAGATGAAGCTGAGGGAACTAGGCGCACGTTATCCATCGCTCATAGAATGCGTTGAAGGCAAAGGGCTGCTATCTACGATCTTCTTCTATGAAGCAGCGAAGACTGTCGCTTTCACAAATGATCTAAACAATCAGTGCATCGATGTCAGCGCTCAGACCTATAAAGCTAAATGTCCGCCAACAGCGCTGACGAAGCCGCCTATTATTGCAACTCCAGTTATGATTGATTATTTAATAGATAAAATGGAGGCAGCACTAATGAAAATAAATGGAGAAGCCTCATTATGACGTATTTAATTGGACTTGATATCGGTACATCAGCAATCAAAGGAGTGCTTATCAGCTCTGAGGGGAAGATTGTATCAAGAGAGCAGAGCAAAACACAGATTGAAATCCTGAAAGATGGACAGATGCAGTTCGATGCAGATGACTTATATAGATTGGTAACAACAGTAATAAGAGGATTAATACAACTACTTCCAGCAGGAGCTTCTGTTGCGGGTATCAGTATATCATCAGCAAGCGGCAACACGCTGCTCGTTGATCAAGAAGGGAAGCCGATGACTCCAGTGTTTAGCTGGATGGATACACGTGTGAAGGATGAGATTGCGACTGTATTCGGCAAGCTCGATGAAGAGGAAGTACATCGGCTCATAGGCTGGCCGCTTCTCAATACGTTTCCGCTCGCTCATCTATCCTGGCTCAAATGCCACCAGCCTCAGCTATTGCAGCAAGCGGCGCGGGTTTGCATGAGCACAGACTATATCCTGTACCGGCTTACTGGAAAATGGGGCATTGATAGCTCGACAGCGACTACGTTCTACTTGCAAGATCAAAGCTCTTCAAGCTGGCATCTTCCTTATTTGCAGCAGCTCGGGATAGACATAGAAAAGCTGCCAGTCATTCATAAGCCGGGCAAGAAACTAGGGCAAATATTGCCTGAGGCTGCAAAGGAAACAGGTCTTTCTACCAAAGCTGCCGTAATACTAGGGTCATTTGACCACCCGAGTGCGGCTAGAGGAGCAGGAGTACTGGATGCAGGTCAACTGCTTCTCTCCTGCGGAACATCTTGGGTAGGCTTCTACCCATTACTGGAAAGAGAGACGGCAATCGGACAGAAGCTGTTGACTGACCCCTTTCTTCAGCCGGAAGGAGCGTGGGGCGGCATGTTTTCCCTGCCGGCTATTGCGGCCTCTGTAGACAAATTTGTATGCCAATATATATCTGATGCATCAGATCGCAATGAGCAGTTCAGCAAACTGGCTGCTGCGGCAGATGCAGGAGCAGGCGGACTGATGATTCATCCGTTGCTGGAGTGTGACAACTCCGCGTTGGAAGGACGAGACCCAGCACATATTGCGCGGGCACTCATGGAAGGAACAGCCTATTTGCTTCGAATGAAGCTGGAGCAATTGCAGCATGCAGGATTGCCGGCACATACCATAACGATGGTAGGCGGACCATCGGAGACGTTCCCTTGGCCGCAAATTGTGGCAGATGTGATAAGTAACGAGCTGCATATTGTTAATGGTTCCTGTGCAGGCGCGGTTGGAAGCGCTATATTGGCTGGGATTGGTATAGGGCTATACAAAGATGAGAGAGACGCTTGGCAGCGAGCGGCATTTGATAGAACGACAAGAACACCTAATAAAGAAGTAACTCAGAAATATGAGGAGCTGTATCGAAAGTTTTTAGCGAAGTACAATTAAAATGGGGGTGCTTAGTATGGGAAGCTTGTTTGAAGTGAAAGAAGTAGATAAATTGTTTTACGAACAAAAGCTTAAGGATTTTTTGCCTAATCGGATTATTGATATTCATACTCATGTATGGCTTGGTGAATTTATTAATGAAGCGGCTGGTGAGCCCGTTAGAGCAGTTACTTGGCCTTGGCTTGTGGCGGCAACGAATTCCGTAGAAGACCTGATGGAAACCTATGAGCTGATGCTGCCAGGCAAACAAGTAACACCGCTTCTTTTTTCACAGGTTTCCACGAACACGAATCTTACCTTGGGCAATGACTATGTAAGTGAATATGCTGCTAAAAATAATTTCCCGTCTCTTTTGGTTGCCAAGCCAGACCAAAGCGCCTCCGAATTTGAAGAAAGCATCGAAAAAGGCGGCTTTTTAGGCTGTAAAGTGTACTTGAATTATGCCGCTTCCTATATCCCTGAGAAGGAAATTAGAATCTATGACTTTTTACCGCCACATCAGCTGGAGGTGTTGAATAGAAGAGGCTGGATTGCCATGCTTCACATCCCTCGAGATGGACGGCTTAAGGATCCGGTCAACCTTGCGCAAATGCTGGAAATCGAGCATCAGTATCCGAATGTAAAGCTTATTATTGCACATGTCGGAAGAGCATACTGTAACGAGGATTTAGGCAACGCTCTCGAAATTTTAGCAGAAACACGCAATATGTTGTTTGACTTCAGCGCTAATACGAATGCTTACGTTTTCCAACAGCTAATTAAAGCAGTCGGTCCAAAACGAATCTTGTTCGGAAGCGATCTTCCGATCGTCCGAATGAGGATGCGGCGAATATATGAGCAAGGAAAATATATTAATCTTGTTCCAAAAGGGTTGTACGGCGATGTATCTGGCGACAAGAACATGCGTGAGGTCGAGGGGGCTGAGGCTGATGCGCTATCCTTCTTCTTGTACGAGCAGCTGGAAGCATTTAGAGTGGCTGCTGAAGCTGAAGGGCTCACAAAGCAGGATATTGAGGACGTATTTTACAACAACGCAGCCGCTATGATTCAACAGGTAAAGGAGGCGCTCGTATGAAAAAGCTGAAGATCGGTCTTTTGCCGTTATATATTAAGCTATATGATGATTTTTTTCCCGAAATGGAAGAAAGAAATTATTCATTTTATGATACGATAGCTAAAGAACTGGAAAAGAAAGATATTGAGGTCGTACCATCATCGATTTGCAGAATAGAGCCGGAATTTGCTGCTGCGGTCAAGCGATTTGAAGCCGAAGATGCCGATGCGATTGTTACACTTCATTTGGCTTATTCGCCTTCGTTGGAATCTGCAAGTGTGCTTGCTGCAACTAAGCTGCCTATCATCGTGCTGGATACTACACCGACATTTGACTATAGTCCGTCGCAGCATCCTGATGAGCTTATGTTTAATCATGGCATTCACGGCGTGCAGGATATGTGCAATTTGCTGCTGCGCAGCGGCAAGCCCTACATTATTGAAGCGGGGCACTGGTCAGAATCTGATGTGTTAGATAGAGCTGCACAAGCTGTACAGGCGGCTCGCATTGCTAAAAGCCTGCAAAATGCCAAAGTAGGCAGATTCGGCGGCACTTTTAACGGGATGGGAGATTTCGATGTGCCAGCACAGACGTTGCGAGAAACGATTGGTATTGAAACGGTAGAATACGATATACGAGATCAAGCTTTGTTCGGCCAGCCTATTGCAGAAGGGCAAATAGAGGCAGAGATGTCCCAAGATATCGCCAGCTTCTATGCACCAGATTTGGAAGCAACGGTGCACCGCCAATCCACACTAGCTAATCTATCCATCAGGAAATTAATCGATGAACATCAATTAACGGCGTTTACCGTTAATTTTATGAATGTTACCGCAGAGTCAGCGCTAACCAGCATGCCTTTTTTGGAGGCAAGCAAATCGATGGCAAGGGGAATAGGCTACGCTGGGGAAGGGGATGTGCTGACAGCAGCTTTTGTAGGCGCTTTGCTGTCTGTATATCCGGATACGTCTTTTACTGAAATGTTTTGTCCCGACTGGCAGCATAACAGCATTTTTCTAAGCCATATGGGAGAAATGAACATTCAATTATGCTCGGAGAAGCCCGTTATAAAAGAGATGAATTTTGCATTTACCGATGCACAAAATCCTGTCGTCGCTTATGGAAGATTCCGCGGCGGAGAAGCAGTGTACGTTAATTTAGCACCTGGAAGAGATAAAAAATATACGTTTATTGTATCTCCAATAGAGATGCTCGATATCGAAGGAACAGACAATATGGCTGGCAGTATTCGCGGCTGGTTTAAGCCTCAGCAATCTGTCGCGGATTTTTTGGCGGCATACAGCAGGCATGGAGGCACCCATCATGGCGCCATAGTATATGGTGAAGCCCAGCGTCTAATCCGTGTTATGGAGGAGCTAGGAAATCTGATGAAGTGGGACATAGTAGTCATTAATTAAATAAGGTGGCAAATAATATGGAAGATATAAAGACGGACAGCAGGCGGCTGGAGGAGCTTAATATTGAGGAAAGAAGAAAGAAAATACTTGAGCTGCTTCATCAGGAAGGCAAGGTCAAGGTAGTTGAGCTTAGCAAGCTGTTCGCTATTTCGGAAGTAACGATTCGCGGCGACCTTGATGCGCTTGAGAAGGAAGGGCTGCTTGAGCGTGTACACGGTGGAGCAACGAGTCAATACAGAACGTATTATAATATGAACTTTCATGACCGTATGGAAACGAATGAAGAGGAAAAAAGAAGGGTAGCGGTAGAAGCTGCTTCTATGATTAATGATGGCGATACGATTATACTGGGTTCTGGTACAACGCCGTTATATGTGGTTAGAGAATTGAAAGATAAAAAAAATATTATTATAATAACGAACTCGCTGTCTGTCGCGCAGGAAGCGGGACATAATAAAAATATTAAATTTATTTTGCTGCTTGGCGGCAATTTTAATACGGAATATCAATTTACGTCCGGCGACGATGCGATCAGTCAATTGGGGATTTACAAAGCGGATAAATTGATTTTGTCCTCGGATGGTGTCAGCGCGGAGTACGGAGTGACTACTTATCATCATCTTGAGGCAGAATTAAATAGACAGATGATTGCCAGAGTGAGCAAAACGATTGTTGTTGCGGATTATACCAAAATTGGAAGAGCCAGCTTTGCTCATATTATAGGGACAGACAAAGTGGATTGTCTAATTACGAATCAAAACGCTAATAAGGATGAGCTTGCAGCTTTTATGGATCGTGGAATTGAAGTGCGTCTTGTTTAGATTGGGGGGATAATATGATTATCGGCTTGGCAAAAGAAATAAAAAATAACGAAAATCGAGTAGCGCTCACGCCTGGCGGAGCTGGAGAGCTTATAAAACATGGGCATACTGTGCTCGTAGAAAAAGAAGCAGGTGCCGGCAGCGGGTTTGAGGATAGCGATTATATGTTAGCAGGTGCTTCTACTATCGGCCGAAAGGAGCTGTTCGAGCAGGCGGATATTATCGTGAAGGTGAAGGAGCCGATCGAATCGGAATATGAGCTTTTCCGGCCTGGGCAAGCTCTCTATACCTATTTGCATCTTGCGCCGAATCGTCCCTTAACCGAGCTGCTATTGCAGAAGAAAGTAACGGCAATCGCCTATGAAACGGTGCAGTTGCCTAATGGACAGCTGCCGCTGCTCGCTCCAATGAGCGAGGTGGCAGGGCGCATGTCCGTGCAAATTGGAGCTGCGCTGCTGCAAAAGAACAACGGCGGAAGAGGCGTGCTGCTAGGCGGTATTCCCGGCGTAAACCGAGGCGAGGTCGTTATTGTTGGAGGCGGCATGGTCGGCACCAACGCGGCTAAAATGGCAGTTGGCCTCGGTGCAATTGTAACGATACTTGATGTAAGCAAGCAGCGGCTCGCTTATTTGGATGATTTATTTAAAGGAAGCGTAACGACGCTTATTTATAACGACTTCAACGTTGCGCAAGCTGTCAAGCGCGCTGATTTGCTAATTGGCGCGGTGCTTGTAGCTGGAGCAAAAGCTCCGAAAATTGTTTCAGAAGAAATGGTGCGTTCGATGGCGAAGGGCTCCGTTATAGTCGATGTGGCAATTGATCAAGGCGGCTCGATCGAGACGGTAGACCGTGTTACTACGCACGATAATCCTTATTACGTGAAGCATGGTGTGCTGCATTATTCTGTTGCTAATATGCCTGGCGCTGTTCCGCGTACCTCTACGTTAGCGCTGGAATCGGCAACATTGCCATATTTGGTGCAGCTGGCCAATAAAGGTGTCAATCGTGCTCTATTGGAGGATGCAAGCCTATTAGCAGGCTTGAACACCTATGCCGGCAGCATTACTTATAAGCCGGTTGCCGAGGCGATGAACGCAGCATTTGTTGATCCGAAAACATTGCTAGCAGAGTAGAAGACGCAGTCGATTCGTTGCGGGCAACTATTCGTAAGTAATAAGAGAGGGCACGGAGAGCAAGATTGGGACTGGAGAAGCGGGAGCGTCCGCCTTTGTAGGCCAATTTTAACCTTTACAGGTTTTATATATTCCAAAAAATTGGCGTACAACAGCGGCCGGAAGCCCAAACTTGATTGCAGTGCTTACCTTTTTTATTGGTTGTTGAAACTTTTATCCTCACTGATACTTATACACCCTATAGGCTCTGTAGGAAAGAACAGCGAGCTCGATAAAAGTAATTAAAATCGATAGAGGGATTAGCTTGCTTTTCGCGCTCTCCCAAATGTCCAGCGCCTTTGCGAAGGAGGCGGGATCGCTGTCAATCATATTGAACTGGGCAAGCTGCTCGACAAAATTGGCATTCCATATAGCGTCATTGGAGAAAGCGATACATATAAAGACAAGTATCGCAATGGCGTGCAGAGCTTGCAAGGCGATCGTGCCATAGCTCCACTTGCGCTGAATAAGCTTGATGCATGCGATTACGATGCCGAAAAGTGCAAGTCCCCATATATAAGGCAAATACTTTGAAAAATAGTCTATATTCAAGAAGGAGATTACATTCCAGTTCCATTCTGTGTCCGACTTGGACATTATGCCGACATATTGTATAGAGTACGTAAATAAACCAAGCACTAATACAATCATTATGATTTCAATTAAAGAGCTGCTTTGTTTAATAAGCAAATTTTTATGAAGCGGAGCAGGGAGCTTGCCCGGATCCCAAGGCTTCTTGCTTGAATGCCAGGAAGCTGGATTGACCTGGGCAAATTCTATAATAGCAAATACGATAGTTACCCAAGCGAAAGCCTGCAGAGCCCCTTCAAATATGGAGGCGAAATACTCAGCTACATCCATTGGGCCCGCTTCAAAGTCAATAATGAATTGCAGGGCGAAGGCTACTGAAATTCCAATAACCGTAACTATAATGACAATCCGCAAAATAACCTTGTATAAATCGATTAATCCCGGTCCGATCAAATAGCGCGGTTTATCCCTATATTTATCGGCCATCGCGTGGGGAGGGCCAAGCTCCTGCAAAATACGAAAGATTGCCTGCTCTTCAGGCTCTCCCATAGCTGTACGTTCCTCCAGCATATCCATAATTAAGCTGTGCAGTTCTGCTCTAATTTCGTCACGCTGCTTGGGTGGCAGCAGGTCAGTAACGGCACTAGTATAACGTGAAATCATTTCCATTTCACCTAATCCTCCTTGGAAGTAATAATTTGCTCTACACTTGAAATCATGCCTCTCCACTCTACACAGAGCTGCTCATAAACCTCCTTGCCGAGCGGGCTGAGCAAGTAATATTTGCGGGGTCTTGCTTCTGTTGTATCCCACTCGCTGGCGAGTATCCCTTGCTTCTCTAATCTGCGCAGGAGTGGATATAAGGTGCCAGCATCAACAGACATCCCTTTTTCTTCAAGTACAGCAACGAGTGAATATCCATATTGCGGCTGCTGCAGCTGACTTAGCACGCCGATAATGATGGTGCCGCGGCGCAGCTCCAGCATAAAGCCGTTTATGATGGTTGAAATATTTTCCATATCATCATCTCCTGTTGTCATTATACTGTGTGGTGCACACTATTGTAAATAGACCAATATGTGAAATTTTATAATATAGTTTTTATCAACATATTATTTGCATAACAATATGAATTGTTTCCTGGCGGCTTGTCCATCTTCTAGTTGTAGAAGATGATCGATAAAACGTATGGAAGCAGTGCCGAGAAGGGCTGACGGCAAAGAAAAGGAGAAGCATCAGCTTGTGTTGGGGTCAATTACTTTGAATTGCAGTAATAAGTAAGAAGCTGCGCTGCAGCTGCTTGCGCAGGGATGTCGTGTGAGGTTGACTTAGTTTTGGCGGATGAACCGACAGGCAATCTGGACAAGCAGATAGCTGCCGGTATCATCGATTTGTTTAAAAAGCGGGCTCTTAGCCAAGCATAGTAATTTTTTCGCTTATTCGTTCTATATAGTCGTCATCAATAGGAATAGCTGAGGTTGCCAGATCGATCAGCATTTCATGCTCGCCGATCATTACCGCTTCGCCTGCATGCTGGAACATCGTAACATCGTTCGCATCATTGCCAAATGCAATAAATTGGCCGGGCGAAACTCCGAGTTTCTGCAGGGCACTCCATTTATGAATGCCCGGCGGGCTTATATCAAGCGCCTGCTCATGGCGATGGCGATGAATAACGATCGGCAGGCCGCTTAGCTCTTGCTCCAAGCCGTCCATATCGTCGGCATGCAATATTAACAGCTTGACAAGTGAGGAAAGCTGCTCGCGCATTACGCGCTTTGCCAGCTTATTAGGATCTACACGTTCGAGTATGGGATGATTATCTGGTCCGCGATAAGCGTAATCCCAAGGGCTGTCGGCTAAATAATGTGCCTGATATTGATCAAGCAGCTCACTAAGCTGATTTGCAGCAGCTGGGTCAAACGAAACGGCATGCGTTATTTTGCCTTCCTGTTGAATGAGCGAACCGTTGCCGCCGATCAAGCTATGATGATGAAGGTGCTGTGGAAGAACGGGCAATAAATCGCGAATAGGTCTTGCAGAAGCGAAGATCACATCAGCCCCTTTGGAAATGACATGATCGAGCGCTTGAATAATTGGCTCGGGAATGGTCTGGCCATTGAAGCAAATTGTACCGTCAATATCGAAAACAATCGTTTTCATATAAATCACCTGTTAGCCGAACAAGCCTTCAGCTCCACTATAGTTGTGGGGCTAAAGGCTTGTTGTTATTTTTTAGTCCAGATGTTACATCGCAGGCATTGGCGTATCGGTCGATGGGCCGTAGTCGCTGCCGTAAGTCTCATCGATAAAATTGCGAATTTCTAAATCTGATTTGCCTTCATGCTTCATACCAGCTGCCACTACTGTTATTTCCATACATAAGCCGCATCTTGTGCCATGGTCATCCCAAACGACAGAACCATCGCTATTAATGGAATGGATAAAGCAGTTTTTGTTATTTTTATGACCGGCTGTTTCACCACAGCCGCAGAAGCAAGGCATATACTCAAGAAGCTCAGCGTTCGCGCCGGCAATACCGTAAATTGCTCGAACCTGCTCCGGCTGGCTGTCTAAAAATTTAGGCAAAACAGAAGCCGAGGCTGTTGTCTCTTGAATATCGGATACAGCGTGATCGCCGTGCTCGGCATGCGTGTCCGGATTTTCTTCTTGCGGTGCTGCCTTTTGTCCGCAGCCAGCAACAAGCAGCACAAGAATCACAAGCGTAAACCATTTTTTCATATGCGGTCCCCATTCTGTCCCGCACATAAGATTAGTCGCGGGAAAATATGTTTTTGTCGAAAAATACAATTACTAAAAATAATAAAATGGCAAGCAGCAAAATCGATGCCGGAATAATAAATGCCAGTAAAGTAAATGTATTGTCCATTTTATAGTACAACAACATTCCCAGCGGCATCAAGCCGCCGCCGATCAAACTCGTAATAACTTGCCACTTGGCTGTTTTAACCATGCTGATTTTTTTGAAAACCTGATAGAATATCCCATATGCAAACAATGTCAGCCAGCCTACAACCAGAATATGGGCATGAGCAGGAACCATAGTATAGTCTTTTCTTCCTGCAATATCAGAGCCCATAAATGCACCAATCAAAGAGTAGAGCGCAGCTATTCGAATCAGCCATTTTGTATAATTGGTCAATTTGTTTCACCTCTATATTTATGATTGTTAATCATACACAAGTTATATGAACATCATATGAACAGATATTGAACGAATCGTGAAATCGTTTAAAATGAATATATAAATACGTCTGCAGGAAAAAGAAATAGTTGTAGAATATCAGAAAAAATACTATGATAAATAGAAAAATTTTCAATTTTAATGTACTCATGTATAAGGAATGGACGGTTTTAATAATATTAATAAATCGAGTAGCTTGGATGGTGAGAGATTTATGATACGAACGATACTGGTTGATGATGAGTCTTTGGCACTTATATATTTGGAGCAATTACTGAAGGAATTTGCAAATATACAAATAGTTGCAGCATTTACTGATCCTATTGAAGCTGTACAGTCCGTATCAGAGCTGAATCCGGAGCTGATATTTTTAGATATTGATATGCCGGGCATGCACGGGATGCAGGCTGCAGATCAAATTCAGCAGCAGCTGCCTGATTGCGAGATCGTTTTTGTAACGGCTTATAATCAATATGCTCTTGAAGCTTTTGAAATCAGCGCGCTTGATTATGTTTTGAAGCCTATTCAAAAAAACCGCCTAAAAAAAACGATTGACCGCTTGCAGCGCAGGCGAACGCAGACATTGCCGCCGCAGGATGAGCAATCAAGTGAATCTGTTATCCGCTGCCTGCATATGCTGCAATTTGAAAAGACAGGAGAAAAAGCGCAAAGCTTGCGCTGGCGCACCTCAAAGTCGGAGGAGCTTTTTTCTTATTTGCTTCATCATCGCAAAGGCTTTGTCAGCAAAGAAGCGTTAAGCGATATTTTATGGCCGGATGTAGATTCAAAGAAAGCGATGACTTCACTGTATACAACTATTTATTTAATTCGAAAAACATTAAGCGAAGCAGCGATCCCAGTAACAATATCCAATGTAGGCGGACATAGCGGTTATGCCTTGGAGCTTGACCATTATAAGATCGATGTGGATATTTGGGAAGAGGCGCTGCAAAAATTAGAGCCGATCGATGCGGACAACGTGCTTGAACATCAAAAATGGCTTGATTACTATAACGGCGATTATTTTGGCGAGCACTATTATGTATGGGCCGAGAATGAACGACAGCGGTTAAGCTGGTTATGGCGAAATCATGCGGGACAATTGGCAGAATATTATTCTAAGCAATCGATGCTTACAGAAGCGATTGCTGTGTATCAAAAAATAATCGATATTCAGCCATTAAATGAAACAAATTATTGGCAGCTTATGAAGTTTTATGACAAGCTTGGCGAGTCGGAAGCGATTGAAGTATGCTACAGGCAGCTAAGAAGAACATTGCAAGAGGAATTGGATGAGGATGTTACGGAAGAGCTGCAGGAATGGTATGAAGCCTGGAAAGCGGGCCGGAAGGAAAATCAAGTCATGAAATTTGATTAGTGGATGGGTTGACACAGCTGCAATTGTGACAATGCATCGACAAAACGAAACAAGCGGTGTAACCACATACAATTCAGTAGTATAATACAAAGGAGTATGCGCAAGATTAAGGAGGGAGAACATGCTTGGGGTACCAACAAGTGTTTGGGTTTCTTCAATCATTGTAGTAATAGTTGTATCCTGGATGACCTTTTGGATAACCAATAAAGCTTATTCTAAGCGCTGGGAAGATCATGATGATCGTATTGATGGTGTTTAAAGCGATTGAAATATAAATAAAAGAAAACCTATTCTGACGATGTGCAGAATAGGTTTTTTTCAAAACGGGAGGCTATAATGGATCATCCAGATTTATGCCGGGTGGACGACGCGTTAGGAATACTTGTAGGCAAATGGAAACCGATTATTTTATTGTTTTTGCTGCAATCGGACAAGATGAGATTTAACGAATTAAAGCGCAATATGCCCGGGATCACCCAGAAGATGCTGACGCAGCAGCTTAGGGAGCTCGAGGAGGAAGATATAATTGCCCGTAAGGTCTATCCTCAAGTCCCCCCAAAAGTAGAATATTCTATCACGGAGTATGGCAAAAGCTTAAAGCCAATACTCGAGGCGATGCATGAATGGGGAACGAGGCATACACTGCATAAGTTGAAAAAAAACAATCAGGGTAGCTTGCCATTGTGAAAAAAACCGTTTCTATAGTCATCATAGGCTTGCACTATTTCTTCTTCCGTATTCATTACGAACGGACCGCGAGCAACAACAGGTTCACGCAAAGGCTCTCCAGCAAATAAAATCAGCTGTAATTTTTCCTTGGCGGATATGACAATGCTGCTTGGGCTATTAGCTGGTGCCGTATCTATCCACAGTGCCTGTCCTTTCTCAGCTTCTGTTTTATTGAATCCGAACACACCGCTGCCCTTCAAAATATAAATAAAGCCGTTGTAACTGCCGGGAAGCTCTTGGCTAATCGTTTTTCCGCTGTCTACTGTAATTTCTACGAACGTTACTGGCACGTAGTTTAAGGTGCTTGAAACAAAGTCACCAGATGAACCGGAATACACGCGTACAATAGCGCCGTCTTCCTTTATGACAGGCATATCCTTAGCCTTCAGGTTTTGGTAGCGAGGGGCTGTCATTTTATGCTTGCGGGGCAAATTAACCCAAAGCTGCAGCAGATGAACCGTATCCCCCTCATTTGGCGTTTCATTGTGGACGACACCTCTGCCAGCTGTCATAAACTGCAAATCTCCTTGTTGCAGCGTTCCTCCTTCACCTGTCGCATTATCATAATGCGTTATTGATCCGTCTATTACGTAGGTGACGGTTTCGATCCCGCGGTGAGGGTGTATATCGAAAGCTCCTCTTTTAAACGTATCTTCCATCATAAGCAAAAAAGGGTCAAAATCGTCCCAATAACCGGGCTGCAGTATAGGGGCAGCATAATGAATAGGACTGACCTGACGGCCCTGCACGGTCCATACTTTTTTAATGCCGCGCTGGAAGCTATTGGTTATTTTCATATGGATACAGCTCCTTTTGTTTGAATGTATGATTAGCGGATTTAAAAGTCATATTTATCATCAGCGGCCTTGCGAATTGAAGCATAGGTTTGCGTCAAAACGAATGTATCCTCTACAAGCCGATTAATGCGGAATATTACATCGTCATTTATTATTTCCTTACGCTGAAAATCCTGTTCTTCAATAAATACATAAGATTGTACAATTTGTGCCTTCATATAGGCCAGGATTGGCTTCAACTGCTGCTCAGCTACCAGAAAATGCTTGGCTGTTCCTGCAGTTACGAGAAAGCTGACCACTTTATCGCGGAACGCATGCACAGGCAATAAATCAAAAATATTTTTTAATGTTGCAGGAATGGAAGCTTGAAAGATTGGAGTGCCGATGATGATGGCATCCGCCTCCATGATCGTTCTTGTGACAAAGGACGCATCTCCTTCGTATTCCAAGTAATTGCGGCCATCGCTAAAAGGCAGCGTATAGTCTGCAAGATCGATAAGCGTTGCTTCCGCCTCAGCATATTTTTCTGTTAATGCTTTGAGCGTATAGTTCATAGCTGTACGTGTTTTTGACCCGACAATTGAGCCTGATAAGCCAACAATTTTCATTATAGCTGCCCCCTGTTATTTCGCCGTATATTTTTTGATTTCAGGTAATATTTTTGTGCCTATAAGTTCTATATTTTTTAATACTTTATTAAATGGGACTCCTCCGAAATCAAGCTGTGCCAAATAACGCTGATGTCCGAACAGCTCATGCTGATAAAGTATTTTTTCGATAATTTCCTGCGGGCTGCCTACTACAAGAGCTTCGCGTTTGTCCGAAGCTTGAGCAAACAATTGCTTCGGAAATCCCCGCCCGTTGACCAGCGTAATGCCAGAGTTTACATAAGGATAATATTCACTCATCGCCTGCTGCGAGGTTTCAGCTGCATAGAACAGCCCGGTAGTTCCTACAGGCAAGATGCTTGGATCGAAGCCGCTCTGCTCCGCAGCCTGGCGATAAGCATCAATCGATTGCTTGAAGGTCGTTGCGGGGCCTCCAAGCGTTGCCAGTATCATCGGTACGCCTGCGCGCCCTGCTTTAATGGCGCTGGCAGGCGGTCCGCCTACCGCTCGCCAAATCGGAAGCGAGCCGTTCACTGGTCTAGGCAATACTTCAGCATTTTTAAGGGGAGAGCGGAATTGGCCGCTCCATGTTATTTTTTGTTGCTCATTTATTAAATTAAGCAGCTCGAATTTTTCTTCGTACAGCTCCTCATAATCGCGCAGATCATATCCTAGCAATTCAAAAAGACCAACTCGGGAAGCTCGTCCAGCAACAATCTCAGCCCTTCCGCCAGATATTAGATCGATGGTTGCAAAGTTTTCAAAGACGCGCACAGGATCAGATGTGCTGACAATAGTGGAAGAGCTGATCACTTTGATTTTTTCAGTTGCTTGAGCAATTGCAGCAAGAATGACAGCATGCGCTTGTGAAGCAAAAAATGGCTGATGGCTTTCTCCTACGCCAAAAACATCAATGCCGGCTTGATCGGCAAGCTTTGCGGCTTCAATAATTTCATAAATACGCTGTTCTGCAGAGATACGCTTTCCTGTCAGCGGATCGGGCGTATGATCGCCTAATGAGTAGAGGCCAAATTCCAGGCCTTTGCTTTGATCGATTCTATATTTATTCATGTGAAGCACAGCTCCTATCTATATTTTTGTTAGTAACTTTAATTATTGATTGTCTTTATATTGCTATTATCATATATGGATTTCATTTATGTAAGTACGCACTTAAAAGTGCTATAGTATCCAAAAAGAAACCTTTTGATTTTACTGGACTTTAAAGACTGCAGAGATAAAAAAGTTTGTATTTTTGTAATTAAAAAGACGCCGTTATCATGTGAGACAAGATAACGGCGTCTTTGACGAGGTCCTAACTATATTTGTATAACTTGACAATCATAGTTCTGTCGAAGCTAGCTTCAAGGCAACTTCATTTACTTTTTGAACATGCTGCTTGAGCAGGTCGGCGGCCAGCTCGGTCTGCTGCTCGCGTACAGCCTCATAGATGCGCTGATGCTCTGCGAGCAGCGCTTCGGCCGTTGTACGGTCGGCGAAATACCATAACCTGCGGGAATCCTTCATGCTCGCTTGCAGCCGCTCGGCCATGGATTCCATCAAGGAAATGAATAACGAATTATGCGATGCATGGGCAAGCCGCAAATGGAACAACATATCGGCTTCCTCGCTTTTTTGTTCGTCGCCTATACTTTCGCTCATCAGCTGA
Source organism: Paenibacillus sp. GXUN7292 (assembly GCF_050864975.1). Classification (NCBI taxonomy): domain Bacteria; kingdom Bacillati; phylum Bacillota; class Bacilli; order Caryophanales; family Paenibacillaceae; genus Paenibacillus; species Paenibacillus sp. GXUN7292. Next base: position 25,021 of record NZ_JBOZWO010000004.1, on the reverse strand, counting down.
AGCGCTTGGGCAAGCTTCTCCAGATCTTGCTCTGTTCTTCGCGCAGCTGCAAGCGCCGCGCAGCCAGCCTCGATATATTGCCGCACCTCAATCACTTCTTTAAGCTCCGCCGCATTATTGAACAGCTGCACGGCGGCAGATTCCTGCTTATCCAGCGCTGGAAGCACATCGACGACGAAGGTTCCTCCGCCATGGCGGATCGACAGCAGCCCCTTGGCCTTCAGTCCGCTTAGCGCCTCTCTAATCGTTGAACGCCCTACCTGAAATATCTCGGCATATTGCACAACAGTCGGCAGTCTTTGTCCAGGCGCGTACTCACCTGACTCAATTTGTTTTTGTATATGCTCCATAACGATATCTGAACCTTTTTGCGGCTTGATAAAAGGCAATGTCATAGTAAACCTCCACGATGAAAAGTATATACATCTATTCAATCATAAGCTATACTAAAGAAAAAGTCATCAGATGACATGATCAATTATATTTGCCAACGGAGGGACAGTATGATAAACGAGCAGGTAAAGCAAGAATTGCGCTCAATCGTAGGTAAAGATTATTTTAAGGATGATATGGAATCATTAGTTACTCATTCCTTTGACGGAACCCCAATGCTGCAGCATTTGCCGGACGGCGTCATATATCCAGCTTCGACTGAGGAAGTTTCCAACATTATGCGCGTATTAAGCAAGCATCATATTCCTTTGATAGGGCGCGGCTCAGGCACCAATCTATGCGGCGGCACTGTCCCTGTTCAAGGCGGCATTGTAATGGTGATGCACCGTATGAATCGCATATTGGAAGTGGATCTGAATAACTTGACGGCTACAGTTCAGCCGGGCGTTATTACAAGCCAGTTTATTGCTCATGTTGAAGCAGAGGGCTTGTTCTATCCGCCAGATCCGAGCAGCATGTCCATCTCGACAATTGGCGGCAATATCGCAGAATGCTCGGGCGGCCTCCGCGGATTGAAGTATGGCACGACGAAAGATTATGTGCTGGGACTTGAATGTGTGCTTGCTTCCGGCGAGGTGCTCCGTACAGGCGGCAAGCTGATGAAGGATGTTGCAGGCTACGATTTGACCAAGCTGCTGGTCGGTTCGGAAGGTACGCTTGCTATTATTACGGAAGCGACGCTCAAGCTTATTCCCAAGCCTAAATATAAAAAGACGATGCTTGCCATGTTCCATGATTTATATGATGCGGCGCGCACCGTTTCTGCCATTATCGAAAATCGTATTATTCCAGCGACACTTGAATTTTTAGATAACCCGACTATCCGCGTTGTTGATGATTTTGCCAAGCTTGGACTGCCGCATGATACAGAAGCGATGCTTATTATTGAGCAGGATGGAGACGAGCAAATGGTTGAGCGCGATATCGCGCTTATTGCGGAGATTTGCCGCAAGCACAATGCGGATGCAGCTACGATTGCCGAAACCGAGGAGGAAGCGACCAAGCTGCTTACGGCAAGAAGAAGTGCGTTCACGGCGCTTGCCCGCCTTCGCCCTACGACTATTTTGGAGGATGCAACAGTGCCTCGCTCCAAAATCGCGGATATGGTGATGGAAATTAATCGGATCGCTAAAAAATATAATGTGCAAATATGCACCTTTGGCCATGCTGGCGACGGCAATTTGCATCCAACGGCAACGACAGATGCAAGAGATAAGGATGAGGTGCATCGCGTTGAGCAAGCCTTTGCGGAAATTTTTGAGGCCGCTATTTCGTTAGGCGGTACAATTACAGGCGAGCATGGCGTAGGCATGGTCAAGGCGCCGTTTTTGGAGTGGAAAATGGGGGAGAGCGGCATTATGGTTATGAAAAATATTAAAGCTGCCTTTGATCCTCAGCACTTGCTTAATCCTGGAAAAATATTCGCCAAGGAATCTCGCCGCAGGGTGGTGATTGAACGTGGCTAATGTTGCAGAGCGCAATGAAGCGCCTAAAAAACAAAAGGGCAATGTAGAGGCACTGCGCCAAACCTTGAAGCTGCAGCTAGATTATGATCAGCTAACTAACTGCATGCGCTGCGGCTTTTGTTTGCCGGTGTGCCCGACGTTCAAAATAACAGGCATTGAGGCGGAATCGCCGCGCGGCCGGATATCGCTTATGAAAGCTGCTGTGGACGGCATAATGGAGCCGGGAATCGCTTTTGAAGACCAAATGAATCACTGTCTTGGCTGCCGCGCCTGCGAGCCTGCTTGTCCGGCTGACGTGAAATACGGCCATCTCATCGAGCAGGCTAGAGATGCAATCGAAAAGCATACAACACATCGCGCTTGGGTGAACGGCGTGCGTCATGTATTGCTTAAGAAAGTATTCCCAAATCAAAAGCGCATGAAGCTGCTTGGCAAAGGGCTTGAAATTTACGAAAAATCTGGCTTGCAAAAATTTGTACGAAAAACAGGTTCGGCTGGTATTTTGGGTGAGCACATGAAAAATATGGAGGCCATTATGCCGCAGGGCTCAAGCAAAGGCGTTGTCGAGCTAATGGGGACACGCATAAAGGCAAAGGGCGAAAAAGTAGCAACGGTAGCCATGTTCCGCGGCTGCATGATGGACTCCATGTTTATTGAAACCAACAAAAATACGATAGCGCTTTTGTCTGAGGCAGGCTTTGAGATTGTCATTCCAGACGATCAGCAATGCTGCGGTGCGATACAGGCACATAGCGGCGAGGTAGCGCAGGCGGAGCTTCAAGCGATTAATAATGTAAAGGTGTTCAAGGATAGCGGTGCGGATTACATCGTTTCTAATGCTGGCGGCTGCGGCGCTTTATTAGTGGAATATGATCATTTGCTGCGAAATAATAACGATATGCGCGAGGATGCCAAGTGGTTTGCTGGCCGGGTGAAGGATGTGAGCACACTGCTTGCAGATTATGGAAGGCCGCTTAAGTATGCTTTTAAGCAAAACGAAGCCGGTGCAGTTATTACGTACCAGGATTCCTGCCATTTGCGAAATGTTATGAAGGGTGGAGCCAATCCTAGAAAGCTGCTTAAGCAAATAAAAGGCGTGCAGTATGTCGAAATGAAGGCTGCTGAATCATGCTGCGGCTCGGCAGGCACCTATAATTTGACTCAGCCTGAAATGTCCAATAAAATATTGCAGAATAAGATGGTGGATGCGCGCGCTACAGCTGCGCAGTATATCGTAACGAGCAATCCCGGCTGTCTATTGCAAATGAAACTGGGCATCCACAAGCATGCGGAAGGCAAAGCAATGGAGGCCGTTCACATTGTTGACTTCTTATACGATTGCTTGCAGCGTGAGGAAAGTGTAAAATAATAGTATCCAAGCTTAGAGGAGGACCTGAGAGGCCCTCTTCTTTTGTGAATTTAAGATGGTATACGGTAAACACACATCTGTCCCGAGGACAGCAGAGTTGTTTATCCTTGATAACATTTCAAATTAGCTGCTGCGAAAGCTAGTGAAACAAAGGAGCTATTACTTTGAATGACGCAATGAAAATGTTGAAAAACACGAGCCGCACCTTTTTTATCCCCATCTCCAAGCTGAAAGGCAGCTTGCAGGATGCTGTTGCCTCTGCATATTTATGTATGCGCGCAATTGACGAAATTGAAGATCATCATGAGCTTAGCGATGAGTATAAAGTAGATATGCTCAACAAGGTGCATGATGCTTTGCAGACTGGCGAACCGCTTGCAAGCGTCCGCCATCTGTTTGCTGATCAAAAAGCACAATTGCCTGAAGTTACTTATCGAATGGATGAATGGGCGGAGCTATGTCCTGAATCAGCAAGAGAAATCGTATTCCGTCACACTGCCAGCATGTCCAAGCAGATGGCACAGTGGGTGCATGTGGACTGGAACATCGAGACGGAGCAGGATCTGGACAACTATACTTATAGTGTCGCCGGGATGGTTGGCGAATTGCTGTCCGAGATTTGGTACTGGCATGACGGCACTGTAACAGATCCGCAGAAAGCGGTTGCTTTCGGCAGAGGCCTGCAGGCCGTCAATATTTTGCGCAATCGTAAAGAGGATTTGGAGCGCGGCGTCGATTTCTTTCCGAAAGGCTGGGATATGAAGGAAATGCTGCAATATACGCGCCGCAATCTTGGCGTAGCTGATGAGTATGTTAAAGACTTGAAGGATGGGCAAGCGCGCACCTTTTGCAAAATCCCGCTAACCTTGGCGCATGCGACGGTGAAGCTGATCTCGGCAGGCGGCAATAAGCTGACGCGAGATACCGTGCTGCGTCTTGTCAACAGCATAACATAGCGTGTGCGATGGCGGAGCTGATCTCGTTCGGCGGCAATATGCTGGAGAATGATACCGTAAAGAAAGGCGTTTGAGCAGTTGTAGAAATAGCTGCCCGAACGCTTTTCTTGTTTGGCTACTTTAATTTTCGAAGAGAGCGGTCATTTGCATTGTTCATGACAATGAAGCATAGATACTTTCCGTATACTTAGTAATAGCTTTATCATAATCTGGATACTTATATCCGAGACTTTCTGACACAGCTTTTGAGTAGGTTCTAAATAACTCATAACAAATGAATAAAGACTGCCACATTTCCTGGTACCCATTCTCAGAATAGGTTGACAGAAGCTTTCCCCAATCTTCTTCTGATAGGTAACGATTTATAAACTTATAGTTCTTCCCTACACTAAAGTCGTATCCTTGCTTTGATCCGATTCTCCAAGCCATCATTCTCAATAAATTAGGCCTTGATACGTTGTTTAAATGATCAATAGCAAAAAGTATTTCTTTTCTGGCCAATCCTTTTACTACATAAGTTGAAACCATCCAGAACTCATTACAGCAATCATCAAATTCTTTTGCAGTTGGCTTTTTAATCCAATATTGACGATCATTTGCGGTCAACTCGTGTTTGATCAGATTATCCTTATCAAGCAACACACCAACTAAACCGTCGCTATTGGTAAAATAAACTTCCACCTCGTTAATTGGGATGAGTGTTAGGTCTAATTTATTCCCATCCTCAAAAAGGATTAAATATGAAAACCAATTACCTAATTCTGATGGAAAAAGCTCCATATCTTCGGGTTTTTGTATCATTACAGATTTTCCAAATACTTGAATCCACTGATCATTCTCCTTGAAAGAATTAATATCCTTTACAAAATAAGATATGTCATAATCTTGAAATGAATCAGGAAGGATATTTTTGTTTGTACGTGACCCTTCTAAAGTTACCAATCGAATTCTATCATCATTTTTAGCAAAGTCGATAAGGATATTCATCATTTCTTGTTCACTTCTCAATACAGTATCCTCCGTTCCACTTTTTCCTTTGACTCAGGCGAAAATGACCTTCGTTTTTCTTAAAATATAAGAAAGTATAAGTTTTTGTAACCTTGTATCCGTTCTTATATTATATTTCATCGGTAAACGCGCCTGTCCAAAGGACGACATAGCCGTTTATCCTTGTTCGACATTGTGTTCTCGTAATCCTTGCTGACTAAGTAACTTATCCAAGTTAATGTTGAGTCGATGTATAAATTCAAAGGCGAGGTCTTCTGGTGTGTTGAAATTCGTCGTTCACCGAATCGGTAGATTCGCCAGGTAGGTCAGACGTTCCGTTATTATGCGAAAAAGCGCAGTTTTGAGGTATCAAAGTGACACACGTTCCGTTATTCGTTAAAAAAGTGGTGAAAAATCAGGCATTAGGGCCGAATAGCGGAATGTGTGGCCGCGAAACTTAAAAAAAGAGAATTTTAAGGTGAATAGCGGAACGTGTGGCCAGCAAATACAGCACATTAGCAATGATCCATAAATTTTTCATAATGAAAACATCAACAAATATTGTCAACTTTTGTAATGTTGTTTATGATGAAACCATACACTTTTATTCACGTAGTATTTGAATAGATAATAGTTTATGAATAAAGGGAGGAATTGTAATGGGGATTTTTGATCGTATTTTTAGAATAGGAAAAGCAAATGTCAATTCGGCATTGGATAAGATGGAAGACCCGGTTAAAATGATTGATCAGATTTTAAGAGAGCTGGATGAAGACGTGGCAAAGGTGACAACCGCTGTCACTTCGCAAATTGCTGTGGAGAAAAGATTTGAGCGCGAGCTTAATGAAGCGAAAGAAGCAGTAGCCAAGCGCGATTCCCAAGCGCGTCAAGCGCTCTCTATGGGCAATGAAGATTTGGCTCGCGAAGCGTTGGGTGATAAAAAACGCCATGAGGAGAAGGTTGCTAAGCTCCAGGTCAGCTATGACGGCGCCAAGCAAAGCTCGGATAGACTTCGCACACAGCTTCAAGAAATGAAAGACCGCGTGCAAGAGATGAAATCTCAGCGCGGCACGCTTATTGCCCAGGCGGAAGCTGCCAAGGCTCAGGAAAGAATCAATCAAACGATGTCAGGCGTCGGAACAGATGATGCAGCTGCATCCTTCGCCAAGATGGAAGAGAAAATTTTGAAAATGCGAGATCAGGCAGAAGCTGCGCAATCTCTTGCAGAGGGTAATCGAGATTTGGACAATAAATTAGAGCAAATGATGCGCACAACCAGAGATACGGAAATCGATGATGAGCTTGCTGCTTTGAAGGCGGAGCTAAACGAGAAAAAGAACGGCTAATAGATTCACGAAGCTTGGAATATCCCATTCCAAGCTTTTTTAAAACATAAGAAAGTCGCTTGAGGAGAGAGACTTAGCCAAGGCTATTATGCTGATGCGGAAGATTATATCCAGAATGGCCGAATGCTTATTGCTGCAATGAAAAATGACTTTGAAGAGCAAGAGCGGGCAAGAAGAGAGTATGAGCAGAAGCTTAAGATGACTGAAGCATCCATAATACATACTCATACTAATATTACTATTAATGATAGGCATAAGTCGCGCAATAACGGCAACTCCTGGTTTAGCGGTTCATCAAGCAGCAGTTCGTCAAGCAGCAGCTGGTCTAACAGTTCGTCATCAAGCAGCAGCAGCTCCTCAAGCTCTTCTCGCGGCGGCGGCGGCTCATTCAAAGACGGCTCTGGCGGCAGCAGAAGCGGCAGTTCCGGAGGAGGCGGGGGTTCCTTTGGTTCGGGCAGCTCTCGCGGCGGCGGCGGAAAATTCAAATAAGCATTCTATAATAATAACGCTCATGCAAAACAGCGTAAGAGGCCTGTCTCTTACGCTGTTTTCTATCGGTTTGACTTCAAGGATGAACAATACTTATAATGAGTTCACAGTTAGAGCAATGTTATTTTAACTAGAGAGAGGGAATGGAATTGATTGCTTTATTCAAGTATCTAAAGCCCTACCGATTATTCATTGTTACCGTACTTACCCTAATGTTTTGCGGCATTATGCTCGAGCTCTATTTGCCCACGTTAATGGCGGATCTGGTCGATAAAGGTATTGCGGACAATAATATCGGCTATGTATGGCGAACTGGCGGGCTTATGCTGCTATGTGCGGTAATTTCTGTAGCGCTTACCATTCTGGTATCCTATTTATCCTCCAGAATTACGCTGGGCTTCAGCCGGGATGTGCGAAAAGCTTTATTTGTACAAGTAGAAGGTTTATCCTTGCAGGAATTTGACCGTTTTGGCACAGCTTCTTTAATTACAAGAACTACGAACGATATTAAACAGGTGCAGGACGTTACTACCATGATTCTGGGCATGATGACTAGAGCGCCGATTATGCTCGTTGGCGGCATAATACTGGCCATATCCAGAGACGCCAAGCTTTCCTACATCTTTCTTGCCTCGTTGCCAGTATTATCACTGCTTATCTTTTTAATATCCCGCAGGGCGATTCCACTGTTTGGCTTGCTTCAAAAAAAGACGGATAAATTGAATTTGCTGCTGCGCGAGACTTTAATAGGAACGCGGGTAGTAAGAGCGTTTAATCGCGTCGGCTATGAGCAAACGAGATTTAATGAGGCGAATGAGGATTATCGCGATACAGGTATTCGCGTTAACCGCATTCTTGCGCTTTTGTTTCCGGTCATGATGCTGGTTATGAACTTTACGAGTATTGCAATCATATGGTTTGGCGGGATTCGTATCGACCAGGGAGAGATGCAGGTCGGCAATCTGATGGCATTTTTACAATACGCCATGATGATCTTAATTTCGCTAGTGATGCTGTCCATGGCATTCGTATCGATACCGCGCGCACAAGCATCAGCGAAAAGAATTAACGAAGTATTGAACATAAACTCATCCATTCAAGATAACGAGCAGGCGATCGATATGCCCGCTGCTGACGGCGTGGATGTAGCCTTTGACAAGGTTACGTTTCACTACGCAGGCGCTGAGAAAAGCGCGCTCCATAATGTCTCCTTTACTGCGAGAGCTGGCCAGACAACCGCAATTATCGGAAGCACAGGTTCCGGTAAATCGACGCTTTTGCGTATGATTCCTCGTTTTTATGATGTGGAGTCCGGAAAAATTATGTTTAACGGAATCGATATCAGGCGCATTAAGCTTGACCAGCTGAGGGCGCAGCTCGGTTATGTCCCGCAAAAAGCAGCATTATTTCGCGGAACGATCAGAGATAATATCCGCTTCGGCAATGGCGATGTATCGGACCAGCAGGAGCAGGATGTGCTGGAAATTGCCCAGGCAGCGGATTTCGTCAAAGCAAAGGAAAATGGTGTGCTCGACGAAGTAAGCCAGGGCGGCGGAAATCTGTCCGGTGGGCAGAAGCAGAGGGTATCGATAGCGAGAGCTTTAGCAAGAAAGCCGAGCATTTATTTATTTGACGACAGCTTCTCGGCGCTTGATTATAAAACGGATGCCAGGCTGCGAAAAGCGCTTAAGCAAGTAACAGGAAAAGCTACTGTTATTATCGTGGCGCAAAGAGTAAGCACCGTTATGGATGCCGACCAGATTATCGTACTGCATGAAGGAGAAATTGTTGGAAGCGGCACGCACAAGCAGCTGATGGAAAGCAATTTGATTTATCAGGAAATCGTGCAGTCCCAGCAATTGGAGGAGGAAAGCGTATGAGTGCGAACAGAGGACAAGCTGCAGGCCATCGGCGCGGACCTGGTCCAGGAGGCGGTCACGGCGGTTTCCGCAAGGTGGAAAAGCCTAAAAACTTCAAGCAATCGTTGAGGCGGTTAGCCGGATACTTAAAGCCGCAGCGGTTCAATATAGCGTTAATCGTACTGGCTTCCATTCTAGGAACCGTATTTAGCGTAATCAGCCCTAAGCTGCTCGGTGATGCAACCTCGTCGTTGTTCGAGAGCTTTACAAAAGGAATTGCAGTAGATTTCAATTTTTTAGCGAAAATATTGCTATGGCTAAGCGCGCTTTATTTATTTTCGGCTTTATTTACGTTTCTCCAGCAATACTTAATGGCAACTATTGCACAAAAAACAGCTGCCAAAATTCGCAGAGAAGTATTTGACAAGCTGATGCGGCTTCCGCTGCGCTACTTCGACAAGCATCCGCATGGCGATGTGCTTAGCCGGGCTGTAAATGATGTAGATAGTATTAACAGCTCGCTGCAGCAAGCGATTACTCAGCTTGTTTCTTCGGTTATAACTATTTTGGGCATTATCATTATGATGCTTTATATTAGTCCTTGGCTGTCTTTGGTTGTCTTGCTTACATTGCCGCTCAGCGCTTTTGCGATTTCTTTTATTGCGAAACGCTCGCAAAAGTTTTTTGTCGGACAGCAAGCCGAGCTGGGGGCGGTCAATGGTCATATTGAAGAAATGTACAGCGGCCATCAGGTTGTAAAAGCTTATGGCTATGAGAAGCAGGCGGTAGGCACATTCAATGAGATGAATGAAAAATTGTATGAGGCGGGCAGAAAAGCGCAATTTATGTCCGGAATTATGATGCCGATTATGATGTTTATCGGAAATATAAGCTATGTTCTCGTCAGTTTAATAGGCGGCTTATTAGTTATTAACGGCAATATACGGATCGGTGACGTACAGGCTTTCATTCAATATACCCAGCAGCTTAATCAGCCCATGGCGCAGGCTGCAGGCTTGTCAGGTATGATTCAGACGGCGCTTGCCGCTGCTGAACGTATATTTGAATTGCTGGATGAGGAGGAGGAGCCTCAGCAGCAGCCGCATTATGACGGAATAAACCAATTGGCCGGTCGCATCGCTTTTGACCATATTGGCTTTGGCTATGAGAAAGATAAGCAGATTATCAAAGATTTAAATATTGAGGTAGAGCAGGGGCAAACGATTGCGATTGTAGGGCCTACTGGGGCTGGCAAAACTACGATGATTAATCTGCTCATGCGCTTCTATGAACCGGATGCTGGTAAAATTATGCTGGACGGCGTTGATTTCAGCAGAATGAGCCGCGAACAGGTTAGAAGCAGATTTGCAATGGTTATCCAGGATACATGGCTGTTTCAAGGCACGATATACGATAATATTGCCTACGGCAAGGAGAATGCTGCGGAGGAAGAGATCATACAGGCGGCAAGAAGTGCTTATGCCGATGATTTTATACGCAAACTTCCTGAAGGCTACAATACACAGCTGAGTGAGGATGCCTCTAATATATCGCAAGGACAGAAGCAGCTCATTACGATTGCTCGCGCCTTGCTGGCTGATCCGCTTGTGCTTATTTTGGACGAGGCGACGAGCAACGTGGACACCCGGACCGAAATGAATATTCAACGAGCGATGAAGGTGCTTATGAAGGGCAGGACAAGCTTTGTCATTGCCCACCGTCTCTCCACGATCCGTGATGCCGATCTTATTCTTGTTATGAATAAAGGCGAGATAATCGAGCAGGGTACGCATGAGCAGCTGATGGAGCAGCACGGCTTTTATGCTGAGCTGCACAACAGCCAGTTTGAAGGCGCTGAGTTCGACATGGCAAGCAGCAATCAATAGCGACAGCTCGCATGGCAAAAAGACAGTCTGCTGGATTACTTCAGCAGACTGTCTACTTTTTTATTCAGTTCAGCAACATCCAAGACTGGCGTCGCTTCATCGCTCAGCTCGTATTTTTGCTTTAGCGTTAAAATTCTTTCTACACTCTCATTAATTCTTTCCTCCGTCAGAATGCCGTCAGCAGCAGCCTGATTCAGGCGATCCCAAACCTTAAGCTGCAGCTTGGGATCGTGGCCGATCAAGACGATATCTGTGCCTGCCAATATAGATTGCAAGGCAGCCTCTGCGATATCACGATGCTTCGTAATGCCTCCCATCGTCATATCATCCGTAATAATGACTCCGTCATAATCGAGCTCGCTGCGCAGCCAATCCGATACTATTTTCTCAGATAATGAAGCGGGAAATTCCTCATCAATAGCCGGTATGAGCAAATGCCCTACCATAATGGAATCGGCATCCTCCGCAATAGCTTCAACGAAAGGCTTGGTTTCAAAGCTCTCCAGCTCACTTTTACTTTTTTGGATAACAGGAAGATCCTGATGCGAATCAACAGTTGTATCACCATGGCCGGGAAAATGCTTGACGGATGTTGCAACCTGCTCCGACTGTATTCCCTTCATCGCTTCAAGGGCGTAACGGGCAGCTTGCTCCGGCGTCGTACCGTAAGCGCGATTGCCGATAACTGGATTTTTGGGGTTGCTGTTAATATCTAGCACTGGAGCGAAGTCAAAATTAAAGCCAAGAGAACTAACTTCTAAACCGATTGCTTGTCCGGTGCGATACGCATAATCTGGATTTTCCTTGCTGCCTACAATATTTGGAGAAGGAATTTTGATGAATTCTTCCGGCATACGGCTTACTTTTCCGCCTTCCTGATCTACGCCCAGCCAAAGCGGAATTTCGTACGCTTGATTGCGTTGTTTCAAATCGTTAAGTAGCGTCCAGGCTTGCTCTGCGGATTTGATATTGTTTTTATATAAAATAAAACCGCCGATCTTGTTATTAAGCATCGCTTCTGTATCGCTGTTAACCGCAGTGCCTTCCAAACCTATCAGCATCAATTGGCCGATTTTTTGTGAAACGGTCATGCTTTCCAGCGTTTGCTTGACTTGCTGATTAGCTTGCTCCGGCTCGGCTGTGCTGGCTGCTGACGGGACAGGCTTGTCTGTCGGCTGCTGAGGCACGGCCGTTTTGCTTGGCTCCTTGCCAGGCTTCTGATCATCCGGCGGATGGGATGAGGAATTGCTGCAGCCAAATAGTATAAATAGACAAGAAAACATTAGCAGTATCCAGCTCAAAACCTTGCTGTTAGTCATTGAAATGGGTCTATATCGTTTCATTTCTGGTATACACCTCCGTGTTTCCGCTGCTTGCAAGCTGCTCATTCTGTTATTGGTTCACAAATGGTTGCCTCAATGATTCGACATTATTCTATACTTGCTATTATACACGAATTATTATACATCAAATAATTGACGATATGCGCTCGGCGTAACACCTTCATGCTCTATGAAGCGTTTGTTAAAATAACTTACACTCGGATAGCCTGAATCATTGGCAATCTGCCCGATCGAAACCTCCTTGCGCTCCAGCAGCCACTGCTTCGCCATTTGCAAGCGGCAGCGTGTAATAAATTCTATCGGCGTCATTTCCATTACGCTTTTGAATAGCTTGCAAAAATAATGAGTACTTACGCCAGCCTCATCCGCCCATCTTTCCAGCGAAAACGGCTCAGCGGCTTCATGCTGCATGATAGGCAGCAGCTCATGGATGCGCTGAGAGGCATTATTTGATTTATGCTCAGACAAGGGGATAGCATTCTCTACAAACAATGTAATGAGCGCATAAGTAAGGGTAGACAGCTTGCCAGGATGCAGCATGCGGTTTTTTTCTGTTTCTTTAAGCAGCTCTTCGTGAGCTGCAAACCAAAGCTCGGGCTGGCGTATTTTCCATAAAGGGCTGCGATGCAAATTTCTTGCTATGAAATAGTCAGACAAGCTTTCGCCGTAAAAATGAACCCAGCGAATGTTCCAGGGATCGTCCTTGCTGCTGTAATAATGTTGTTTTTGCAAAGGAAAATAAAGAACAGCATCACCTGCTGTAAGCTCGTATTTCTGATCATCAATTTCTATATAGCCCTTACCTGATATAACAAAGTGGATATTGAAATTATTTAAAGCTCCTGCGCTGCGAAATACGTGATGACTAGGCCAATTGACATAATATCCTACTGATTCGGGCATGCAAAAATAAGGATTTTGCAATAGAGTTAATAAATGGCTTTGTCTCTGATTGGTGTGCACAAGCATCCTCCTATGACAATTTAGTGCTAATACGGTTCAAAATAATATCATTTTAATTTTAATACTCTCAATCTATAATAACAATATATTCTTAAATAACTGTTTGAGGTGATGGTGAAATGAGCACTCAAAAATTAAAATGGGGCATTATGGGCTGTGCAGGAATAGCAAAACGGGCAGTCATACCAGGTGTGCATTTATCTGAATGGAATGAAGTGGCTGCTATAGCAAGCAGAAATATGGAGCAGGCCAAACAGACGGCTTCCGAACTGAATATTCCTGTTGCCTATGGCAGCTATGAGGAATTGCTGCAGGATTCATCACTGGACGTAATATATATTCCGCTGCCTAATCATTTGCATAAAGAATGGGCAATCAAGGCTTTGGAGGCGGGCAAGCATGTGCTGTGCGAGAAGCCGATCGCATTGACGGCAGAAGAAGCTGAGGAAATGGCTGCTGTCAGCGAAAAGACTGGCAAGCTGCTTGCGGAAGCTTTTATGTATCGCTATCATCCGCGTTATGAGCTGATTAAACAAATAATAGACTCCGGCGAAATCGGAGAGCTGCGAGGCATTCATAGCACCTTTACCTTTAATAATGCCGCTGATACGAATAATGTGCGCTACAAAAAGGAGTGGGGAGGCGGCTCCTTATATGATGTAGGCGTATATCCAATTAGCGCGGCCAGACTGCTGCTGGAGCGCGAGCCGGAGGCGGCAACGACGCAAGCGATGTTCTCAGATGCCCATGGCGGCGTTGATATGATGATGTCCGGTATCATTGAATTTCCAGGTGATATCGCATTAACTTTCGACTGCGGCATGTGGACGGCTTTTCGCAATCCGCTGGAAATTGTCGGTTCAACTGGCATTATCCAGGTACCGTCCGCTTACGTAACTCCTAAGCCAGGCAGCGGCAATTTCTTTGTGGAGACCAGTGATGGACGCAGAGAAGTAGTTGTGGAGCATATTAACGCTTACACGGCGCAGGCCGATCATTTGGCAAAAGCAATTAAGGGAGAGGCAAAGCTGGCATTTGGCATGTCTGATTCGATTCGAAATATGAAGGTAGTTGATGCCTGCTTGCGTTCCGCCGAGGAAAGAGCAAGAATTGTTATTTCATAAAATAAAAGAAGCAAAGGAGGCCAAAAGGATGGATTATATTACAATACCGGGTATTGCTAAGCCGGTCAGCCGACTAATGAAGGGCACGGACTATTTTTATCCTGCCAGCTATGAGAAGGCTGCAGCGAATATGGATGCTTTTCTTGCTATTGGCGGCAATTCGCTGGATACTGCACATATTTATTGCGGCGGTCAAAGCGAAGGGGTCATTGGGAAATATATGAAAGAACGGGGAAACAGAGACAAGCTGGTTATTTTAACGAAGGGGGCTCATCATGATCAAACGGGTCCTCGAGTAAATAAAGAAGCCATTGATGCTGATATTGCAGACAGCATCAAGCGGCTGCAAACGGATTATATTGATATGTACGCGCTGCATCGCGATGACCCTGCCAAGCCGGTAGCAGAAATAATCGATGCCCTTAATGCCCATATTAAGGCAGGCACTGTAGGCGCGATTGGCGTTTCTAATTGGACCTGGCAGCGTATTAAAGAGGCTAATGAATATGCAGCCGACAGAGGACTGACGGGTTTTACCTTCAGCAGCCCAAATTTGAGCCTGGCTAAGGCGAATGAGCCGTTCTGGGCAGGCTGTGTGTCTGCTGATGAGGAGACCTGTGCTTGGCATGAGCGCGAGCAGCTGCCGCTGCTGTCCTGGTCATCGCAAGCTAGAGGCTTCTTTACTGGCCGTTTCTCGCCAGAGGATCGCACTAATGCGGATCTGGTTCGAGTTTTTTATAGCGATGACAATTGGGAGAGACTGCGCCGCGCCACACTGCTGGCTGAACAAAAAGGCGCGTCTGCTATACAAATTGCATTGGCATATGTGCTGAATCAGCCATTTCCAACCTGTGCATTAATTGGAGCGCAGTCGGAAGCGGAGCTTCATTCCTGTCATGAGGGTGCGTCCATTAAATTGACAAAAGAGGAAATGGAATGGCTGGATTTAACGAATCGGGCCGAACTGATTCGTAGTTAGTCCAAATGACAACAAGGGGCTGCCTCTCTTTACACCATCGCAAAATGGCGTAAAGGAGGCAGCCCTTATTATCCTTGATTCTGCACAGCTGTTATTCTGTTTTGAATAGAGTTGCAATCGAACCGCCGCGAGTAATAATGTTGATGGCTGTAGCCAGCAGGTCGGCAATCGACAGCACATGAAAGTTTGGCGGCGGCGCTTCCTCCGCTGCTATCGTATCGGTGATAACAACTTCGGCAATGCTTGGATGCTGCAGCTTTTTCATCGCTTTTTCTGAAAATAATCCATGCGTAGCGCAAATATAGGCATCCTTTGCTCCCCGCTTTTTCAATGCCTCAACTACATTTACAATCGTACCGCCTGTATCGATTAAATCCTCAATAATAATCGGAGTCATCCCGTCGACTTCTCCAATAATATGTGTTATTTCGGTTTTATTGTGGGCAGGCCTGTTTTTGATCATTATCGCAAAAGGCCAGTTGAGCAGATCAGCAAGCTTCTCAGCCGTGGCGGCACGCCCGGCATCAGGAGAAACGACGACAGGATTTGGAATGTTTTTGAGCCTTAGGTAGTCAATAATTAAATCCAGAGCTGTGAGATGATCGACCGGTATTTTGAAAAATCCTTGAATGGGGTCTGCATGCAAATCAATCGTTATAATCCGATCCGCGCCTGCTGTTGTCAAAATGTCAGCCACCATTTTGGCCGATATTGGCTCGCGGGGGGCGGATTTTCGTTCCTGACGAGCATAACCGTAGTATGGCATGATAACATTGATCGTTCGAGCTGATGCTCTCCTGGCAGCATCTATCATAATGAGCAGCTCGACCAAATGCTCATTCACAGGATGAGATAGAGATTGGACGATGAACACATCATAGCCGCGTACTGTTTCTTGATAGGCTACATAAATCTCTCCGCTTTCCATTTTTGACAAGGAGACGTCCCCAAGGGAAACGCCTAATTGGTCGCATAGTTTCTCAGCCAGCTCCGGATTGGATGAACCAGCGAAAATTTTGAGCATAAGCGAGCTCCTTCCAGCGTGACTTCCTATAGATTACACAATTTCATTATACTATATGAGTTTTTAATATCAAATAATGGAATTTTGGGTATGGCTGCAAAATCAATTTTGACAAGACAACGTCAAAAAAAGGGTTGTCAGCACATCGGCCGACAACCCCGTTATTAGTATTATCTTTATAAATTAGCGAAGATTTATGACAGCTACAGCTGGATCTGTATCTTTCTCATAATCGATGCCTTCCGTTTCAAAGCCGAACAATTGGAAAAACTCGCGGCGGTAGCCTTCAAGATCGGACAGCTCATATACATTTTCAGTAGTAAGGTCCTGCCATAGCTGAGCAACCTCGCTTTGGATGTCTTCTTTCATTTCCCAATCGTCAATGCGAATAAGCCCTCTGCTGTCTACAGGCACTTCTTTGCCAGAGTATAGTCTTTCCGAGAAAAGACGGTACATTTGCTCAATACAGCCTTCATGCAGCCCTTTTTCTTTCATCACCTTGTACAATGCGGAAATATAAAGCGGAACAACAGGGATCGCCGAGCTGGATTGCGTAACAAGCGCTTTATTAACGGATACGAAAGCCCGTCCGCCTGCAGCGCTTAGCTGCTCGTTAATATTTTTGGCCGCTTTTTCAAGGTCCATTTTGGCAGCGCCGATCGTCCCGTCCAAATAAACAGCATGTGTAATTTCTGGGCCAAGATAAGAGTAAGCAACTGTTGTAGCCTGATCAGCGAGCACGCCAGCCTTTTTGAGCTCGTCGATCCACATTTGCCAGTCCTCGCCGCCCATTACAGCGATCGTTTGGCGCAGCTCATCCTCTGTTGCAGGCTCGATTGTAGCAACCGTAACCTCGCCGCTATGGAAATTAACGGTTTTGTTGCTGTAAGTTTCGCCAAGCGGCTTAATGACGGAGGAGAAGGTTTCGCCTGTTTTTGGATGCGTGCGGCGAGGTGAAGCTACACTGTATACGAGCAAGTCGATTTGGCCAAGCTCCGTTTTAATAAGATCAATTGTTTTTGCTTTAATTTCATCGGAGAATGCGTCGCCTACAATGCTGTAGGATTTAAGACCGGCTTCTGCCGCAACCTGTTCAAATGCAGCTGAATTGTACCAGCCTGCTGTTGCAGTGCGGGAGCCTTCCGCTTCTTTGTCAAAATATACGCCTACCGTATTTGCGCCAGCTCCAAAAGCAGACACAATTCTCGAAGCAAGGCCGTAGCCGGTCGAAGCGCCGATTACAAGCACATTGCGCGGACCTTCAAGCTTGGGCTGGGATCGAACATAATCTATTTGACGTTGGACTTGTTTAGCGCAGCCCTCAGGATGGGCTGTAGTACAAATAAAGCCACGGGTTTTTGGTTGAATAATCATAAACATATATTCCTTTCCATATAAAATTCAGAAGTTATGTAGTTCAGTAAAGAGGCATATTATTCATTTTACCGATTTTTCAGTTCAAATGGAAGCTATATTAATATCGTTGTTGCCAGAAATGAAAAATGGCGTGCAGAGCCAGGCTCTGATCGCCATTTTTTTCCAATGTTCTATACAAGTTATTGCTTGTGATGTAACGATTAGCGGCGTCCAGAAAGCTGCTGCTGAGCCATTTGAACAAGGCGACGAGTAATGGAACCGCCGATGGAGCCCATGTCGCGAGTCGTCATGTTGCCATAATAACCATCTTGCGGCAGCTGAATGCCAAGCTCTTGAGCTACTTCGTATTTCATTTGCTCAAGTGCTGCTCGCGCTTGAGGTACTACGAGCTGGTTTGTGTTCCTAGCCATTGATTATCATCCTCCTTCTGAAGTTATTATGCAACTTGTCCAAAAGTATTATTCGCTAATTAGCCCTTAATTTTCCTAAATGTGAAAAAACTTTTAAGCATAAGAAAAAGCACGCTTAATCCATGAAAAAAACGCTGCAGGAGCAAGCTCTTGCAGCGAGGGGATGAGAAAACGTACAAATTGCTGAATGTATTATTTATATTCAGGCAGCCAATTGCCGTGCGCTTCAATAAGATCATCGCATAACGATACGATATCGTCCATGGACAGCTCAGCACCTGTATGAGGATCAAGCATGGCAGCGTGATAAATATGCTCACGCTTGCGTGTAACTGCGGCTTCAAGAGTTAGCAGCTGTGTATTGATATTGGTACGGTTAAGAGCTGCAAGCTGCGGCGGCAAATTGCCGATATGGATCGGCTGGATGCCGTTGCGGTCTACGAGACAAGGCACCTCGACACAGGCTTCTTTCGGCAGATTCGTAATGAGGTCTGTATTCATAACATTACCGCCGATTTTGAATGGCTTATTCGTCTCAATTGCCTCAAAGATGTACGACGCATATTCATGGCTGCGGCAATGCTCCAAATTAGCATTATTAACGAGCGATTCGCGCATCGATTTCCAGCCTTCGATTTGATTGATGCAGCGGCGCGGATATTCATCCAAAGGAATATTGAAGCGTTCGATAAGCTCAGGATAATTGCGCTTAATAAAATACGGGTGGTATTCTGCATTATGCTCTGAAGATTCGGTAATGTAGTATCCGAATTTCAGCATCATTTCAAGGCGAACCATATCATGATGCTTCTCTAGCTGCTTCTCGGCAGCTCTTCTTTTAATCTCCGGATATAAATCTACACCATCCTTGCTAACTTCGAGCAGCCAGGCCATATGGTTAATGCCCGCAATATTCCATTTCACACCTTCGGCGTCCATGCCAAGCAGCTTGAATAATTCCGGCACGCAAACCTGCACGCTGTGACAAAGTCCAACAGTTTTTACGCCGCCATAAGTGTTCATCGCATTCGTAAGTACTGCCATTGGATTCGTATAGTTGAGGAACAACGCGTCTGGACATACTTCGTTAATATCCTGCGCAATATCAAGCATGACAGGAATCGTTCTAAGATTGCGGAAGAGCCCGCCGATCCCTACAGTATCGGCAATTGTTTGGCGCAGGCCGTATTTCTTCGGTATTTCAAAATCTGTAATTGTACACGGATCATAGCCGCCTACTTGAATTGCGTTCACGATATACTTTGCACCGCGCAGCGCATCCTTGCGATTGCTATAGGCTTTAATGACGCAGCTGCTGCCGCTTGTTTTCTGCAAATTCAGCAGCATTTTCTCTGAATCCTTTAATCTTTCCGCATCAATATCAAACAAGGCCAGTTCAAAGCCCTGCAAGGCAGGCGTCTGCATAACATCACCTAGAATATTTTTAGCAAATACAGAGCTTCCAGCACCGATAAATGTAATCTTGGACAAAATAAACTTCCTCCTTTAGAATAAGTGTTATAAAAAGAGTGCAATCCTATAAACATTGGAATAACAAGCTTAATTCACTTTTAGTATAGTTGAGATTATAATTGTTGAATATGGAAGTATCGCATAGCAATATGGAGGAATGTTGCATCATTTTTGTGTAAAGCTGATAGGGAGGCGGCGGCATATGACAATACCACAGCATCATTATTTTTCGGTTTCATTGAATGAAGCCCCGCTCAAGCAGGAAATGTCTGTATTATTTAGCGGGGAAGGCGGTCCGATTGCTGGTCATTATATCGGTCCTGCGGTACATGATTACTATTTAATTCATATCGTCCTTTCGGGCACAGGGAAATTTGAAACACTGGGAACATCGGTTTCTTGCGAAAGAGGAGATGTGTTTGTCATATTTCCTGATATTCTAGTGAAATACGAAGCGGATGAGCATAATCCCTGGACCTATGCTTGGGTTGCTTTCAGCGGAGAGGTAGTAGAAACTGCCCTGCGTTCAATTGGGATTACACCGGACCGGGCTATTATTAAAAATTGCTTCGAGAGCAAAATTACCGGTTTATTGCAGGGGATTAGAGCCAGCCTTGAGGAGGAGCTTTATCCGGCATTAGGCAATATGAAAGCTGCTAGCCTGCTGCGCAGGATCTTCTATGAGCTGGGGCTGCAGGCTGCGCAAAATGAGCAGGCGCTGGCTGAAAGCAAGGGAGAGCAGGTACAATATCCGGCCGTTCAGCTAGACATTGCAAACACGGCTAATGCACATACCTACCGCCAGGTGGAGCAGGCTATACGCATGTTTTCTTTGCAGTATTCGCAGCAGTTATCAATTGAGTCTATCGCTCGAACACTGGGCTACCACCGTGCCCATTTAACGAAGCTGTTCAAAGAAGCGACCGGCTTGTCGCCGCAGCAGTTCCTATTCAAAACACGGATGAAAAAGGCTGAGGAGCTGCTGCAGGGGGATTTGACAGTCGCCCAGGTTGCAGCATCGATAGGTTATAATGATCCGTTGTTTTTCACTAAACAATTCCGCAAATGGAGCGGACATTCGCCCACCGAATACCGCCAGCAATACAAGGAGCCTGCCAAGCAGACTGTCGATTAATTGTGGGCACAGCGGTCGGAATCCCAATCTTGATCGCAGTGGCCCCCTTTCTATTGATTGTTGCCCTATCCGCAATTAATCGACAGTCTCCCAAGCAGCAATAGCTGCATTGGCAGGCTCATTATTTTGTACGTCATTGCGCAATTTTGACTTATTGAGGCAATATATTGCGAACCGATCTTCTTACGACAAGCTCGGCAGGCAGTACGACCTTGCGCCAAGGCTGCACAGCTTCACGTTCGGCGATCCGCTCTACGAGCATTTGAACGCCCATATAGCCAAATTGATAAGCCTGCTGGGCTGCAACCGTTAGAAATGGCTCTGCCTCAGAATACGGGCCCAAGTCGTCAAAGCAAACGATAGACAGCTGCTCCGGCACTTGAATATGACGCTCGCGCAGGACGCGCAGCGCTTCCACTGCAAGCACGTTGTTGCCAGCCACAATAGCGGTAGGCGCCGGCTGCAAGGACAGCAGCCAATCGGCCAGCTCCTGGAGATCATGCTGAGCCCCAAAGCTGGTCCGGTAAATATAATCTTCTCGAGGCTCCAGTCCGTTCAGAAGCAGGCCTTCACAATATCCTTGCAGGCGCAGGCGGGCGCTGGATATCGTATCGGCGCCGTTAATCATTGCGATCTGGCGGTGGCCGTTCGCAATCAGATGCTCCACAAGCTGACGAGCTCCTTCCTTGCTGTCACCAAGCACAATATCATACTCAACGCCAGGCACCTCGCGATCAAGCAGCACGAACGGAACATTATGCTTGCGCAGCGATTCCAGATGCGGAAGCGACGGATCGCCTGTCGGCGCAAGCAGCACGCCGTCGACCCGGGTCGTTAATATAGTCGTAATATAATCCGCTTCTTTATCTAGGTTCTCGTCGCTGTTTCCAAATAGAAGGCGGTAGCCATACTTCTTGGCGGCATCCTCTGCGCCGCGGGCAATTGTCGTATAGAAAGGATTATTAATATCCGTAATGAGCAAAAAGAGCAGCTTCGTTTGCTGAAGCACTAAATTTCGCGCTGTCTGATTGGGGACATAGTTCATTTCCTCCATCACTTTTTTTACTTTGGCGCGTGTCTTGTCGCTAATTTTGCCAGTGTTATTGATAACTCTGGAAACCGTCATAGCGGATACATTCGCTTTTGCAGCAATATCATAAATCGTAACCATGCAAGTAGCTCCTTGTAAGATAATACTTATCCTATCATACCTAAAAGTTAACGTTGACAGCAAGCAAATAAATTGTTAGATTGATGTTATCGATAACATTTTTAATTACGCAGGAGGGGTTATAATGTCGCTTGAGCAGTACAGATATGCAGCTGGTTTTCCGAAAATAGGAATTAGACCGACCATTGACGGCCGTCGCAAAGGTGTACGTGAATCACTGGAAGAGCAAACGATGAATATGGCTAAAGCAACTGCAGCGTTACTATCGGAGCATCTTCGCTATCCTAATGGCGAGCCGGTGGAATGTGTCATTGCCGACACGACAATTGGCGGAGTAGCTGAAGCCGCAGCCTGTGCGAGCAAATTTGCGCGTGAAGGTGTAGGCGTTTCCATTACTGTTACTCCTTGCTGGTGCTATGGTACCGAAACGATGGATATGGACCCGTCGATCCCGAAGGCGGTATGGGGCTTTAACGGAACCGAGAGACCTGGCGCCGTATACTTGGCTGCCGTATTGGCCGGTTATGCTCAGAAAGGCTTGCCTGCATTCGGAATTTATGGCGAGCAGGTTCAGGATTCCTCCGATACGTCCATCCCGGGTGATGTGAAGGATAAATTGATTGGCTTTGCTAAAGCTGGTTTGGCGGTTGCTTACATGCGCGGCAAATCCTATTTGTCAATGGGTTCAGTTTCAATGGGGATTGCCGGTTCTATCGTGAATGACAACTTTTTCCAGGAGTATCTTGGAATGCGTAATGAATACATTGATATGTCCGAGTTTGTCCGTCGTATGGACGAAGGGATTTATGATCAGGAAGAATTCGAAAAGGCTATGGCATGGGTAAAAGAGCATTGTGTTGAGGGCGTTGACAACAATGCAGCTGATATTCAGCAGTCCAGAGAGAAGAAGGATCAGGATTGGGAAACGGTTGTGAAAATGACGCAAATTACCCGCGATCTTATGATTGGCAATCCGCGTCTTGCCGAGCTTGGCTTTGGCGAAGAAGCGCTGGGTCATCAAGCGATCGTATCGGGCTTCCAGGGGCAGCGCCAATGGACAGATCATTTTCCAAATGGCGACTTTCTTGAATCGATGCTTAATTCGTCCTTCGACTGGAACGGCGTTCGTGCGCCTTATTTAGTAGCAACGGAAAATGACAGCCTTAACGGGGTCGTCATGTTGTTTGGCAGTCTGCTGACGAATACCGCGCAAATTTTTGCGGATGTGCGTACTTATTGGAGCCCAGAATCGGTTGAGCGTGTAACAGGTCACCAGCTCAGCGGCGCAGCGGCAAACGGAATTATTCATTTGATCAATTCAGGCTCAGCTACGCTGGACGGCACTGGAGAGCAATCGAAGGACGGCATGCCGGCGATGAAGCCGTTCTGGGAAATTACAGAGGAGGAAGCAAAGCGCTGTCTGGCGGCTACTTCCTGGAGACCGGCTAATGTAGAGTACTTCAGAGGCGGGGGCTATTCTTCCGATTTCTTGACAAAAGGCGGTATGCCGATGACGATGTCGCGCATCAACATGGTGAAGGGCATCGGGCCAGTGCTGCAAATAGCAGAGGGCTATTCTGTAGAATTGCCAGAGAATGTGCATGAGGCGCTTGATAACCGGACGGATCCAACCTGGCCGACGACTTGGTTTGCACCAATTATTACAGGCGAGGGAGCATTCCGTTCCGTGTACGATGTTATGAACAATTGGGGCGCCAACCACGGTTCCATCAGCTTTGGACATATTGGTGCAGATTTGATCACATTAGCTTCAATGCTGCGTATTCCTGTGAACATGCACAATATTGCAGAGGAAAAAATATTCCGTCCAAAAGCATGGGGCTTATTCGGAACAGCGGATGCAGAAGCGGCTGATTACCGTGCGTGTACAAATTTTGGACCACTATATAAATAGAATGTAGGTGTTAGGATGGGCAGTAAAGCGATTCGAGAAGAACTGTGCCGTTACGCGAAAAAAATAGTAGCCAATAAATTAGTTGTAGGACCAGGCGGCAATATTAGCGCCAAGCATGACGGGTATATGTACTTGTCGCCAAGCGGCTTTGCGCTGGATGAAATTGAACCTGATCAATGGGTAGAGGTGCATATTGAGTCAGGTAAAATTACGGATACAGGCTTTAGACCTTCCTCAGAGGTTTTAATGCATCTGTACGCTTATCGTGTAAATCCTGATATTGGCGCTATCGTGCATACTCATCCTCCTTATTGCATTGCCTTTACGCTTGTTGAGCAGGAGCTGCCGATTATGTTCCCGGACCAAGCGGCGCTCGTCGGAAAAACATTATATGTACCGTATGTCCTTCCTACGACAGATAAGCTTGCGGATGCTTATGTGGCAGTGGTCAATAAAGCGAGCTCTGTTTTGCTCGGCAACCATGGGCTGGTAACGACCGGGCGGAATTTGCGTGAAGCATATTACCGTACGGAGGTTGTTGAAGAAAGTGCTAAGATTTATTTGATCGCCAAAGCGATCAAGGAGCCGAAAGTGTTGACTGATGCTGAATTTGAAGAAATTGCTTCATTGGAAAGCGAGGCTTACCGCGTCCAGCTGCTGCAAAAAATGCAGTAACCTTTAGAGCAGGAGATGACTATATGCTAAAAGGAATTCCGAGTATTATTTCTCCCGAGCTGCTTAAAGTGCTGATGGAGATGGGGCATAGCGATGAGCTCGTGTTTGCAGACGGCAATTTTCCAGCTGCCAGCCATGCTGTCCGATTAATTCGCTGCGATGGCCATTCCATACCGGAGCTGCTAGAAGCTGTGCTTCAGCTGTTTCCGCTAGATCAATACGTAGATAAGCCAGCGGCGCTTATGGGAGTTACCCCGGGCGATACAGTGCAAACGCCGATATGGGACGAATACAAGCAGATCGTGAATAAGCATGCCGGCAATGCGGATTGCTTTGAGGAAATAGAGAGGTTTGCCTTTTATGAGCGGGCTAAGCGCGCCTATGCAATTGTTGCAACGGGTGAAAAAGCTCTTTATGCCAATTTGATTATTAAAAAAGGCGTAGTCGTAGAGTAAGGAACAGTTGCTGGGAATAATATTATAGTAGGCACAAGTTACAATGAACAATAGAAGAAGGCAAAAGTTACAATGAACAATAGAAGAAGGCAAAAGTTGCAGTGAACAATAGAAGAAGGCAAAAGTTACAATGAACAATAGAAGAAGGCAAAAGTTACAATGAACA